>NZ_JAUFQU010000002.1:0-25936 GCF_030409925.1 Paenimyroides ceti
AAGTAGCTACACCTATTTTACCCCAATTTTCGACACCACAAACCTTAATAAATAAGGCATGACTATAAATGGTGCTAACAGGTTTACAATTTGTCCGGCGCCATGTACTATAAAATTAATAAGGGAGTGTTTTGTCTGACTCACTATACCATAATTAGAAGCTTGTCTTTAATCGATTAAATTTACTTTTTAGATAACCATAATTAAGAAATAAAACAAGAAACAAGAAAGGAAAGAGTATAATATTAGGAATTAAAGACGTAACCTTAATGTTCATAATTCGCGAGGCATCATATATAATTTTATCCTGCTCTATCAATTGCACATCAGTAGCATTTACCTGACGAATTAGGTCCTCTTTAATTTCTAAAACATCTCCAACCTGATTGTAAGAATTTAAAGACAAGTCACTGGTTTTCTGTTCTTCTCCTAAACGTTGAAACATACCATTGATTAAATCAATTGACTTTGCCAGTTCATTACGTTTGTTCAACGTATTTACTTTTTCAATTTCTTTGCGTTTGTTAAAATAGCTATCATTGTTCATCTTCTCTAATATTCTATCAACCAAAGCAGTCGTGTTTACCATTGCCTTTTGTATAAATTTTCAGAAGATGAAATTTATAATTCTTAGACGCTAATTACTTTTTGAATATTTCTCTAAATCTATAGAACGATCACTCAATATTTCAAAAGCCTTTAAATGTGTACGATCACTAATAATAAAATTATAGGCGTCATAAACGGTTCTATCTTAATGTTGTATAGCACTTCATTATTATCAGATGCTTTCAACTCATTATTAAAACCAATTATATCAAACGTTTCTACCGTATTATACAAATACTCAACACTATTAAAATTGGGTACTACCAATATTTCGTTCAAAGATCGGTCATCATTTGACTGATCGCTAAAAAAGCCAAGAATTCCTCCAATAAGTAAAAGAATCAATACAACAAATTTATTTCTCTTCAAAAATCGAAATAAGCGATAGATATTATAAATAAAGCGGTCATAAAAACCGTTTATCCTATTAGAAAAATGTTGAAGGTCAACTTCTGATTCTTGAGGGATAGTGTTCTTAACATCAAATGGTTCGCTCATATTTTTAGAGAGTATTAAAAATTTGTTCCAATATTTTTATAGTAATCAAATACGTTGGTTTTACACCTGTTGATCCCAATCCGCCCGATGCCAGCGTACTTCCGGTTTCCAAAGGATTATCCGATGCATAATAGGCATAACGTACTTTTACATCCGGATTGATGCTCTTTCTGATCTTGGAAGCAGATTGAATTGCTTTCTGATAATGAGCTCCCTCCATTTCCAGACCTATCACCCTCCATGTAGAATCATGGAAAAACTTCAACAGATCTTTATTTTGCAATGAAGTTCCTAAAACAGTAATCATTGTTCCTCCACAAACAGGAATACCATGTCCTTCAACATTTCCGGTTTCAACTCATTCTCAAAAGGATAATTATCCCCTGTCCCTTCATTGATATGTGCAAACGGAATCATAATATCTCCTTTGTCTCCAACCAGAATTCCGGCTTTACCCATAATAGATACAGATTCAACGTTCAAATATACATCTTTTTTAAACGGTTTAAGCAGCTCGTCAATCGTTTCATAAGCCTGCTCTCCGAAGGCATAATCCATAACAATATTAACAGGTTTTTCTTCGTCAGGTTTTCCTTTAAAGCGTGCACGAGAGTGGAAGTCTCCGGATCGATCTTCGCTGTATCAAATAACTGCACATCGATGTTGGTACCTGACGTATCCGGTAAAAACAACATTCCTTCCCGGTCTGCGCGCTCTTTGACTACTTTTCTCAATACATCATTCTCAGACTTGCTCAGTTCTTCATAAATCTCAATATCAATCTTATCTTTCAGTCTGGATTTCAGTACCGGAACGGCAAAGATAGAATTCATCACACTGTGCATATTCGCACTGATAATATGAATCGGGCGTTGTAAAAGATTCAGTTCTTTCAGAGCATTTTTAATATTATCTGCCCAGATTTCACCATAAATATGATGTCCGAGACGCTCTCTCAAAATAGGACTGAAAGTAATTGTTCTTTTATTATTATACACCACTTCATCAATCGCAAGCTTCCCTAACCAATAAATAATATGTAAAAAACGGTCCGGATTTTCTAAAACGGCAAACTGATCATATATAGAGTTTATTTCAGAAAATGTTCTTCCCAGAATATTAGAAACATGCGAAATAGCGACTTCTTTTTCATTCTGCTCAAGCATGTCCTCTTTAAAACCGCCTGTTCAAGCTTTTGCCAGTCTCTGGAGAATTTCTCTTCATCTTCAATAAAAATACGATTCTTGATTTTGTGCGACTCTATAAAAATAAAGGTAAGATGCGTGAGTACATCATAGATATCTGATCGCCCTCTCGTAATTTCTATATTCATTTGTTCATCGTCAATACGATAACAATTTCTGCGTCTTTTTGGCGGCACGATTGCTTTGAAATGCGATTCTGAATACCCTTCATCTGAAGTCAGGTTATAAAACGGCATTCCTCTATCCCAATCGGCAAACGCTCTATTACATATAACAGACCATTTAGCTCTACTTTTTCATCAGCAATAGATCCGTAAATTTCAGGTCGCAGTTGCAACAATGCTTCTCTTAATGTTTCTCCGGAAACACCCATTGGCTTATAAAACCCTCTGTTAAACAGATGGCGCATGGTAATATAAATTCTTTCAATCGCAGCAGATGATTCCTGTGATCGTGTTCTTGATATATTTTTTAATTCTTTCATTCTATTTAATTTGATAAAATCAATCCGATAGCCGGATCAATATATGTTTTTATTTCTTTTAATGGTTCTTTTGTTGTATAAATTGTTCGTTGCTGAACCAGTCTCCGAACATATACCTAAAGGCAGAAGATTTTTCTACCGTATTACTGATGAGATCAGGGGCATAGCGATAATCTTCAAAGAGTTCCTGTCCTTTCACATACGTCATGGTCTTCAACCTGTTATTATCAGTCATGAGCCACTCAACTCCAATAAAAACTCCTTTTTCAGGCATCTTTACATTATAGGACAAAAGGTCAACAATATTTTTCTTGTTGCCTCTTTTTACATGAACAATAATAGGCTCAACAATGAGGTCTTCTCCGGGACAGCCATCGGCATCAGGTTTCAGTATCCGGAGTTTAAAAGTCGCATCATTGACAATACTTTTGGTATAAACAATAGCTTTACTCAGGTATTGCACATGTCTGATTTCTGACGTGTTTTCAAAAACTTCGCATAAATCCATGGTATATTACCCGGATTAAAATACAAATTTTCATAGTGTGCATCTCCGATCGTATGGTGTAATGTTTTTTCCGGATACACAATCAGATCATCTTTCATCACATGATTTTTTACCAAACGGATAGTATCACCTTCTAATGCTTTTGTCAAAAGAGTTTCGTATCCGGATGCGTTTACAATAAACACATCATTTTCAACTGCTTTTTTTACCTCAAAGGTACCTTCCACATTAGTTGTAGCGCCTGCTGATGCATCATTATTCCAGACATTCGCATAATGTATCGGCTCATTTGTTTCACCATCGACCACTGTACCGCCAACCTGTGCATAGGCAGGAAAAGCAAATAACAGAAATACACGGCAAATCTTCAGCATTATTTTTTTGTTTTTAGTTGGTCTACAATCTTTCTGTCATTAGACAATCGGGGCAGTTTATTCTGTCCTCCCAGTTTTCCAATCGATTTCATATACTCCTGAAACCCATTGACGGGCACCTTTTTTATTTTAAGCACCTGTAAAACATTTCCTTTTATCAGATCATCATAATAAACGTTTTGTTGACGCAATTCATTGTCAATTGCCAAAGAAAAGTATTCCATGTTTTCAGGCTCTTTTTCAAATTCAATAAACCATTCATGATAAGGCAATCCTGTTTCAGGGTTTACCTGTGGTGCTACAGTAAACTCATTTACAATTACGCCTGTATTTTCCAATGCCTTCTGCAATGCCAGTTCTACTTCTTTTCCGATTACATGTTCTCCAAATGCAGAAATATAATGTTTGATACGGCCTGTAAACTACAATTCTATACGGATCAAGACTCGTAAACATTACGGTATCTCCGATATTATACGCCCAAAGACCCGCATTGGTTGAAATAATCAGAACATAATTTACCTGCAGTTCTACTTCACCTATGGTATATCTACGGGCATTTTCATTAAAAAACTCCTCTGCTTTTACAAATTCATAAAAGATTCCCGCATCCAATAGCAACAGCATTCCTTTTTCTTTTTGAGAATCCTGAAAAGCAAAAAATCCTTCAGAAGCCGGAAACAACTCTATAGAATCTACTTTTCTTCCGATAAGTTTTTCAAACTTTGTACGGTAAGGTTCATAATTAACTCCACCGTAAACAAACAGATCAAAGTTGGCAAACAATTCTCCGACTGGTTTTCCCGATACCTGAACCAATTTTTCAAAGTACATCTGTACCCAGGAGGGAATTCCCGAAATTAGCCTCATGTCTTCTTTCTGGGTTTCTCTTACAATTGCATCTACTTTGGTTTCCCAATCTTCAATACAATTGGTTTCCCATTTTGGCAGTCGGTTTTTTTGAAGATAAGATGGCACATAATGAGCCGCTATTCCCGATAGTCTTCCAAACTTTATTCCGTGCTTTTCTTCTAAAACCGGACTTCCCTGTAAAAAAATCATTTTTCCGTTGACAAAATCCGTTTTTCCGGTTTCGTGGATATAAAATAACAAAGCGTTTTTTGCTCCATCAATATGATTAGGAATTGAGTCTTTTGTAATGGGTATGTATTTTGCTCCGGAAGTTGTTCCGGAAGTCTTGGCAAAGTAAATCGGTTTTCCTTCCCATAAGATATTCTCTTCTCCTTTTACAACTCTTTCTATATAAGGCTTTAAACCTTCATAATCTGTAATGTTGACGCTGTTGCAAAAATCAGCATGATCATTGATCTCCGAAAATAAATGATCTTTTCCAAACACCGTTGAAGCACCTTCACTTATAAGTTTCTGAAAAACCTTCTCCTGTGTTTCGACCGGATTTTGCATCCATTTTGTTGCTTTCTTGTAGACGGATCTTGCATAAATTTTCGCAAAAAAAGATTTAATTGACATACTGTTTTCTGTTGATAAAAAAAGAACAACCGTTGTAATTACGTACTTTTTCCAAATAAAAACAAAGATATGAAATATCCATTTTGTTTCATCAAAAAACGCGTCAACTTATATTTATGATAAGGTTGTGTTAAAATTATAGAATCTTAACTCTGTTGCGAATCCTTTTTGTTTTATCTTTGTACAATTATAATATAAATATGTTTAGTATGAATTCATTAGCGGTATTTTTAGGGATGCTTAGTCCATGGAATATAGTATTAATCATCGCAGTAATATTGCTATTGTTCGGTGGTAAGAAAATCCCTGAACTAATGCGAGGATTAGGAAGTGGAATTAAAGAATTCAAAGACGCTACAAAAGAAGAGGATCAAAACCCTGCTTCAAAAAAAGATACTGAAAACAAACAATAACTTTAATAAAATCAATCAATAATGGGTAGAATAGGATTTACAGAATTAATTCCTATAATAGTAGTGGTTTTGCTACTTTTTGGAGGAAAAAAGATTCCTGAATAATGAAAGGATTAGGGAACGGGATAAAGGAGTTTAAAAATGCTACAAAAGAAGAGAATTCTAAGGCACAACAGACTACAAACCCAGCAAACAAATCAACAGAAGAATAATTTCTGAGTTAATGGAAAAAAAACACCCATCTATTTCTAGATGGGCATTTCCCTTATAAAACATAATAAAAACACTACTTTCTTTCCTTTTCAAATATTTTCATAAATGGTTTTTATACCATTTTGTTTTTCTTAGCTATTATCAATAGTGCAATTCAAATGCCAAATAAAGCAAAAAAACAAATAACCTGAATTACAATAAGTTATATTAATTTCGCTTTTTTCAGATTTTTAAAAACTGTTCCTGTTTTACTCACCTGAATTAAATTGTTGTGGAAAAAGACCTCAACTTACTTTTTAGCTCCTTGAACTTTTGGTTCTTTTGGTTGCTCTTTAGGTACAGGCGCAGGGGCTATCACCTTTTGTGGCTCTTGCTGTGGCTTTGAAGCCTCCTGAATTCTTTGAGGATGATGCTCTGCTTTTGGAGGAGCGGGTGCTTCTACAGTTAGTTTCCGTAGCAGTCTCCTTATTTTGAGAAGTTGTTTTCATCTCTTTCTTTTCCTGAGCCTGTGCAAAAGTAGTTGCTCCTGCAAAAACCAATGTTGCTAAAAATACCTTTTTCATGATTATATAATTTTTATGGATTAATTTCATCCTTTTAAAATTCAAGAATAAGGCCTCATTATCAAACTTTTTATTTTAACATCCTTTTTATATTAAAACCCCAGCAAAACAAGAAATAAAAAACTGTAAACCAACAAATTAACAACCGCTTAACGTTTGTGGAATTCTACAAAAAAATGAGGAATCTTATTTAAAAATTCCTCATCCTGTTTCTTTTATTTACAATATCATGCTCAACTGTATGCGTTTATTTCCCAAATCAACATCGGTTACCTTTACCATAATTTGTTCATGTAGTTTTACTACTTCATTTACATCACTTACAAAACCAGCTTTGAGTTTAGAGATATGAACCAATCCGCTTTCTTTAATACCAATATCCACAAAACATCCGAAATTAGTAATATTATTGACGATTCCGGGCAAAACTTGTCCGATTTTAAGATCATTAATCGTTTTTACAGTAGCATCAAACTCAAATATTTTAGCAGATTTTTCTCGGATCCAATCCCGGTTTTTCCAATTCATTGAGAATATCCTCTATCGCAAGTAATCCGATATCATCCGTATAATACCGTTGTTTATCAATCTTTTCGATATATTGTTTGTTTCCAATCAATTCTTTTAAAGAAACATTTAGGTCTTTCGCCATTCTCTCAACAACTTTATAGGCTTCCGGATGTACTGCAGAATTGTCTAAAGGGTTCGTTCCGTTTTTAATTCTTACAAAAGCAGCTGCCTGTTGAAAAGCTTTTTCTCCAAGCCGGTTTACTTTCTTTAATTCATTTCTATTAGAAAAAGTACCATGTTCTTTGCGATACGCAACAATATTTTCTGCCATTTTTTCTCCGATACCCGATACATAGCTCAGTAAGGATTTACTTGCGGTATTGAGATTGATACCCACTGCATTTACAGAACGCCCTACTACCTGATCCAATTCTTCTTTGAGTAACATTTGATCTACATCATGCTGATACTGCCCTACTCCGATAGCTTTAGGTTCTATTTTCAGCAATTCAGCCAAAGGGTCCTGTAATCTTCTGCCGATAGAAACAGCTCCACGTACTGTAACATCATAGTTGGGAAACTCATCTCTGGCGACTTTGGAAGCAGAATATACCGATGCCCCTGCTTCACTCACTACAAAAACCTGTAGGGGTTTGTCAAAGGCAATCTTTTTTATAAAAAATTCTGTTTCCCGGACGCTGTACCATTACCGATAGCAATGGCCTCAATTTTATAGGAATTAACCATTGAACGGATTTTTTTCATCGCCATCGCTGTATCTTTCTGCGGTGCATGTGGAAAAATAGTCTCATTATACAATAACCCGCCCGTTTCGTCTAAACAAACGATTTTACAGCCTGTTTTAAAACCGGATCTATTGCCAGAACTCTTTTTTCACCGAGAGGAGCACCTAAAAGAAGTTGAGATAAGTTATCGGCAAAAACACCGATTGAGTTTTTGTCTGCTTTGAGTTTAGCCTCCTGCAAAACCTCATTAGACAAGCTGGGTGCCAGGAGTCTTTTATACGCATCAGCTACAGCCATACGCAATTGAGCAGCCGTTTCATTCTCTGTTTTGATCACCGTTTCCTCCATAAAGGTAATCGCATCAACGGGCTCAATGGCTACATTTATCTTTACAAATCCCTCATTTTCCGCCCGTAGCATAGCCAGAAGCCGGTGAGAAGCGGTTTTATAAAGAGGTTCAGACCAGTCAAAATAATGACTAAATTTCTGTGCACTTTCCTCTTCTTTTTTAGTTTTTACTACTTTCGAAGTAATAACCGATTCTCTTTGGAATTTTCTTCTTATTACTTTTCTCAGATAAACCGTTTTCATTGATCCACTCCGCAATAATGTCTCTTGCTCCCTGTAAGGCATCTTCTTCAGAGTTTATTTTTTCATTTCTATATTTAGAGGCCACTGTATATACATCCTCTATTTTTTGTGACATGATCATTTTTGCCAAAGGTTCCAATCCGTTTTCACGTGCCGTATCAGCTTTTGTCTTTCTCTTCTTTTTAAAAGGCAAATAAAGATCTTCGAGTTCATTCAGATCAAAACTGTTTTTTATCTTTTGTTCCAACACATCAGTAAGCATTCCCTGCTCTTCAATCGAAGCCAGAATGATTCTTTTCTTTTTACAATAGTATCAAATTGCTGTTTTTGTTTGGCAATCTGTTCGATAGCTACCTCATCAAGATTGCCTGTCCGGTCTTTACGATAGCGGGCAATAAAAGGAATCGTACAATCTTCTGCTAATAACTGTAATGTCTGCTCAATATTTTTCGGACTTGTAACAACAGTTTGCTGAATATAGGAAGTTAAATTCATCATCAATTTTAAATAAAATGCTAAAATACTACCTTTGTCATCATTTTTAAAACACATGAAATACTTCTTTCTTTATATAATCATCATTAATTATATTGCATATAGCCTTTTTCATATCGACAAAGACCGGGCGATAAAGGGAAGAAAGCGTATTTCAGAAAAAAATCTTCTGATAGCAAGTGCTTTGGGAGGAAGCTTTGGTTCATGGCTTGGCATGCAGCATTTCAGGCATAAAACAAAAAAAACTTCTTTTAAAATCAGTTTTTATATTATCATTGCCTTTCAATTATTTCTTTTACTTTTTGTATTCAGAAGGTGATATCGGAATCGGATATAGTGAAGTAAGCATCTGACAGATGTGATATAATATCTGTAGCCGTCATACTCTGTGCCCCATACTGCTTTTTGGCATGGTCTCCTGCCAGTCCGTGTAAAAACACACCGAATACAGCTGCTTTTTCAGCAGCATATCCCTGAGCCAGTATAGAAGTAAGGATTCCGGTCAGTACATCTCGCTACCAGCAGTGGCCATCCCTTCATTTCCGGTCGAATTGAAATACATTTTACCCGATGGCAATAAGGTCAAGGTATGAGCGCCTTTGATAAGTAAAATACAATGGTATTTAGCGCAGAAGCCTTTAGCTTTTTCTATCTTATCCAAATCATTTGTCCATGTTCCTATCAGACGTTCTAATTCTTTTGGATGAGGCGTAAGTATGGTATTTGTAGGCAAAAGATCAAACAATTCAGGATTTTCTGAAAGTATGTTTATAGCATCTGCATCCAGAATCAGTCTTGTATCTTTCTTTTTTTTCAGAAACAAAACAAAAGCGGCAACGGTTTCTTCTACTTTTCCCATTCCACTCCTGAAACGGCAAAAATTTGACGGACTGGGAAGAATGGAATGACTTTGAAAGAGAAATTATTTCTAAACCCGTCACTTCGCTTAATGCTTTCAGAAAGAAGGCAGCCCAACTGGCAATGACAGGAATCACCTTATCTAACAATATTCCAGAAACATTTAAAACACCAGCTGTTGAAAGCCGTATTGCCCTGCTACAAACCAATTTAAACTCATTGGATATGTATATGGAACTCGATGTGATTCAACAAAAAAAGGTAGAAGAATTATTAGCAGAAATCAATAAAAATTATCTGTCAATTGGAAATCAGTTTGACGAGATCTTACTTAGAAAAGCAATTCCAAAAGAACAGGGTGAAGATCAGCTGATCCAATCCTTTGATACCGTAAAAAGAGCTTCCAGAAACGCAATTCCTACAGAATAACCCGAATGAAATCATCTATTAAATCACTATACGAAAAAGGATCTGCAACAAAAAGAATTCAGGATTCAATTAATACCAAAGGAACTAAAATTGCCGTTCGCGGTTTTATCGGGTCTTCTCTATCTTTCCAGTTATCAGCTTTGTTCAAACAAAATGACGTTCCTTTTTTACTCATCTTCAATGATAAAGAAGAAGCGGCTTATTATTTAAATGATCTTGAAAACATCATAAGTAAGGAAGATGTCCTTTTCTATCCCGGCTCTTATCGCAGACCTTATCAGATTGAGGAAACAGATAACGCCAATGTATTACTTAGGGCAGAGGTGCTTAACAGAATAAATTCAAGAAAAAAACCCGCTGTTATTGTCTCTTATACAGATGCCTTATTCGAAAAAGTGGTTACCCGAAAAGAACTGGATAAAAACACTCTTAAAATCAACTTAGGTGACCAGATGACCATTGACTTTGTAAATGAGGTTTTATTTGAGTATAATTTTAAAAGAGTAGATTTTGTTTCTGAACCGGTGAATTTTCAGTCAGAGGAGGTATCATTGACGTATTTTCATTCTCGAATGACAATCCGTACCGCATTGAATTTTTTGGAAATGAAATTGACAGCATCCGCACATTTGACGTAGAAACACAGCTTTCTATTGAAACCAATAAAAAGATAACCATCATACCTAATGTAGAAAACAAATTTTTACAGGAAAGCCGAGAATCTTTTCTGAATTACATTTCAGAGAATACCCTATTGATAATTCAGAATCCCACTTACTTAAAGGAAAAATTAGACCGTCTTTTTGTCAAAGCGGAAGAAGCTTTTAACCAATTGGGAGAGAATGTGCGTCATGCAAGTCCTGAACAGATGTTTGTAAATGGAAAAAGCTTTTTTGATGCTCTGGAAAAATTCAGCTGCATCGGTTTAAGCAATTCTCAGGATATTTCTTACAGCAAAAACCTTGAGGTTCATGTAAGGCCACAACCTTCTTTCAATAAACAATTTGACTTATTGATCGAAAATCTCAACGAAAATACTCAAAACGGTATTTCTAATTACCTGTATTGTTCCAACGATACTCAGGCGAAACGTTTTCACGAAATATTTGAAAGTTTTAAAGATGATAACACTCAAAAAGTAGCACAATACGAAACCATTGTCATGCCTTTGTTTCAGGGGTTTGTCGATGAAGAACTTCAGATTGCCTGTTATACTGATCACCAGATTTTTGAACGTTATCACAAATTCAACATTAAAAACGGCTATACCAAAAAGCAGTCTATTACTCTCAAAGAATTAACCACTCTTTCTGTAGGAGATTATGTAACCCATATAGATCACGGAATTGGCAAATTTGGCGGTTTACAGAAGATACAGGTAGAAGGTAAAACACAGGAAGCCATCAAACTCGTGTATGCAGATAATGATATTGTATATGTAAGTATCCATTCTTTACATAAAATATCTAAATACAACGGGAAAGACGGAACTCCTCCTAAAATATACAAACTGGGTTCTAATGCATGGAAAGCATTAAAACAAAAAACCAAAGCCCGTGTAAAACACATTGCCTTTAATCTGATACAACTTTATGCAAAACGCCGTCTGGAAAAAGGTTTCGCATCAGCTCCGGACAGCTATTTACAGGCTGAGCTTGAAAGCAGCTTTATCTATGAAGACACTCCTGATCAGATGAAAGCAACTATTGATGTAAAAGCAGACATGGAAAGCGATCGTCCTATGGATCGTTTGGTATGTGGAGATGTCGGTTTCGGTAAAACAGAAGTGGCCATCAGAGCAGCTTTTAAAGCTGTAGATAACGGAAAACAGGTGGCTGTACTGGTACCAACAACCATTCTTGCGTTTCAGCATTACCGTACATTTTCTGAAAGGCTCAAAGAAATGCCAGTGAAAGTAAGCTATCTGAACCGTTTCAAAACTGCCAAGCAAAAGTCCGAAACACTCAAAGAACTTCAAGAAGGTAAAGTAGATATCATCATCGGAACCCATCAGCTGGTAAGTAAAAATGTAGTTTTTAAAGATCTGGGGTTATTGGTCATTGATGAAGAGCAAAAATTTGGTGTCGCAGTTAAAGACAAGCTTAAAACCATTTCCCAAAATGTAGATACACTTACGCTTACCGCTACTCCTATACCGAGAACATTACAGTTTTCATTAATGGCTGCAAGAGATTTATCCGTAATTACAACTCCACCGCCCAACAGGTATCCCATTGAAACTAACGTGGTTGGCTTTAATGAAGAAGTCATAAGAGATGCTATTTCTTATGAAATTGAAAGAGGCGGACAGGTGTATTTCATACACAACAGAATTGAAAATATTAAGGAGGTTGCCGGGATGATCCAACGCCTTGTTCCGAATGCAAAAGTTGGAGTCGGACACGGACAACTTGATGGTAAAAAACTGGAAGATCTGTTGCTCTCCTTTATGGAAGGTGATTTTGATGTACTTGTAGCAACAACTATTATTGAGAGTGGTCTTGACGTGCCAAACGCCAACACTATTTTCATTAATAATGCCAATAACTTTGGTTTATCCGATTTACATCAGATGAGAGGTCGCGTAGGACGAAGCAATAAAAAAGCTTTTTGTTATTTCATCTGTCCACCGTACTCAGCAATGACAGAAGACGCCCGCAAACGGATTCAGGCACTGGAACAATTCAGCGATCTGGGCAGCGGATTCAATATTGCTATGAAAGACCTTGAAATCAGAGGTGCCGGTGATTTGTTAGGCGGAGAGCAAAGTGGCTTTATCAATGAGATCGGTTTTGAAACGTATCAAAAAATCATGAATGAAGCTATTGATGAACTTAAAGAAAATGAATTTAAGGACTTATATGAAGAAGACAATCATATAGAAAATAAGGTCTATGTAAAAGATATTGTCATTGAATCTGATTTTGAAATTCTTTTTCCGGACGAATATATTAACAATGTTTCTGAACGTTTAACGTTATATAATGAACTGAGCACGCTGAAAAACGAAAGCGATCTCAAACAATATGAACAGAAACTCATTGACCGATTCGGGGCATTGCCAAAGCAGGCAAAAAATCTTTTAGACAGCGTTCGTATTAAATGGATTGCCAGCTCTATCGGAATTGAAAAGCTATTGCTTAAACAGGGAAAAATGATTGGTTACTTTATTTCTGACCAGCAATCTGATTTTTATCAGTCCAACCGATTTAAAAAAGTATTGTTATTTATACAGGCGTATGCGAATCTGGCAACGTTAAAGGAAAAAGAAACGAAAAACGGACTGCGTCTGCTCCTAACATTTGATCAGGTAAAAAGTATTTCTAAAGCTTTGGATTTATTAACTAAATTAGACGAACTATAATGAAAAAAACGATACTTACAGCTCTGTTTTATTTGATTTTCTCTCATGCTTTCTGTCAAACAGATTCTTTGCAACAAAAAGAAAACACATTGTTCCGGGTTGATTTAGAAAAGATAAAAGAAAATCTTTCAGAAAATGAAGATGTCATCTCGGAAGCAAGCTATAAAGGCGGAATGAATAATTTTTATAATTATTTTACCAAAAACTTCAATTTCAACAATGTTACTTTAGAAGATATTCCAAAGGCAGAGCAAAAATCCACTACTTATATGCTCTATCTGATGTTTACAATTGATAAGGAGGGTAAACCGGTTGATTTCAAACCTGTAAATACAACGGTCGAAAACAGTTTCTATAAAGAAAGTGTTCGTGTGATTACTTCCTCAAGGTGGATACCTGCAAAAACGCTCTCAGGACCCGTAAAAAGAATTTTCACGATACCTGTCAGAGTCTATATTGAAGATTTAAAATAAAAAAAGACCTTTTTACAAGGTCTTTTTTCTATATTTCAAATAGTTCTCTAATAAAAATGTAGTAGAACAATCATGGCCTTTTATATGTTTATTTTGAATTTCTTCCCTAATTGATTCTGCCAGTTTTTTACCATACTCTACTCCAAACTGATCAAAACTATAAATATTCCATAAATACCCCTGAACAAATGTTTTGTGTTCATAAATTGCCAGAAGCTTTCCTAAGCTTTCTGGTGTAAGCTTTTCTATCAAAAAGGTATTGGAAGGCCTATTTCCTAAAAAGCCTTTATATACAGCGTTTACATCATCTTCCTGAGGTTGTTCTGCATAGTTCCCTACTTTTCCATTCAGTAGAGCTTCGCTTTGAGCAAAAAAGTTAGCCATAAGCAAGTCATGCATATCTGATTCATTAAATGGATTGATAAAGCCGATAAAATCAACAGGAATTATTTTGGTTCCCTGATGAAAAAGCTGAAAAAAGGCATGTTGGGAATTTGTACCTATTTCCCCCCATACAATAGTTCCTGTCTGATAGTTTACGGGATTTTGAGCTCTGTCAATATTCTTTCCATTGCTTTCCATCGTCACCTGTTGCAGGTAAGCCGGAAAATCTGTCAGTTTATTTGCATATGGAATAACAACTTCCGTTTCAAAACCAAAAAAATTATTATACCAAATACTCAGTAAGGCCAGTACAACTGGTATATTCTTATCAAAAGATTCCTGTTTAAAATGTTCATCCATTGATTCAGCTCCTTTAAGTAAGTCCTCAAAATGAGCATAACCTACTGATAAAGCAATACTGATACCTACCGCACTCCACAACGAAAAACGGCCGCCAACAAAATCCCACATAGGAAAAATGTTCTGCTCCTGAATGCCAAAAGCCTGCGCTTCATTGTTATTGGTAGAAACGGCAATAATATGTTTAGAGACATCCTGTTTATGTGCGATAAGCCAGTTTTTAAAAAGAATCGCATTCTCAATAGTTTCTTTTGTTGTAAATGATTTAGAAACGACAATAACAAGAGTTGTTTCAGGATTGAGCTTTTTTAACAATTCATCGATCGCATCAAAATCAATATTAGAAACAAAATGAGTTTTGAGATGATTGCGGTAATTGCCCAGGGCTTCTACCACCATTTTCGGCCCCAGATCTGAGCCTCCGATACCAACATTTACAATATCTGTAAAAGGTTTGTCTGAAGTAGATCTGTATTCGCCTTTGATCACTTTATCAGAAAACATTTTGATTCTGAAAAGAGTTTCCTTTATTTCTTCGGTAACAGCTGACTTATTTTTTGTATCTCTTAAAGCAGTATGTAATACACTTCTTTTCTCTGTTTCGTTAATCAGTTCGCCATTGAAAAGAGCTTCAATACCTTGTGAGAGCTTCATTTCATTGGCAAAATCCACTAATAACCGAAGAGTAGTATCGTTTATCCTGTTTTTAGAAAAATCAACGATAAAATCTTTCCAACGAATGTGGAACTTTTTAATGCGATCTTTGTCTTCATTGAACAATTCCTGCATTTTCACGTACTGCATCTCAAAGAAATGATTTCTCAAATGCTCCCAGGAAACAGTTCCTGACGGATTATCTTTTACGAACATAATTAATGTTGGAATTTTTCACTTAATTCGGCATCCATCGCCTCTTTTATTGGTTTTATTTTTGCCAGATAAGCAGGCAACTGGGCTTTGCTCATTGACTGTGACGTTGGAAGGTTTTGTCTTAACGGATCTACCTGTACTCCGTTTTTCCAAAAGCGATAACATACATGTGGTCCCGTAGCTAATCCGGTACTTCCTACCTTACCGATTGTCTGACCTTGTGTGACGCGTTGTCCACGCTTTACCAATATCTTGCTCATATGCAAATATTGTGTTGTATAGGTACCATCATGTTTTACTTTTACATAATTTCCGTTTCCGGATGAATACCCTGTCTCTATCACTGTTCCTGCTGCAGTAGTCATAATCGGTGTTCCGTGAGGTGCCGCATAATCAGTTCCGTTATGTGCTTTCCATCTTTTCTGAACCGGATGAAAACGACTGTTCGTAAATTTAGAGGTAATGTGAAAATACTTCAAAGGAGCTTTTAAAAACATTGTTTTCATCTGCTTACCATTCTCATCGAAAAACTCCACATTTTTTTGATTTTCTGATCCGTATGGAAACCCATACACATCTTTATCTTTGTATTCAAAATAAGCCCCTAATATTTCTTCGGTTCCAATATAAATCGAGTCATTGATGTATTTTTCCCTTACTGATAAGGCAAATTTATCTCCTTTTTTGAATTTAAAAAAGTCAATCGACCAAGCAAAGTATTTTGATAGCTTGGAAGTCAGCCCAGCATCCAATCCTTCTCTGGCGAGAGAACTGGATAAAGATCCGTCAATTGAGCCGGCAACAGTTTTTACTTTGTAAGTTATCGGGTAGTTTACGGTATACGCTCTTGTTGAATCTCTGAAATCGATAACATTAAATCCCATTTTATTGGGTTCATAAATCAACACTTCCAGTTTAGGGGGGTCTGTTTTACTCTTTAATAATGTTAATGTATTACCAGCTCTGATATTACGTATATCAAACGAATCCCGCACTTTTTCAACAATCTGACTTATTTCGGTAGCATCAAAATTGTGACGCGCTAAAATTAAACTAATATTATCTCCTCTTTTTATAGTATCCCGTTCAACTCTGTATTCATTTAACTGAAAGCCAAAAGCAACTTCTGTATTGATTTCAGTACTGTCATTTTCGATTACAAACTCTTCTTCATTATCCCCTTTCTTTCCTGAACAGGAAATGATGGTAACTACCAAAAGCAGAAAGCATATATATTTTAATTGCTGCATATTATAAAGCTCCTTTACCCCAATTTTTCAACTCTTCTTCACTCCATAATTCAGGAAAGAATATTCTTCGCTGGTATTCCGGCAACATATATTTTTTCCAATCACTTCCTCCGGTTGCTTCCTGCGGTCCGTGTTCGCTTTCTATATATTTTTTAGCTGCTTTAAAATGACCGATAACCCATGTAATATTTACTGTCTTATCGTAGTGACGCATCGCATCAATTAATTCTTTATTCTGTCGATCTTCTATAGGTAACTCCTTGAATTTCTGCCATAGATTAATTTCATTATACTCTTGCATGAAATCAATAAATTCCTTTTTATACTTCTTTTCAAACTCATTGATCAGATACGATTTTTTTCCCGTTTTATAATCTTTTCCGGCTGCCTGCCAATATAAATGCTCAAAAGCATGTTCAAAAGACGTATTTCTGTCAATCGTTTCTCTATAACGCGCATCAATAAGATTGATAAGGTCTGTAGAAGCAAATTCGATCAAACGGTACTGGGCACTCTGAAAACCACTCGCAGGAGTGAGCGTATTTCTAAATTTCAAATACTGCTCAGGTTCCATTCCGTCTCTCATAATATCAAACGAGGTCGTAAGCATATTAAAATAGCGGCTGATACGGTTGAGTCGTTCAGTAAAAAATATAGTTGTAAGTTTTGGCGCATGACACACCTGATTCATCTCCCACAAGATCATTTTAAACAATAACTCGTTTACCTGATGGTACATGATAAACACCATTTCATCTGGCAATACAGAACGCTGAATCTGTAAACCAAGCAAAGCATCTGTCTGTATATAATCCCAATAGGTAATAGGCTTCTGCCACAACAGACCTTCCAGATGGGTATCTAATTTCTGATCAATATTTTTGAATTTCTGATCTAAGGCTTCTAATTTATTTTTCTGTTGTCCTGTTATCTTCATTTAGTTCCTAACTTTTGCTTCAGGCCACTGTATTTAACCAACTCTGCTTTAAGAGAACCTACCGCTAAACTCGCCTGAACTTTCAGAGGAATTTTGTTTGCATCGTCTGAAATCCATACAGTTAAACTCTCTTGTTCTTTAAAAACACGTCCTGATTGTACTAATGGTCTAAATTTTAATGTATTTATTTTACCAAAATTAGTTTTAATTTCTTCTTTACCAATAAATTTTAGTTTAAATTTATATATTTCATCATCAAAAAACATGTCTATTTCGATTGATTCTCCATTTTTGAGTTTGTCTATTTTTGGATGATTTCTCAAATAGTAGAAAGAAGAAACAATGTCCTGTACATTGGTAGTAACATTGAAAGTGTTGTTTATTTTTCCTTTATAATCTTTTACCAATACCGTTTTTGAAGAATGATCAAAAAATCCCTCCTGATTTTTTGTATAGCCTCCTTCATCTATCTTCCGTATATAACGATAGGGAACACCCGTTTTTTTATCAAAATAACTTTGATAATCATCATATACTTTAAAAAATGTTTTTGTAATACCGGTTGTATAACCGACTCCTTTAGCATGATAAACCGATTTTCCGTTATAAGTAGTACTTTTCAAATCTAAAGTGGCAACTCCGGCATTGATTATACCATAAGAAATCTTAAATTTAAAATGTTCACCTTCCTTATATGCTGTTTGTGAAAACACATTTAGTGTTATAAAAAACAGCACTATTTGCAGATACTTTTTCATATTTATTTTTTTGTGTTAAGATAAAAAAAGCAATAATTATTCCAAAGAAAAAAGAAAACAAAAAGCCCAGTTAAACAAATAACTGAGCTTTTATGCTATTAACCAACCAAAAAACTATAAATTATGAAAAATTTATTTTACAAAATACGGATTACGACGCCCTGTATTTTGTGGGTGCAAATATAGTGATTATTAAACACTAAATAACACCACTAATTACATTAACACAACTTTAACTTTTAATTGGTTTATTCACTATTTACAATGTACCTCTTTTCTCTTGTTCTCTTTCAATCGATTCAAAAAGCGCTTTAAAGTTACCAGCTCCAAAACCTCTTGCTCCCATACGTTGAATAATCTCGAAAAATACGGTTGGACGATCTTCAACCGGCTTGGTAAAAATCTGCAACAGATAACCTTCTTCATCTGCATCAATCATAATTCCAAGTTTTTGAAGTTCGTTAATATCCTCTTTAAACTTTGACATATGATCTTTTAAACGCTCAGGAATAGCATCATAGTAAGCTTGTGGTGGCGTACTTAAAAACTCTACTCCTCTTGCTTTCATTTGTGACACTGTTGAAAGAATATCATCTGTAGCTACAGCAATATGCTGAATTCCTTCGCCTTCATAGAAGTCTAAATATTCTTCAATCTGAGAACGTTTTTTACCTTCTGCAGGCTCATTGATAGGGAATTTAATACGACCGTTTCCATTAGACATTACTTTAGACATCAAAGCCGAATATTCTGTATTGATCTGTTTATCATCAAACGAAAGGAAATTTACGAATCCCATTACTTCTTCGTACCATTTTACCCAGTTATTCATCTGATTCCAACCAACATTACCTACCATGTGGTCAATATACTTCAAGCCAACAGGTTCTGGTTTATAGTCCGATTCCCATACCTTATATCCCGGTAAAAATACACCGTTGTAATTTTTGCGTTCTACAAACATATGTACTGTTTCACCATAAGTGTAAATTCCGGCACGGACAACTTCACCAAACTCGTCTTTTTCAACAGTTGGCTCCATAAAAGACTTTGCTCCTCTTTTAATCGTCTCTTCATAGGCAGAGCGTGCATCTTCAACCCAAAGCGCTGCTACTTTTACTCCATCTCCATGTTTTTTCACATGCTCACCAATAGGAGATTCACTATTTAAGGCTGTAGTCAATACAATTCGGATTTTGTCCTGTTTCAATACATAAGACGCTCTGTCTCTGATACCGGTTTCCAATCCTGCATACGCCAATGACTGAAAACCGAATGCAGTTTTGTAAAAGTGCGCTGCCTGTTTTGCATTTCCTACATAAAACTCAACATAATCTGTACCCAATAAAGGCAAGAAATCCTGAGCTCCTTCAAATATTTTCTCTAATCCGAATTCTACTGATTTTAAATTATTGTCCATTTTAATTTTTTTAAATTTTGTTGTTTTGTTGTACTATGATGAGCAGCTTAATCCAGCCATGACTGATAATACTTCTCATCAGCAATTTTCATTGCTTCTTCTGTAACCATTAAAGGCTTAAAGGTGTCCACCATTACAGCTAATTCTTGTGTGTCTTTAGCCCCAATACTTCTCTCTACAGCTCCCGGGTGTGGTCCGTGCGGAATACCAGCCGGATGCAGTGATATATGTCCTGGTCCTATATCATTTCTACTCATAAAATCACCGTCTACATAGTAAAGTACCTCATCTGAGTCAATATTACTGTGATTGTAGGGAGCCGGGATAGATTCCGGATGATAATCATATAGTCGCGGAACAAATGAACAGACAACAAAGGCATCTGTTTCAAAAGTTTGATGTACTGGTGGCGGTTGATGGATTCTTCCTGTAATCGGTTCGAAATCATGAATTGAAAAAGCATACGGATAGTTATAACCATCATAACCAATCACATCAAAAGGATGTGTTGCATATACCATATCAAAGATTTCATCCTGTTTTTTAACTTTTATTAAAAACTCACCTTTTTCATCATACGTTTCCAGTTTTTCCGGACGGCGGATGTCTCTCTCACAAAACGGAGAATGCTCTAACAATTGTCCGAACCAGTTTCTGTAACGTTTAGGGGTATAAATAGGTCTTCTCGATTCCACAATAAACAAACGATTATCTTCCGAATCAAAGTCTATCTTATAGATAATACCTCTTGGTATGAGAATATAATCACCGTATTTGAAATCAAGATTTCCTAACATTGTACGAACGACTCCTGTACCTCTGTGGATGAAGATCAATTCGTCAGCGTCGGTATTTTTATAAAAATATTCCTGTGTCTTACCGCTTGGAGCAGCCAAAACAATAGTACAATCACTATTGGTCAGTACCGCTTTTCTGCTTTCAAGATAATCAGCAACCGGATCTACCTGAAATCCGCGAAAACGGTATGACTGAATGTTATTTGCTTTTGCAATTTTAGGAGCTACACTATAAGAACCCTTGATTTCCTTTACCTGTGTAGGACGATGTTCATGATACATGTTAGTAGACATTCCATCAAATCCTATAGTTCCGAACAATTGTTCGTAATAGAGATCTCCGTTTGGTTTACGAAATATAGTATGTCTTTTCGGAGGGATATTTCCCAATTTATGATACATTGGCATAACGCTATTCTTTTAGTTTGTTTATAAAATACCTAATAAGCAGGTGCTTCTCATTCAGGATTTCTCTTGATGAGATATTTAAGATGTGATAAAAGTCCGTTCCAATTTTTCATATCTAACAAAAATATCTATTTTTTTTTCGACTAACAATAGATACCTGTTAATTTTAGAAGTTTTTGGGAATTAAAACCAAAAACCAACACTAAACCATGTGTAATGGTTTCTGGTATCGGGAGACCAGCTATGCTTAATTTCTATAGGTCCGATAATTGCCTGATATCCGTAACCGATGGCATAACCATTGAATTTTGGTTTTGAAATCCAGTCAGAGTATTGAAAAATATTGTTGCCTATCTGTGCATAATTAGCCGCTATGTTGAGATGATGTTTATTAAAAACCTCATAGTCCACTCTAAAAAGCACTTTTACATAGGAATCATCAAATACACTCAAAAAATCATATCCATAAAATTGTTTAACATTATAAACGGACTGAAAACCATATCCTCCAAAAAAGTACTGTAGAAAACTGGAAGATTCACTACCGATAGTAGCACCAATTTCTGCTTTTGCTTCAACACTAACTTTATCAAAAAAAGTTCTCACAGTTCCTAATTCTGCATTGATCTGTGAGAAATTCTTAAAATTTCCTGTATAATCTGATGAATGAAAGTAGTTTTTATATTCTGCATTAAATATTACACCTTTACGCGGAAAATATTTGTTATCATACGTGTCAAATACAATATTTCCGTAAGCAGATAAATAATGGCTTTTATCTATCCACGGCATATCAAAAATCAGATTTTTAATATCGACCTGATTGAATTTATGCTCCAATCCTACCGCGACAAGAAACTGATCTCTGTAAAATGTTTGAAAATAAAGACGGTTAGTAACATCTACAAGATCTAAACTCAGACTGTTAGGCAAAGTAGGCAGTTCTATAAAGTTGCTTGTGATCGGACGATTGATATTACGCGAAATCTTGTTGAGCTTAGACTGAAAACCAACGCTCCATCGATAACCATTATCTACATAATAATTTAAATTATAACGAAACTGATCACCAACTCCCAAATCAAGCGAAATAACATCATTTTTAAACAAGAGCTTTTTTTGAGTAACATTGACTAAAGCAGCACTTTTATAGAGGTTATCAAAGTGTAACCCAAATTTAAGATAGCGCTGGGTTTTTGCTTCTTTCAGGTTTAATTTCAAGACATCTCCGCCGTCTTCTTCAGCAAAACTGTATACAATACTGCTAAAGTTCTGGGTACCATTCATATTATTAATTCCTGTAGAGAAGTTATCAAATGTTAAGGTCGTATTTGGTGTAAACTTTAGCTTTCCATATACATAACTCGAAGTAAAGTTTTCCATTTCATTAATTTCTACCCTTGATATACACAGATCCCTTTGTATTTTTCTCTGAAACTCGGAGGGTTGTTGATGTATTCCGGACTTCCCATTTTTTTGAACTCCTCAGTAAACGGAGCTGCTGCTTCGATTCCTTTTTTTATAATATCACTTCCTTCTCTAAAGGAAATCACAGAATATCCTTTGATATCGGGTTTTATGTATATATCTGTTTCCCGAATTTTACGACTCATATCCTGAACCATTGAAAAGTTCGAGATCTGCAATAAAATATCTGATGCTCCTCTGATATCTTCTCTGTTTTTTAGCCCATCCTGAACATCAACTCCAATAACAATCTCTGCTCCCATTTTGCGCAGTTCATCTATCGGATAGTTATTGGCCACCCCACCATCAATAAGCAATTTACCGTCTATTTCTACCGGGGAGTACAAGGAAGGAAATGCACCACTTGCCAATATACTTTGAGGTAGTATACCCTTATCCAGAATAACCTGCTTACCGGATTCTATATCTGTAGCAATACATAAAAACGGAATAGCCAGTTTATTGAAATCTCTTTCATGCCTTACATGCAGTAACAGCCCTGAAAGTAAATTATAATTATACATTCCTTTTGATAACGCAGCAGGCATTCCTATTTTAAAATCATCAAAAGGAAGCTGAAGCGCATATATTTCATCATTTCTTTTTTCATAAAATGATTTCGATATTCTCGGAATATAATCCTGCAATAAGGCTTCAGTATCTACATTTTTAAAGATTGAATCAAGTTCACTGGCGGTATATCCTGAGGCGTATAAGCCTCCAATGATGGCCCCCATACTTGTACCCGCTATATAATCTACTTTTACGCCGTTTTCTTCAAGTACTTTTAAAACTCCAATGTGCGCCAGCCCTTTCGCACCTCCGCCACTTAACACTACCCCTACTTTTTTTCGCTGATTTTCCTGTGCTTTTGCTACACTAAAACTCATTATCACGCATAAAAGAAAGGTAAGTGTTTTCATGTTTATTTATTTTTAAAGTATTCTACTACTTTTAATGTTTTCGATTTACCGATTACTTTTTCTATTTCTGTTTGCGGAGCCAGCTGTAATCTTTTTACAGATTTGAACTCAGCCAGTAATTTTTCCATTGTTTTATCACCTATTCCGGGAATCTGAGTAATGGTAGACTGGATGGCATTTTTACTGCGCTTATCTCTGTGAAAGGTAATACCAAATCTATGAGCCTCATTTCGCAGGTGTTGGATTATTTTTAATGTTTCTGATTTTTTATCAAGATATAACGGAACGGAATCACCCGGATAAAACAATTCTTCCAGACGTTTGGCAATACCTATTATGGCAATTTTACCCCTTAATCCTAAATCATCTAAACTTTTTAACGCAGAAGATAACTGTCCTTTACCCCATCAATAATAATCAATTGTGGCAATGGCTGCTCTTCATCCAACAGCCTTTTATATCTTCTGTACACCACTTCTTCCATAGAAGCAAAATCATTTGGACCTTCTACCGTTTTTATATTAAAATGACGATAATCCTTTTTACTCGGCTTTCCGTCTTTAAATACAACACAGGCTGCTACCGGGTTTGTTCCCTGAATATTGGAATTATCAAAACATTCAATATGTCTGGGTTCAACTGACAAACGCAAATCCTTTTTCATTTGTGCCATAATCCGGTTCGTATGTCTGTCCGGATCTACAATTTTAATCTGTTTCAGCTGATCCAGTCGGTAATATTTTGCGTTTCTTTCTGATAAATCAAGCAATTGCTTTTTATCGCCCAACTTAGGAACTGTAATTGTAAATTCCGTTCCTAAATCTACCTCAAAAGGTACAATAATTTCCTTAGATAATAAATTAAATCTTTCCCGAAGTTCCACTATTGCCAATTGCAACAGATCGACATCTGCTTCATCTAACTTTTTCTTTAATTCAAGTGTATGAGAGCGAATGATCGCTCCGTGAGCAATCTGAAGAAAATTGACATACGCCATGCTTTCATCAGAAACAATAGAAAAGACATCTATATTCGTAATGCGCGGATTGACAACAGTTGATTTGGACTGATAGTTTTCAAGAATATCTATCTTCTCTTTAACTTTCTGAGCTTCCTCAAATTTCATATCCTGAGCAAAATGTGTCATTAATGCTTTAAACTCTTTAACATTTTCTTTAAAGTTCCCCCTTAAAATATTTTTTATTGCCTTGATCTTATTTTCATAAGAAGGAAGGAGTTCCAATTCTTCACACGGTCCTTCACAATTGCCAATATGATATTCCAGACATACCTTATATTTTCCTTTTCGTATATTTTCAAGGCTAAGATCATACGTACATGTTCGCAACGGATATAGTTCCTTTATTAGGTCTAATAGAATATGTGCTGTTTTTACACTCGTATAAGGACCGAAATAATCTGATCCGTCCTTAATCATACGCCGCGTTAAAAATACTCTGGGAAAAGGCTCGTTTTTAACACAAATCCAGGGATAGGTTTTGTCATCTTTGAGCAAAACATTGTACCTCGGCTGCAATCTTTTTATAAGGTTATTCTCTAATAGAAGCGCCTCGCTTTCGTTTGGCACTACAATGTGCTTTATCGCAACAATTTTACGAACCAGCACATTGGTTTTCCCATAATCATGTACCTTATTAAAATATGAATTGACTCTTTTCCGAAGATTTTTTGCTTTTCCAACATACAGGATTTTGCCGTCTTTATCAAAAAACTGATAAACACCGGGTTGGTCAGGCAAGGTCTTTATTTGTAACTCTATCTGCGAAAATTGCGTCATTTTTTGTTCTTTAATACAACAAAGTTAGTTTTTATATAGCAATAAAAGATATCCGTTTCTTTGTTTTGATGAATATTTTATAAATTTAAAAACTCAATTAAAAAAGATGTTTGAATTTAAAGATTTTACTTTACTCAATAAAACAGTAATTCCGGGTGAAACCAAAATCATCGAATTACAAATCGCAACTTTACACACGATGACGGAATTAAAAATCCCTGTTATCGTTTCGCGTTCTATTCATCCTGGACCAACGGTATTATTCAGCGCTGGACTGCATGGAGACGAACTGATCGGAGTAGAAATTGTAAGACAGCTGATTACTAAGAAAATCAATGAACCCAATATAGGTACTATTATCTGCATTCCGCTGATCAATGTTTTTGGTTTTGTAAACCAATCGCGGGAATTTCCTGACGGTCGGATCTGAACCGGGTATTTCCGGGTAGTGCTAACGGTTCTCTCGCCAGTCGGTTTGCATATCGCCTGATCAAAGACATATTACCATTGGTAGATTATGTCATTGACTTTCATGCCGGTGGAAAAGCGCGTTTCAATGCTCCGCAGATTCGCATCGAATTTGAAAATGAAGCACTTGAAAAAATGGCCAAAGCATTTGACCACCGTTTGTATTGTATTCGAAGAATATTGAAGGTTCTTTTAGAAATGCCTGTGATGAACTGGGCATTCAAAATTCTTTTTGAAGGGAAATCACTGGATATCAATGCTGAAGTCGTACA
>NZ_JAUFQU010000003.1:0-16477 GCF_030409925.1 Paenimyroides ceti
AAGACAAAAGGCTCAAATAGCGATCTTATCTGTTGAATGGCATCAATAAAAAAGTCCCTGAGCAATTTACTCAGGACTTTTTTTATTATCTGTAAACCGAATTAATCTATTGATTTTACTACGGCTTTAAGACTCTTTGTTATCTTCCTTTTTTTCTTCAGTATCAATCTGATTTTTCTCATCAAATTCCTGATGATTTTGTTCTTCTGTCTGAAGATCTTCCGGCAGATCGTCAGGAGATTTTATTCCATACAGATATCGATCATAGGTATTTTAAAGAAAGGTACAGGGGCACCTTCTTCACCCAATAAAAATCCATAAGGTTTTAGATCATTTACATTATCGAAAATTATTTTGCTGATCGCCAATAATGGGATGGCCAGAAACATTCCGGAAATTCCCCATATTGATTCTCCTACAATGATTCCGAATAAAACAAGAAATGAGTTTACCTGGACCTGAGATCCAATGATTTTAGGTGTAATAATGTTACCATCTATAGAGTTTACCACAATGACAGCGATGATTGCAAATAGGGCGTCTATAGGCTCTCCTGTGGCTAATGTTACTATGGCCGCGATTGATGTAGCTGTAAAAATACCTAAATAAGGAATAAGGTTTAGTATACCTGCCAATGCTGCTAACAGAAACGCATATTTAATACCGATGATCAGATAGGCAATGTACATGAGCGTAGTGACAATAACTACTTGTATCATCAGACCTATCAGATATTGTTTGATTATTTTCTGGATGTCATTTACAATTTTCATTACCGTAACTTCATTGCTTTGTCCGAAACAGGCTTTAATAAATTTTACCAGATGACTTCTGTAAAGCAGAATAAAGAAAATATAAAGAAATACGAATGTTGATGACATCAATGTAGAAGATATGGATAGTAAAGCATTTCCGACAAAACCAGTGCTTGCCTTTACCGTCTTTTCCAGCATTTCAGTCAGATATTCTAATTGTTCACTTTGTTTTACGCCAAAATGCTCATAAACAAAATCCTGTACATTGTGGAAGAGTGTCGTAAGTTGTTGTTGAAAAGCAGTAAGTCATCTTTGAAATGGGCGATTTGTGTTCCTAAAAAATAGCCTACACCTACAATCAGCAGAACAAATAGAATGGGCGAAATCAATGAAGTAATGATACGCGGAAATCGAAGTTTTCTTTCAAAAAAATGGAGATTGGTAACAATAACATAGCTACTAAAAAGCCAATTACTAAAGGCACCAATATGGATTGCCCAACGATGGATATATACGTCATCAGGCATAAACTTATTAAGACACAGGTGAGTCTAAGATAAAACGGCAAAATAATTTTCTCTTTCATAGCTTTTTTTGTTTTTATAAATCCATCTCAGGAATATCACCTTCAATGATAAGATGTGCTTCAGTTGCCTTGATGATATCATCCACACTTACTCCTGGAGCTCTTTCTAATAATTTTATACCATTTGGAGTAATTTCCATTACAGCGAGTTCCGTTACCACTTTCTTTACACAAGCAACTCCTGTAAGCGGTAAAGTACATTTTTTCAATATTTTGGACTCACCGGCTTTGTTTACATGCATCATGGCAACGATTATATTTTCTGCTGAAGCAACCAAATCCATGGCCCCCCCCATACCTTTTACCATTTTTCCTGGAATTTTCCAATTGGCAATATCCCCGTTTTCTGAAATTTCCATTGCTCCTAAAATAGTGAGGTCAACATGTTGTGAACGAATCATTCCAAAGCTTGTTGCCGAATCAAAAAAAGACGCACCCGGTAAAGTAGTTATGGTTTGTTTTCCGGCATTAATCAAATCTGCATCTTCTTCGCCTTCATAAGGAATGGACCCATTCCTAATACCCCGTTTTCACTTTGAAATTCTACATTCATTCCTTCAGGAACATAATTTGCAACCAACGTAGGAATTCCAATTCCCAGATTGACATAAAATCCGTCCTGTAATTCTTTTGCTATACGTTTTGCAATACCTATTTTATCTAATGCCATTTTATTTTTGTCTTACTGTTCTTTGTTCAATACGTTTTTCATAGTTCTCCCCTTGAAAGATTCTCTTTACATATATACCAGGAATATGAATTTGATTCGGATCCAGGCTACCGACAGGAACCAGTTCTTCTACTTCAGCAATCGTAATTTTTCCGGCACCAGCCATACAAGCGTTGAAATTTCTCGCAGTTCCTTTAAAAATAAGATTTCCTGCTTCGTCGCCTTTCCACGCTTTTACAATGGCGAAGTCTGCTTTATAAGCTTCTTCCATTACGTACATCTTTCCATTGAATTCTCTTGTTTCCTTACCTTCAGCTACTTCAGTTCCAAACCCGGCTGGTGTAAAGAAAGCAGGAATTCCAGCTTGTGCAGCACGGCATTTTTCAGCGAGTGTTCCCTGCGGAGTTAATTCTACATCTAATTCCCCACTTAGCATCTGACGCTCAAATTCAGCATTTTCTCCTACATAAGAAGATATCATTTTTTTGATTTGTTTTTTTGTAACAATAATCCTAAGCCAAAATCATCTACTCCTGCATTGTTAGAAATACAGGTCAAACCTGTTGTGTTTTTACGAACCAATTCTGCAATAGAATTTTCCGGTATACCGCACAAACCAAAACCGCCAAGCATAATGGTTTGGTTATCTTTTACATCAGCCAAAGCTTCCTGAGCGTTTGCTACTTTTTTATTTATCATAACTTTAGTTAAATCATTATTGGGAATAAATATAAAAAAAACGGCTTGATTAATCAGCCGTTTTTTTAAATTATTCCTTAAAAGTCAAATTCTTTTATAATGCTTTGAGTAGGAGGTGCCAAAGAGTCTTTTTTGCTTCCTGAAACACCACCAAGTGTATCATTGGCTACTCGTGATCCGCCTTTCCAGCAATCTACATTGATTGTTAGTGAAGCTGGCCGGTCAAAGTCATCTGTAGAAATATATAAATCAGGGTCTTTATAACATTTACGCATATAAATTGCCCAGATTGGCAGTGCCATTGTTGCTCCCTGACCGTATACAGTAGAACGGAAATGCGCTCCACGATCTTCATTCCCTACCCAAACTCCAGTAGCAAGATTCGGTACCATACCGATAAACCATCCGTCACTGTTGTTTTGAGTAGTACCTGTTTTCCCTGCAATCGGATTTTTGAAAGCATAAGGGTAACCTGTCATACGGTGATAACCTGCCCCACCTGCTCCTGTATAGCGCAAACGGGCACCGGAGCCACTTTCAGTAACCCCCTCTAATAATTTTACAATCGCATAAGAAATATCTTTACTCATCACATCTTTTGTTTCTGACTGTGATTCATAAAGCACTACACCATTTTTATCCGTTATTTTGCTTACAAAACGAGGTTTTACATACACTCCCTGATTTGCAAATGTACAAAGTATCACGGGAAAAGGAGCCAAAGCACTTCATAATGATGAATATTATTTTGTAGGAAACAAAAAACTACTCGCAGAAAATAATATTACGATTTCCAACGAATTACTGGAACAGGCAGAACAATGGAGTATAGAGTCTAAAACCGTTATCTGGTTTTCTGATAGCAAAAAAGCATTAAGTGTGATCGCAATCTCTGATAAAATTAAAGAAACGTCAGTTGAGGCCATCAAACAGATGCAGGAAATGGGGATTGTTCTTTATATGCTTACGGGAGACAATGAAGCTACAGCAAAAGCAATTGCTGACCAGACAGGGATTCAGCACTATAAAGCTGAGGTTTTGCCGCAACATAAAGCAGAATTTGTGAAAAAATTGCAACAAGACGGCAAAGTAGTCGCCATGGTTGGAGACGGTATTAACGACAGTACTGCACTGGCAACAGCAGATGTAAGTATTGCTATGGGCAAAGGAAGTGATATTGCAATGGATGTTGCCAAAATGACCATAATTTCATCTGATCTGACTAAAATTCCACAGGCGATTCGTTTATCTAAACAAACTGTTGCAACCATAAAACAAAATCTTTTCTGGGCATTTATCTATAACCTTATAGGTATTCCTGTTGCTGCGGGTATCCTTTATCCGATTAATGGATTTTTGCTAAACCCAATGATTGCCGGAGCTGCAATGGCATTAAGTAGCGTCAGCGTTGTGAGCAATAGTTTACGATTAAAATGGAAAAAATAAATACATTATCTGATAGCATAAAATATTTCTGTCATGATAATTACTTAAGAATGTTTAACACTAACAAAAGATTAAAAATGAAGAATATAACAATAAATGTGTCTGATATGCAAACTCCGCATTGCCAGACAACCGTAAGCAACGCAATTACAAAAATTGCAGGTGTACAAATTCAATATTTGGAAGCAGGTAAAGTGTCTGTTTTTATCGAAACAGACCAACTGGAAAATGAGGTAATAAAAACCATACAACAAGCAGGTTATACGGTAACTCCTCGGATAAAATAACAATATAATACAGAAAAAACGGAGTACGTTTTTAGATGTTTACTCAATTTATTTTATGTAAATACTCCGTTTTTTCTAACGAATTAAAAAAATAAGAAAAAATGAAAAAACTAACATTAAATGTGTCTGATATGCAAACTCCGCATTGCCAGACAACCGTACGAAATGCCATCAAGAATATTGAAGGTGTTCAGATTCAATTTGTTGAACCAGGTAAAGTATCTGTTATAGTTGAGAGAGATCAGCTCGAAAAAGAACTGATAAATACTATTCAAAAAGCAGGTTATACTGTGACAACTTAGGATTAAGGCATTTCCTGATAGGTCTGCAATGGGACGTTGTAACGACTTACAGGAAAATATAGGAATTTTTTTTTAAAGTAGTGCCGACGGTTTTTTATGAGCTGTCGGTACTATCTTTCTTACTGCAAAAACAGGAGTTTAGATCTTACCTGATTCTTCTTTAAAAATAAAATACTGGAATTCATGAAAAACACTTCAAAATTGTTAATCAAAGGTATGGTGTGTAACAGATGTATTTATGTACTTACCGATGAATTGTCAAAATTAGGATTACTTATTTCTGAAATACGACTTGGAGAAGTTGTTCTTAAAGAAAAAGCTGCTATTGATGAACAAATGATCAGAAATGTACTACAGGAGATAGGTTTTGATATTCTCTATAATAAGAAACAGCAATTGGTAGAAAAGATAAAAATAATTGTTGCAAGGGCAATTTCAGAGCAGATGAGTACGGGAGAGAATATTAAATTTTCTCTTCTTATCAGTCGTGAATTACATAAAGACTATGATTCATTGAGTGCTCTATTTTCATTAGTACATGGGTCTACTCTTGAAAAATACATCATCTCTGAAAAACTTGACAAAGTGAAAGAATTGCTCATGCATACAGATCAGTCTTTATCTGAAATTGCTTATACTTTAGGATATAGCAGCCCTGCACATCTTTCTAATCAATTAAAGAAATATACAGGTTTTACCTCTTCTTATTATAAACAGTTGAAACAAAACTGACCACTTCATTATAGAGAGTTCGTATATTCTACTCTTTCAACATTTCTGTAATAGCAGAAATTTTACAAATTAATTCGATAATAACGTAAAACTAATACCCTTGGTTTTTTTCAACTTTGTACTATTAATAAATAATACGTAAATAAAATGGAACAGAAAGATATTAAGTTCAAGACAAATATAAACTGTAGTAGTTGTGTAGCAAAAGTTACTCCTTTTCTGGATGCTGTTAAAAGTATCTCTCACTGGGAAGTGGACACAAAAAACAGAGAAAAAATACTGACGTTAAGATCTGATGGTGCCAATGAGAAAGAAATCATCGAAAGCGTACAGAAAGCAGGATTTAAGATTGAGCCTTTGATATCCTGCAACAGTTAAAAAATATAAATGATAATTTAATAAACAATAGTGATGAGAAAGAGTCTGTTTTTATTTGCTGGTCTGTTGTTAGGATATTCAGCACTGGCACAAAATACGAAAACGTTGTTTAATAATTATATCAACGTGAAAAATGCTTTGGTAAAAGGTGATGGTAAGTCTGCCAATCAGGCAATTGAAGTGTTCTATAAAAGTATTAAAGGAGAAACTAATTTTGTTTTGAAAGATGCTTTGCTAAAAGCTACTGAAAAAATGAGCAAGTCAACAAATCTTGAGAAGCAGCGAACTGCCTTTAATGATGTTTCTACTACTTTATGGCAAGTTGTAAAAGGTTCTGATAAAGTAACTCAGCCTGTTTATTATCAATACTGCCCAATGAAAAAAGCATATTGGTTAAGCGAAGAAAAGGACATCAAAATCCCTATTATGGTTCCTCTATGCTGACCTGTGGCACGGTGGCCGAAACAAAAAAATAAAAAAACCGGTGAAAATATTTTTCACCGGTTTTTTTTAAACAATACATTATTAGAGGAGCAGAAAGTAAAGCTACTTTCACCATCTCCCTATTAATAGCCATTTTGAATGTTTCTGATATAGGATATAAAAAAAATGTGTATTTTCATTTAAAAATTGGAGATGAGAAAAACACTTATATTTACTACAATCAGCCTGTTATTTTTGATGTTGGGCAGCTGTAAAAAAGAACAAAAAGACGAAATAATTCCTGATCATGATACAATTCGTTCGCATCCGGCAGAAAAAATAGATTCATTGACAATCAAAGCACAAGACAGTATTGCCAGAGAAGACAGTCTTCAGCTTGTTAAAAAGAAAAGAGCTGATAAATATGCCATATATAATGGACAAGAATACATGTCCTGGCCCATCAAGGTAAGTGATTCTTTACGCAAAGCCTTTTACAAAAAATACAGTAAAGAAGAGATATATATCATTGCTGCACTAAATCGTATTGATACGGATAATATCAACAGAAGAGATACGATTATTGTACCTAAAGAGGTGCGAACTGATATTATGAGCTACTCTCCCTTTCCGCATGAGCTTACTATATTGGACAGTATTCCTAAAATTGCTGTATTTTCTTATCCGATTCAAGCGTATGCGTTGTATGAAAAAGGGGTATTGGTGAAATGGGGACCTACCAATATGGGGAAAAAGACAGCCCAAACACCCAGAGGACTGTTCTTTACGAACTGGAAAGGCAGAAAAATAAAGAGTACTGCAAATGATGAGTGGATTCTCAACTGGAATTTTAACATCAGCAATTCCGGAGGCGTAGGCTGGCATCAGTATGCTTTACCGGGATATCCTGCGTCTCATTCTTGTTTGCGTTTACTGGATGCTGATGCACAATGGATGTATAACTGGGCTGACCAATGGGTACTCGAAAACAAAAACACCGTAAAGGTAAAAGGTACTCCGGTTATAGTTTATGGAGATTACGCTTTTGGTAAAAAGGGAATATGGAATGACCTTGTAAAAGATCCGCAAGCAACCACAATCTCAGTTTCGCAAATGAATGAAGTGATCAGTAAGCATCTTCCGGAAATAAGGAAACAGCAAAAGATAAGGGAGCTGTATAATGAAGAAAAGCAGCTTCAGAAATCAGATAAACAGGCAGAAACGGCTAAAATATCCAAAGACAGTCTGTAATTATATAATTCAAAGACCTTTATTCCAAAGGTCTTTTTTTATTTTATAAAAAAACATGTAATTTTGCAGAGAATTCTTCCATTTAGAGTTCACAGAAATAAATTACTTACACTTAAAAGTTTATAGCATGCAACTGTACAACACTTTAAGCGCTGATGAACGCGCACAATTAATTGAGCAGGCAGGACAAAAAAGATTAACCCTTTCTTTTTATGCTTATGCAAACATCCAGGATCCCCAAAAATTCAGAGACGACCTATTTATTGAATGGAACCGATTAGATGCCTTAGGAAGAACGTATGTTGCCCACGAAGGAATCAATGCACAGATGAGTGTGCCTGCAGAAAATTTTGAAGCTTTCAGAGAAACGTTGGAAGTGTATGACTTTATGAAAGGCATTCGCCTGAATGTAGCTGTAGAACAGGATGACTTGTCTTTTTTGAAACTGACGGTTAAAGTACGTAAGAAAATTGTTGCTGATGGTCTGGATGATGCTACTTTTGATGTAACCAATAAAGGAATTCATTTAAAGGCACAGGAATTTAATGAACTTTTAGAGGATCCGGATACGATTGTTGTTGATTTCAGAAACCATTACGAGAGTGAAATAGGACGTTTTAAAAATGCCATTACACCCGATGTGGATACTTTCAGAGAATCGTTACCTATTATTGAACAACAGCTTGCCGCTCATAAAGAGGATAAAAAACTGCTCATGTATTGTACCGGTGGAATCCGTTGCGAAAAAGCCTCTGCGTTCTTTAAACACAAAGGATTCAAAAATGTATTTCAGTTAGAGGGTGGTATTATTGAATATACCCGACAGGTAAAAGCAGAAAATCTGGAGAGCAAGTTTATTGGGAAAAATTTTGTTTTTGACCATCGTTTAGGAGAGCGAATTACAGATGATATTATCGCAAACTGCCACCAGTGCGGTAAACCATGTGACACCCATATCAACTGCGCTAATGAAGGATGCCATCTGTTATTTATTCAGTGCGATGAATGTGCAGAAAAAATGCACGGATGTTGTTCGGATCGATGTATGGAAATTATCCAGCTGCCGGTAGAAGAGCAAAAGAAACTCAGACAAGGTGTTCAAAAAGGCAATTTGATTTTCAAGAAAGGAAAATCATCTGCGCTTACGTTCAAAAAGGAACGCAATATCTTTGAAGAAGTCAAACCGGTACGCGTAGCCAAAGTAACTGAGATTCGGAAGAAGAAACAAACGGAAAGAAAAATATTGGTTGGTAAAGGACAACATTATTTTACCAAAGCTTCTGTAGCTCAATTTTTAATTGAACAAAAGCAACTCAATATGGGTGACGAAATCATTATTCAGGGGCCTACAACCGGAGAAGAACGCATGGTGCTGCATTCTATGAAAGTAAACGGTAAAGAAGCAACCAAAGCTGTTGAGGGAGATAAAGTAACATTTGAAGTGCCTTTCAGAATCAGACTTTCTGATCAGTTGTTTGTAACAGAAAAAATATAAATCACAAAAAGCAAATAGCAGTATTTGCTTTTTTTATTTTTAAGCTTATGAAAAAAATTTATTATTTAAAGACTTGTGATACCTGTAAGAGAATACTTAATCAGATTGATAATCTGGAGCAGTTTGAGTTGCAGGATATCAAAGAAAAGAGCATTACGGTAAAACAGTTAGAGGAAATGTATGCTCATACCAACAGTTATGAAAAACTGTTCAGCAAACGGGCAAAACTTTATAAGGAAAGAGGCTTAAAAGATGAGGTTCTGTCAGAGAATGACTATAAAAATTATATTCTTGAGCATTATACTTTTTTAAACCGTCCGGTAATCTTTTACAAGGATAAAATGTTTGTCGGTAGTAGCAAGAACAGTGTTGAAGAAGCATTGAATATGATTAACACCTAAACAGGATTTTTAACTGTTGTCTTTTGAGCAGATAAGTTATTTATCCGGTATCAGAAAGAATAACTGTGCTGTCAATTATTATATTCAATAAAAACCATGGCTATAGACCATGGTTTTTACTTTTTTATTTTTACTTTGAAAGATGTTTTCGTACTTCAGGAGCTACTCTTGTACCGAATAGTTCAATTGATTTCATAATAAGCGAATGATCAGGTCCGCCTACATCAATCTGTCCTACAAAACGCGTATGATTAAATATTTCGTGCTGCTGTAGTATTTTGTCAGTGATTTCTTCCGGACCGCCCATAAAGTAAGCTCCGTCCGGTGCTGCTGTTGCTTCAAATTGCGCTCTTGAAAAAGGTGCCCAGCCTCTCTCTTTACCAATATGGTTCATTTGAGCCGCATAATATGGAAAATAAACATCTCTTACAGAAGCATCATTCCCTACAAACAAATGGGAATTGACGCCAAGCTGATAGTTTTCTTTTGAATGCCCGTTTGCAAAATACTGTTCTTTATACATTCTCAGTAAAGGTTCAAACTGTACCGGATAGCCTCCTATAATTGCAATTGTCAGCGGCAGTCCTAATTTTGCAGCACGCAATACAGATTCGGGTGTACCACCTACAGCGATCCATACCGGCAATTTTTGGTGCAGCGGTTTTGGAAATATTTCCTGATGCTTTATAGGGGCTCGGAAATGACCTTCCCAATTGATGATTTCATTATTATTCAGGGTTAGTAATAATTGCAATTTTTCTTCGAATAAACGGTCATAATCCTTAAGGTCATAACCGAAAAGAGGGAACGACTCAATAAAACTGCCTCTGCCTACCATGATTTCTGCACGGCCGTCTGATATCAGATCAATCGTTGCAAATTGCTGGTATAACCGAATGGGGTCGTCGGAACTTAAAACAGAAACGGCGCTTCCCAATTTGATGTTTTTGGTAATCGTTGCAGCTGCTGCGAGTACGGTTTGTGGTGATGAAACGCTATAATCCGGGCGATGGTGTTCTCCCAGTCCGAATACATCCAGACCAACTTCGTCTGCCAGTTTTATTTCTTCCAGCATTTCTTTTAAACGTTGCTGTGCTGTTTTTCTTTTTTGTGTTTGTGAATTGTAGGCCAAGTCACCAAACATAGAGATACCCAATTCCATACTGATGTTTTTATCAAAGTTATTTTAAATATCCCGAAAAACTCTTAATATAGATTATTTTCCTTGAAGCCCCCTTTTTAAACCGTTTTTTGGTGATACTCTTGTTTTTTATACAGCTTCAAAACGTTGAGCTGTTCTTTGTTTCCCTTTCTTATCATATATCGGTACAGCGTTGGGTGCAGGGAAGCAGCTTTTTGTTGTAATGAATTCATCATTGTGATAAATTTTACCCATCGGATAGCCTTTGTATAAGGTAATCCTAACTTTTTACAACTCTCCTTTCCCAACAAGAAATTATTATAGCCCAGATTGGTGTACTGTACAAAATTTTTAAGATATTGAGATTTTGTAAAGGTGACCCGTTGAGGTTCTTCGTATAGGGAATAGGCAAGTGAAATGGAATCTTCATCAGCACCTTTCTGTGTTTTACTCCAAAGAAATAGGGCATCAGCTGCCTGAGTTTCCGTATCTGCAAGTAAATGTTCAGGAATTCCTATAAGATACCCAATATATTTCCACAGATGCAGTACTCCGGCAATCTCTTCTTTTGTTGGCTTCAATCCCAATTTTTGAAGACCGTCAAGAAATACTATGGAAAAACCTAAATTAGTAGCCAGCATGTCCCATGTATTCAGAGGTCTGCCCCAATCTTGTGTTTTCCAGTCCGGTTGTCTTTCAATCATGATTCGCGAATACGAATGAATAAGACGGGTAGTAACTGCGCTGAAAAAGCCTTTTTCTTTTATTTTCATACCGTCTTGTGCAGTAACATTTATCCAGAAAACGACTGTGTCAGACAATCTTTTTACCGCTCCTTTTTTTAAGGCTCCTGTAAAAATCAACGGCTTGTTGATGGCTGATGATTCGTAACCGCCCATCAGACAATAATTGCGGAGCGTTGCAAGTCCGGATGTACCTGTTCTGTTACAAAAATTGCTGCCTTTTTGGAGCAAATCTGTATCCAGCCATTGGGGAAGAGAGAAAATTTGCTCTAAGAAAAGTTGGGTTTCTGAAGAATAGGTTTCTTTATTCAGAGGATAGGTGGCCAGCATCTGATGCAGCTCTTTCATGCCTTGCTGAAATCCTTTTTTTATAAGAAATTCTAAAGCTACTGCATCGCCGATAGCGTCTGCTTCATAATAGTAAGGTACCATTTGCTGTGCCGCTTCAAGTTTTATTTGCGGTGACAGATGATGTGCTAAATAATTTGGTTTCTCTGTATTCCAATAACTGGAAAAAGCATTTGAATTTTTAGGAATATGACGCGATGGTAGGTCCATATTTTTTTCTTTCCATAAAATTACACAAAAAAAGCCGGACTTCACGAAGTCCGGCTTTTCAAGAAATATAAATCTAAGGATTAAATTAAAAAAGATCCAATAGTAAGGCCGGATAAATACCGATGATGATATTTAAAGTGATGGCCAGAACTGCTACAAATTGATAAATAGCACTATTGGTAACTTCCGGTTCTTCTGTTTCTGCACTTTGGCTGTACATAGCAGAAATTACTTTAAAATAATAGTATATACTGATGATAGAGTTGACTACTCCGAATATGACTAAGGTTATATAACCATTTTCCAAGGCATTGTTTAATAGAAAGAATTTTCCGAAGAACCCTGCAAAAACCGGAATACCTGCCATAGATAATAACGCCATGGTAAGCACTGCTGCCAAAACAGGTTTTTTCTTTCCTAAGCCTTTAAAATGCTTTATTAATTCATCTTCTTTTTTGCTGCATACCGACATGATTACTGCAAAAGCTGCAATTCCTGAAAGGGCATAAGCTGAAGCATAGTAAAACAGGTTGGCATTGGCATTTTCTATTACCAAAAGGGCAATCATCATAAAACCTGCATGAGAGATTCCTGAATAAGCCAGCATTCTTTTTATGTTTTCCTGACGCAGTGCCATAACATTTCCGACACACATGGTTGCAATCGCTAAGAAGACCAGAAGATAATGGAAGTTTTCCGGTAAAATGGGCTGAAATGCCGTTAATAATTTATAGAAGGTTGCTACAGCAACTACTTTTGCCAAAGTACTCATAATTGTTGTAGTGAGCATTGGAGCTCCCTGGTAAACATCAGGTGCCCAGAAATGGAAAGGGAAGGCTGCAATTTTAAATAACATTCCGATACAAATAAGTACAATACCAAGATACAGCCAGGTTGGAGCGGTAACTGCTGTAAGGCTATTAGAGATGGTATTCATATCAAATGAAGCCGTAGCACCATATACCAAAGCGATTCCGAATAACACAAAACCGGAAGCAAAGGAACCCATTAAGAAATATTTCATTCCGGACTCATTACTTTTGACATCTGTTCTGTCGCTACCTGCCAAAATATAAAGGGTGATGGATAAAATTTCCAAACCGATAAAAAACATGGTCAGATTTCCGAAGGTTACCATGGAAACAGCCCCTATCAACAAAAATATTTTTAAGGATACATAATCCGAAATCTTATCATAATGCGGCTTGTAAAAGTCTTCACTAAGCATTACTATAAAAACCGTCAATACAATAAACAGGCTTGTATACAGCATATTTGATTTGTTTACAACAATCATATTGTGGTAGTAGCCTGCTTCGTTAGCCATATCACAGATTGATATTCCCAACGCAGCCAACAAACCGATAATAGTAAGCGGTACAATAATTTTACGCAGGTTTATTATTTCTAAAACCAATATTAAAACGGCTAATCCTGCTAAAGCAATTAATGTATTCATATGTCTATTTTATTAAAATGAAACCGTATTTCGGGTCATTTTTGATCTTTATTTGTTATACAATCGATGTGAATAAGAGGTCTGTAAGTGGTTTTGGGTACAGTCCGAAAAAGATAACTGCAGCAGCTAATACAGCTAATATCAGACATTCGTTTGTATTTAAATCAGCAAACGTATTTTTGTTTTGCGGACCCAAAACGGCTTTCTGAAACATTTTCATCATATAATAAGCACCAAGTATGATGGTGGTTCCTCCCAAAAGTGCATACATAAGGTTTATCTGAGATAAACTGTATAGTATGGTAAATTCTCCGATAAAACTGAAAGTTCCCGGTAAACCGATAGAAGCGAACATGAATATCATGAAAAAAGAGGTAAACTTTATTGCCTGAGATCGGATACCACCCATTTCTCTGATGGTATAAGTCTGATATCTTGCATAAATAATTTCTGTAAGAAAGAAGAGACCTACGATCACCAGTCCGTGTGCGATCATCTGTAATACTACACCATGATATCCGTCTGTTGTGTAAGTATATGCTCCCGCAGCAATAAGGCCTACGTGCGCCATAGAGGAATATGCCAATAATCTTTTGAGATTGGATTGCCTTAAAGCAATTAAAGAAGCATATATAACACCGATAAGACAAAGGATGATTACGGTATTTAATATGCCTTCATTCATATTTGGTGTCAAAGGTAACTGCCAGCGTAAGATAGAGTAAATTCCCATTTTCAGCATGATTCCAGATAAAAGCATCGTTCCTATAGCCGGAGCTTTTTCATAGGTATCAGCCTGCCAGGTATGGAAAGGAAAAATAGGGATTTTAATAGCGTATGCAAGGAAAAAGCCTAAGAATATCCATGTTTGTTCTGTTGAACTCAAAGCAGTGTTTACTAAATCTGCTAATAAAAAACTTCCTGTTTTCTGGTACAGATAGATGAAAGCTACAAGCATGAAGAGCGATCCTGCAAAGGTGTAGATAAAGAATTTAAGAATTGCTTTTTTACGCACTTCCCATGTATCACTACCCCACAATAGGGCAATAAAGAAAATTGGTATCAGAGCCAATTCCCAGAAAATATAGTAAAGAAACCCGTCTGTAGCAAGGAAAGTACCTGTCATAGCAAATGACATGAATAATACCAGAGCGTAGAGAATATGAGGGTTTTTATAATCTTTTTTAATGGTGGTAAGCAGGATGACTGGTGTTAGAAAAGTATTCAACAAAACCATCAACATGCTTAGTCCGTCTGCTTTTAAAGCAAAAGAGATGTTTGGTTTTGAAATCCACTGTACCTGATAAGAGATATCTGTACCATTATTGAACTGATTTAATAAAAACAGCGAAAAACCAAAACCGAGAATACTGAATAAAAGGGCTGTTGTATGTGCCAACTTTTTGCCGGAAGCTAAAGTAAGCAAAGCGCCGATTAGTAGAGTAAGTAAGATAAATGTTACGTTCATTTTATATAAATTATCTTGCTATGAATAAATAATAAATAATCACACAGACACCGATGACGAATGCAAATAAATACAATCCGATATTTCCGTTTTGTGCTTTTTTTCCTTGATAAGACAATTCGTCTGCAAATTTTGCAAACCCGAAAACAACTCCGGAGATTATTACTTCCGTTACTTTTTTAAAGAAATTCCCTAAAATGTTAAGCGGCATAATAATCAAGAAATTATAGATGTTGTCTATATAGTAACTGTTTACCAATACTTTATGAATACCGTTTGACTGGTTGTCATTCAATGGCAGTTCCTGTTTTTTGATGTACTTGCTGTATGCAATTCCGATACCTATTAAGGCTCCTATTACAGCTACTCCCATAAGAATGTATTCTGTAGTTCCCAAATGATGCGGATGTGCAGCTGCATTGTTAAGGATTACAGGAGCAAGATACGTGTTTAACCAACTGCTGCCCGGTAAACTGATGGCTCCGCCTATGATTGCTAATACTGCAAGGATGATCAACGGCATTGTCATTGCTGCAGGGCTTTCGTGTAAATGATGTTTTTGCTCTTCCGTACCTCTGAATTTGTTGAAGAACGTCAGGTATAGTAATCGGAACATATAAAAAGCAGTCATGATAGAAGCTAAAGAACCGATCACCCATAAAGTGATGTTTTCGTGGAAAGCCACCATAAGAATTTCATCTTTGGAGAAGAATCCGGAAAATGGAGGAATACCTGAAATGGCTAACGAGGAGATTAAAAAGGTAACATACGTTATTTTCATCACATTTTTTAATCCTCCCATATGGCGCATATCCTGCTCACCGTGTATGGCGTGTATCACTGAACCTGAACCAAGGAAAAGGCATGCTTTGAAAAAGGCATGTGTGATGACATGGAAAACGGCGATCTCATAAGCTCCGAATCCGAGTGCCATAAACATAAGTCCCAATTGAGAAACAGTAGAGTAGGCCAATACTTTTTTGATGTCATTCTGAACAAGACCGATAGAGGCAGCTACCAAAGCAGTAAGACCTCCGACCACAGCGATAAGATGTTGGACATTCGGTGTAAGATCAAATAAGAAATTTAGCCGTGTGATCATAAAAATTCCGGCAGTTACCATTGTTGCTGCGTGAATAAGAGCAGAAACAGGTGTTGGTCCTGCCATTGCATCCGGCAGCCATGTATAAAGTGGTAATTGCGCACTTTTTCCTGTAGCAGCGATGAAAAGCGCCAGGTTTGCACAGCCCAGCAAAGCAAGTGTTGAAGTAGCAATACCACCGGATAAGCTTTCACGAAGTTCCATGAAATCTACGGTTCCGAATGAATATGCAATGATAAAAGTTCCGATCAGAAATCCTAAATCTCCGACACGGTTCATGATAAATGCTTTTTTAGCAGCATTGTTGTATTCCTGATTCTGATACCAGAACCCGATGAGCAGGTAGGAGCATAAACCAACTCCTTCCCAACCGATGAACATGATCAGAAGGTTGCTTCCGGTAACCAATACCAGCATGAAAAACACGAACAAATTCAGGTAAGCAAAAAACTTATGAAAGTTTTCGTCTTCTTTCATATAACTCGTAGAGTAGAGGTGTATCAATGATCCGATTCCCGTTACAAATAATAACCATAAAACCGATAATTGATCAAAATAAAAAGCAAAATCAATTTTAAATT
>NZ_JAUFQU010000004.1:0-19750 GCF_030409925.1 Paenimyroides ceti
ACTATTTACAAAGGCTTGGATTTAAAAGAGAGCTTTGCAATTTCATCGGATTATAATGTTAAAGGTAATATTAAAGATATTCTTCTGATAAATAATAAACTATATGTTGCAAATAAAAATAAAGGTCTTGGCGTTTTAGTTATTCAAGATTCCTTATTTAATATTAAAGATAACTACGAATGGGATGAATCTAATCCTCAAATCGATGAAAGTTTAATTATATATGAACCATACCCTAATGAAGAAATAATTAAATTGACAAAAATTCCAAAGCAAGATAAATTTGTAATTACTCTTAAAGATAAAAAAGGTACTTTTCGAAGTAAAAATAAAATGATAATTAACCAACGGGTACATCTGATTGGCGAAATGGCGGGTTAAGGCTAAAATTGAAGTTTCGGCTTTCTATTCCGTAAAAGCCAATTATATTGACTTTTTCTTAAATTTATTCAATTAATTGGTGTTTGCTAACTGTGTCACTAAATTGAAACTTTTCGCTTCAATTTTACTACGTCAGTTCATTACGCTCATGTCCGTCACTATCCCAAAGTCGCGGATCGTTGTAAGCAATTTTTGAAAAAAATGGAATTAAAAAATAATAATTTATTTATAAAACAAAACCTTCAACTGAAAGTTTCGAGCTTAAAAATTGTAAGGAATTCTATCTTTGACTCCTCAGAATTTGAGGTTTCATATGAGAACATATCAAATAAGATTAAAACAGAAACTACAATAAATAACAATTTACTTTTTTTGTCTGTGTTTTCTTTAATAATAGGTTTAGGTTTAATTTTTTTAGAATGGGATTATAGTACTTTTATAAAGCCTATAATTATATCTATAATATTTTTTTTTATTGCTTTAAAATCTAAAAAACGTATAATAACAATTCAAACATTTGAAGAAAATAATATTGAATTATATTTTACAAATAACAATAAAAATGAAGTAAAAGAATTTGCAAATAACATCATTGAGTCTTCAAATAAATTTTTGTTAGAAAAGTATGGTAAAATTGACAAAAACTTACCAAAAGAACCGCAGTTAGATAATTTATATTTTTTAAGAAATAGAGAAGTAATTTCAAATATAGAATTTGAAGAATTAAAAAATCAACTATATGGTGTTCGTACAGTAGGTTTTAATTAAAACTGCTTATAACATCGTATTTGTTTTAAGGCTAGTAAAGGTTTCTCTCAATGTTTGTTTCCTTTTTTTCGTTCTCGCAATTTTCATTTTTTATTAATAAATTTAAAAAATAAAAATGTGTTGCTCAGTTTTGGTGAATATTTGAAGTTTAAATTGTCTTATTTCTCTACTTCGCTAAGCTGCGGTACGTTATCTTTCATACCATAAATTATGACCCATAAAAAAGGATTGTTTTCCATTTTCATACTCCTAATATTTTTACCAATCTTGTCTCTGCGCAGACCAATCTTGCCAATAAAATTGATTCCTTGATGAGAGAGTCAAATGAAAATGGAATGTATAATGGAAATGTCCTTGTCTCAAAAAATAATGCAATAATTTATAATGCCTCTTTTGGGTATACAGACGCAAGTAAGACAACCAACCTGACAAATGATTTCAAATTCAATATCGGATCTATTGCAAAGGAATTCAGTGCTATTGCTTTGTTGCAATTACAAGAAAAAGGAAAGCTTAAACTGAACGACAACATTTCCAAATTTTTTCCTGAATTACCAAAATGGGCAAATGATGTAACTGTAAAAGATTTGCTGCAATATACAAGTGGAATTCCTGATATCAATTGGAAAAAAATTAAAAGCAATAAGGATATTTTTGAAGATTTAAAATTAATAGATAGCCTTGATTTTAAACCCGAACACAATATGATTACAATAACAACAATTTTTTCTTAAGGCTCTCTATTATAGAAAAAATTACCGGTGAGAATTACAAAGACTATGTAGATAAATACCTTTTTGAGCCTTACAAAATTAGTTCAGCTGAAATTACTCCGATTGAAAAGGATAAAAACATTACAAAAGGATTTAATAATAAATTAGTGGATGACAAACCCGACTTTTTGGTTGGTGGAGTTGTTATTACGACAACTGATTTGCTCAAATTTTTGAATCAACTTCATTCCTATACAATAATAAGCCAAAAATCATATACGAGTTAAGTCAACATTTTCAGGAAGATTCGCAATCTGCTTTGGGTGAAACGAGATGGACAAACAAACAATTAATGGAACACAGGCACGATGGGAGAGGAGGAAATTATGAGGCCATTATCATTTCAGACCTGGAGAATAATTTTGACATCATACTTTTAGGCAATAATTATCAAGGCAGGATTTTTGAAATTTCTGATGCTATTATAGCAATATTGAAAAATCAGACCGATACTTTGCCACAACAATAAAGCGATTGCAACTAAAGTTGAGCATCTGATTCGCGCCCAAAGAGAGGAGCAACAATAAAAAGTAGAGTAATGCAGGTTTTTTTAGTATGGAATCTTGCTAAGTTGGCTGGTTTTTGAGTTTTGGTTTTTATTGGTATTTGCTACTTATCAATCTATCGGTTTGAATCGGTAGGGTTATCGTAAGTTATAGTTCGTTAGATGTAATTTGTTTTTCTTTATACTTTGTTGTATAGAAGAAAAACAAATATCAGATTATCTATTTACTTATCAATAAAAGCTCGTTCTAGGGGCTCTTGTAATTTATAAATGGATTCACGGTTAGTTTCGCTATCCAAAACGATAACATTTTGGTTTATTACTAATTATTTATCTGTTTGCAAAAATAATTTTATGGTGTCTGATTTAGTTTGTTAAAAAAGTATATATTTGTAGTTAAAATTATGAAATACGCCTATAGATGTGGTTTTGCGAAACATTTAGTGTTTTGTTTCGTAAAAAATAATGTTATAGGCAATTGTAAAAAAACTTCACCAAATCAATTATGGAATCTAAACAAAACAAAGAAGATAAAAATACCATGAGTTCCCAAAATAAAGAACTTGTAACTAAACTTTGGATAATATTTAAATTTATTTGTGGTTGTTTTATTTTGGTTTTACTTTCATATAAGATTTTCACAAATGATATTTCGATTGCAATTGGCAATATTGATTATACAATACTATTATCTTTTTTGTTAGCTTTTTTTTCAATAGTGTTATCTATGATGTTCTATTTTAAATCAAATGATAGTAGTAACCAATTCTATGATAACACTTATAAATTTACAAAAGATATTTCAACAATACTTGGCCGAATAGAAGCTGGATTTGGAGAAAAACTTCAAAATTTAGATAAAGGATATGAAGGACTACTTAATAAGATAGATAAATCACCAACTGTAGCAAAAGACATTGAAGAAACCAAAACTGATAAAAAAGAAGTTGAACAAACCTTGCATTCAGAAATAAAGGAACGTAATAAAATTATACAGGATTTACTTGAAAAATCTCAACTGGAAAATCAAGAAAAAGAAGATATTAAGAAATCTCTTTTCATGAAAGAAAGTACAATTTTAAAACTAGAGAGAGAATTAAGAATACTTCAATCAAAACTAGAAAGACAGAAGAATGATGTGTTGTCTGAAAGTATTCCAGATAGATTGACAAGTTTTCTGAAGAGATATATAATGCGATTAGCTATTGACTTAGAACAATTTAATAGAGAGCAAGCTCAAGAAATAATAGACAGTTTTTTACCTACTAATGAGAAGGATAAGATTGGTACACCCTTATACCAAGACTTACTAGAATATACTTTAATACGAGAAAATGGTAAATTAACTAATAAAGGATATTCTATTATTAGAAATTTAGTTCGAGAAAATAAATAAAAATAACAACAGCCTATAACATGTGTTTTGCAAAATTGCGGGTTTGAGGCGGAACTAAAGTTTTAGGATAAATTCCGCAAAAGGCAATTAATTGAATATTTTGTTTAAATTTATCCAATTAGTTGCCTTTTGCTTAAGTTGGTTTTTAATTTAAAGTTTTGTCTTTGAATTCTGCAACTTGCGCAAATTACAGGCACGTTAGCAGAAATTTTGTAAAACTCTCGTAAATAAATGAAATTGGAATATTTTTATAAATACTATACTATAAATCAAAACCTATTTAGTTCATTAATTAATAACGAATTATATTTTACAAACCCAAGAAATTTTAATGATCCTTTTGACAGTTATCCAAGATTTAATTTATCATCAGATGTTTCAAAAGTTATAGAATTCTATAATTATCTAAAAATAAAAGTTCAAGAATTTTCTTCTTTAATAAATTTAAATAATGAAAATAAAGAGAAACTTGAAGAATTTAAAAATGTACTAAAAACACTCAGTGAGTTAAATTTATTTTCTGAAGATTTGTATTCAAATGAAATTGAAAACTTTAATGATAAAATAATTGAATTATATGCATTCTATTCAGATGATAAAATATTACAGAAATTATTAAATGCTAACATTGAATTTCTACAAGTTAAAATGTATTATGATTACATTTTTCTTTTAATAGATTATCAAAAAACTGGAATATCTTGTGGTTCATTAACTCCAAGTTGTCCACTAATGTGGGGGCATTATGCAAATAATCATAAAGGAATGTGTATAAAATACGAATTCGAAAATCTTAGTTTTGATAACAGCTTTATACCTGAAATTTTAAATGTCAATTATTCAGATAAACCTATTGAAATTTTTAATTATTCACATACAGAACTTGATGAATTAAGATTTACAATTTTATCAAATAAGTATTCTAAATGGAAGTATGAAAATGAAATTCGATTAATTAAAAAAGGACAAGGTTTAGTTAAAATAAATCGAAAATCGATAAAAGAAGTGATTTTTGGATGTAAATCTACTCCCAAAGACAGATATACAATCCTTAAATTATTCGCATCACTAGGGTATAAAATTGAAAGTCTTAAAATTGCTAAAGTACGACCAGATAAATATGAATTATCAATTCAAGAAATGAAAATGAATGATATTGCTAACAGTGGTGTACATCTTGAAGAACTAAACATTAACAAAAACTTCCGCTAACATCAGTTTGGCAAAATAGCGAGTTAAGGCAAGCTATAAACTTTGTTTCTTTTTTTGTCGCAGCGGTCTTTTATATTTCCTTTTTTCATAAATTTAGAAAATAATAAAAGGCTGTTGCCTATCTTAGTGCAAGATTGAAAGTTTAGATTTTCTATTCCGTCACTATGAGACCTGTTACCAGAAATACTATCAAAAACAGATCAAATATGGAATTCAAAAAAAAATGGGTTATAGTTTTATTGTTGATTATTGGTTTTATTTTTGGATTTTATTTTAAAAGTCTAATAATCGATAGGAGTAAAAACAACCCGATTTCTAAATCAAAATCAAACACTAAAGAAAATAGAATTTTTGATCAGAATATTAATGAAATTGATTTTTCAGAAAAACTACATGGGAAATTCATTCTAGAAGGAGCTGATTATGCAGGATTTGAATTTATTGATTCTAAAACAATTTCATGGACAAATGAAATGTTTCCAATGGATCCAGATACAATGAGATTGAAATGGATTGATAAAAATACTTTTGTTGCAACGTTGACAAAAAATATTGATAAAAAGTGTCCACCTCGAGATTGGATTAGAAAAGTCGTATCTTATGATGGAAGCAAACTTGTTCTAAAAAATATTTGGACAGGTTGGGAAGATTCAGCAGATGATGATGAAATATTTGACAAAGAATAATTACTTCTGCTAACATCGGTAACTGTTGCGCAACTCTAAGTTTGATATTAAAACATAGAAACTATTATATTATTCTTATCGGTAGAGCGATGCTATAAATCTTGCAAAATAAGTTGACAACGTAACCCTATTGGTTACTATTATATATAAAAAAGGCGTACTATTCGGTCGCTAACGAATATCTGATACATTGAACCCTTGTAAACAAAGAGGTTACAGTCCTTGGTTCGAGCCCAAGAGGGAAAGCAACAATAAAGCCCTGCAATACTGCAGGGCTTTTATATGCAATTGAATTTTGGTTTTATTTAAGTATTAAAATATATCTATTTTTTGTTATAAGTATCGTTTTAACAATTTTTTGTGTACATAATACTAATAAATGAAAACTTTGAAGCGATTTTGTCTCTTCCGTGTGTTTTTTTTACTATCTTTACTGAAAATAGATTGATAAAAATAGTAGTTTACTATAACTTCATACATCTGTCTGTTTAATCTACCAAATAATTCATCAACTCAATTACAGAACTTTTGTAAAATAATAAAACCGATTACAGCGGTATACCTGTATTTTTTAAATTATTAATTGCAACTATTAAAATTGTAAAAAACACTTTAACATGGGAAAAATTAAAAACTCAAAAAGCTTAAATGTGAGAATTCTATTATTAACATTTCTATCTATGGTATTACAAGGCTGTAGTATGACTGATAATATGTCTGAATCATCTGATGAAAAATTTAATACTTCAAAGTCAACTTTCTCTGAAAATGATAAAGATAGTTTTCAGATATTCTATGGTGACACCGTTTACACATATAGTGACGGTTTCTATAGAAAGGAAATAGATAGTAAATTTATATATGAATTTAAATTTTCGAATTTTGAATTTGATATGGTAGAAGAAAAAAAAGGAAATTACTTAATAATAAATAAACTTAATCCTACGGAAAGATTTAGGGTATTAGATCTTATTGATCATAAAAATGGGTACATAACCTTCAATATAGAAACTAAGGACAATTATTATAGAAATTTTGTTTATAAAAATGTAGCTGATAAAGAAATCAATTCAAATTTGGGAGATAAAGTGATAAAATGGGAATTGCCTACGATGTTCATTCTTGCTAAAACCATTGAAGTTGTGTCAGAAATTGTATTAAATGATAAACCTTCTAGGTTAAGTGATTCAGCTTTAAAAGCATGTCAAGCTGCAATGAAATCATTACGATGTCCACGTGGAAAAACTCCATATATGGAATATCGCGGAGGAAGCTGGTTTAATAGCGAGGACTGTAATGTTGGATGTAGATAGTAATATTTAACTGTAATATTTAAAAAATATTACAGTTAATACTTTAATCAGAAGCTAATATTTACTATCTTTTTTTTTCTAATTTCAAGATATGCAATCAAAAATTCTATTATTATTGCTGTTAGTGCTTCCGATGTGGTCTTTTGCACAATCACAATATAAAAAGGTATATGCCTATGATGTCTATCAAAAAGACTGGGCTATGGTTAAAAACGGAAGTGGCGGCTATGGCTTTATCGATCGCAGCGGCAAAGAAGTAGTACCTTCTGTGTACCGTAAGATTGAGAAATTCGGCGTTTATCACAAAGATCAGGCACTCGTAAGAAATATAAGCGGCGGCTATGGCTTTATTGACCGAAGCGGAAAAGAAGTGGTTCCGGCGATTTATGAGCTCAAAGAAATTAAAGCCCGGTTTAAAAAATTGGAGGAATAAATGAGTTGTTACACATACATTCCTTTTGTTGCTAAGGCGTATTTGGTTATCTTTATAATACTGTTTTGATAGAAACAGTAAACCATAAAAACAAAAGACCATGGAAAAAATGTACGCAAAACTTTTAGGAGGGGCACTCTCTCTGTTTTTTATTTTTGGCAGCACCAAAGCAGATGCCTGCACACGGGTTGTTTATAAAGGCCCTCAAAATACCGTAGTTACTGCGCGTTCAATGGATTGGAAAGATGAAATCGCTGCCAATCTATGGGTATTTCCGAGAGGAATGCAACGCGAGGGTAATGTAGGTCCTAATTCTGTAAAGTGGACTTCTCTTTATGGCAGTGTTATTGCCAGTGCATGGGACATAGCCACCGCTGATGGAATGAATGAAAAAGGGTTAGTAGCCAATGTGTTGTGGCTCGTAGAGAGTCAATATCCTTCTTACAATCCGAAAGGAACTGAAAAAGGACTGGCGATTTCTGCCTGGGCTCAATATGTACTCGATAATTTTGCCACCGTAAAAGAAGCAGTAGAAGTATTGAGAAAAGAAGAATTTGTTGTGGTTTCTGATTATATACCAGGAACTACAAAATTTACAACCTTACACTTATCCCTTTCCGATGCTTCAGGTGACAATGCCATTTTTGAATACATCAACGGTAAATTAGTCATTCATCATGATCCGTCGTATACCGTAATGACCAATTCCCCAATTTTTGAAGATCAGCTTGCCATAAATAAATACTGGCAGGGTATTCCGGGTACTATCATGTTGCCGGGTACCAACAGAGCAGCTGACCGGTTTGTGAGAGCGTCTTATTATATCAATGCCATTCCGCAGACGGCTGATACACGAGCTGTGATTGCAAGTGTTTTTAGCGTGATCCGTAACTGTTCCGTACCGTTCGGAATTTCGTCTCATGAAGAGCCGAATATCTCTTCTACGCGATGGAGATCAGTTTCAGATCATAAAAATCTGGTATATTATTTTGAAACGGTACAAACGCCAAATGTTTTTTGGGTAGATCTTAAAAAAATAGATTTTAGTAAAAAAGGAATGGTAAAGAAATTGAACCTGAGTAAAAATGAAACGTATGCAGGGGAAACATCAAAAGCTTTTGTAAAAGCAGCTCCGTTTGCTTTTATGGGGATTTAATAAAGAACAGATATAATGATTTACGGCTGTAAATCAATTCTATAAGGGCTGAAGATTTTTATTTTCAGCCCTTTTTTATATATTTATACAGCAACAGAGGATTATTAAGTGTTTACGAAAAAAGTCTTTTGCGATAACAAAATCAGAAAAATTATGAAGCAACAGCAACTCATTGAACAATTTTATGCCACACACCGGCTTTTTTTAGAGTATGTAAACTCACTTTCTCCGGAGGCTTTTATGCATACAAAATCAGGTAAATGGAATGCAGGTCAGCAGCTCAGCCATATATATCTGTGTCTGCAACCCATCGCAAAAGCACTGGTTTCTAAAGATTTTCTCAGAGAAAAATTCGGTACGCTCAACCGTCCTTTGATGGATGAAGCTCATGTGATCACCAGGTATAAAGAAGCTCTTGCAAACGGAGGCAAAGCCCCGGAACGTTTTGTACCCGGAGCGTTTAATAGCGAGGAACGCGACAAAGCGACTGCCGAAACGGAACAGTTGCTCACCGGGATTGGTCAATTGTTACAGGATTATACAGAAGAAGAACTGGATACGTTGGTAATGCCGCATCCTTTGCTGGGACCTCTGAGCATTCGCGAAATGATGTATCTCATGACCTATCACGCTACCCATCATCAGTTACAGACAGAAGCTAATCTTAAGAGTTAGTCTGGTGGGGTAAAGGTTGTATAAAGAATTATTTTTTGAAAAAATATTGGGAAACAGTTGACATACTGCTGTCATCTGTGACGGATAATTTTGCGGTATTACTAATTAAACAGATAAAGAATGCTGCGTAAATCATATGATTCAACCTATGGAATGGAAATGATCCATTTCAGAAAAAAAGAAACCGTAACCCATGATGAACTGCTGAAAGGCGTTTTGAAATTTGAAACAGAACTGGAAAAAATGGAAGGAGTAGTTTTTCACTGCCTTGTCCGGAATTATTCAGGCGTATATGCCCATGTATTGTTTGTGCAGCAAGAAAAAGATCTTGAAGCAGTACAGCAACTTTTAAACAAATCAGACGAACAGTCTTCTTTATTCTATTTGACTGACGAGCTGAGTGTGCAAAGACAATTCCATAAGATCCATAAAACGGATTTTAAAGTTCCCGATTTTTTCTCTTGTATGGAATGCGGTACTTTTTCCTTAAAGCCGCATAAAGAATGGAGCCAGTTAGTAGAGATTTCTGACTATCTGGAAAAGGAATACCTCTATCGTTTTGAAAATACACAGGCTCATTTGTTAGGAACTCTTGCTGAAGGACGCGGTTCAGAAATTACTTTTGGAACAACACTGGGGCAGACAAAAAATATTTGCATGGATATTTCGATACGTATTGGGGAAGGGAATTGTTGGGAATGATGGATGAAAAAGACCTGCAACTGGATTTTTGGTATCTCATCGCTTAATAACTAACGCAAATGCATCAGAAACCACTAACAGATAAGCAATACTTGCTTGAAAAATTTGCCGGTAAAGGCGGGTGGACATTTGTGCGGATTCCCGAAATTGCTCCGGATCGGAACCGTGCTTTCGGATGGGTGAGAGTCAGCGGCCATATTGATGATTTTGAAATCAGCGGTTATCATTTACAGCCTATGGGCAATGGAAGTCTTTTTTTGCCCGTAAAGGCAGAAATCCGAAAAAAAATTCGAAAGACAGCCGGTGATTCGGTTCATGTTATTTTATATGCTGATGTACTGCCGGATCAGATAACAGAGGAACTGCAATTATGTTTTAAAGAAGAGCCCGGAGTTTATGAAGCTTTTATGCGCTGTACATCTGAAAAACAACAGCGTATCATCCGATGGATTTATTCGGCTCATGAAGATGGTGAAAAAGCGGAAAGAATCGTCAAAAGTATGAACGATCTGCTGTATCAAAACGTTGATCTTTCTTTAGGATTCAGTAGAGAAAATGATAAAAACAAACAGCGGTATCTTTTTACAGATACCGCTGTTCTTAATCCCTTTTTATTGCAGGAGCCAATGGATCACATTTACTGTAAATTTACTTCTGCAATTATTTTAATCAAGAAAGGAATCCCGTCTCAAAGAGATTCCTTTTTTTTATTTTTTGACTGTACACTAATGTATACTCGACGGGTCTACTTTGGTTTTTCCCTGTTTGATCATTAATACAAAGGGTACACAGAGTAAAAACATAACACCGAGGTATAAGAATACATCCATATAGGAAAGTACAGTTGCCTGTTTGGTTACTGAAAAGTCAAGTAACTGGTAGGCTTTTGCCAATGCTTCATTGGGACTGAATCCTTTTCCTATAAAGTTTGCCTGCAACTGAGTGATGCGCTGCTGTACTTCAAAGCTCGTGTCGTTGAGGTGTGAAACCAAATCTACACGGTGGTGTTGCGAATCTCTTGCTATGAAGGTAGTAATGAGCGCAATACCAAATGAACCTCCAAGTTGGCGCATCATCCCTGTAAATGATGCTCCTTCACCAATGGCTTTCCCTTTGAGGGTAGAAAGCGATAAGGTCATTACAGGAACAAACAGTAATCCGAGACCTACACCCGCAATATCAAAGGCCAGAACATATGTTCGGAACCTGTGTCATTGGTAAGTTGCCCATACATGATGAAACAGAAGCCAAAGAAAATGGACAAGCCCAGAGCGACCATATATTTCTGGGGAACACCGGATTGAATCATTTTACCGATAAACGGCATCATCAGTCCCGTCATTATGGAACTCGGAATGAGCAACATTCCCGCATCGGTAGCAGGCCATCCCAAGATGGATTGTGTATACAGCGGTATGATGAATGTGGAACCGAAAAGACCAAATCCCAGAATAAAACTCATAATGGTTCCGATCTGCAGATTTTTATCTTTGAGCACCCGTAAGTTGACTATGGGATTGTCACAGACAAGTTCTCTCCATATAAAGAGGAAAAAGCAAATTTGCCTCCCGTTTTTTTTATAACGTTTCTTTTAACCATCTGAAAAATTCTCCCTGCCAAACTTTTGCATTCTGCGGTTTGGTTACCCAGTGATTTTCATCAGGAAAGTAAACAAATCTGCTTTTTATTCCCAAAAGCTGAGCTGCCTGAAAAGCTTCCTGTCCCTGTCCGATCGGTACTCTATAATCTATTCCTCCATGAAAAATAAGAATAGGCGTATTCCAGTTTGCTACTTTATTTTTAGGGTTGAATTCTGCATACGTCTTTCTTGCTACAGCATTGTCTTTCTCCCAATACGGACCTCCTGAATCCCAGTTTGTAAAAAAACACTTCCTCTGTAGTTCCATACATAGACTCTAAATCAAAAACGCCACAATGTGCTATAAAAGATTTGAATCTGTTTTGATGTATTCCGGCAAGATAATAGATAGAATATCCTCCGTAACTTGCTCCGATAGCTCCTAATCTTTTGCTGTCAACATAAGGTTCTTTTGAAACCTCATCTATTGCGGTAAGGTAATCCTGCATAGGTTGCCCTCCCCAATCCTTAGAAATAGCTTCATTCCATTCAACACCAAAACCAGGCATACCCGACGGTTTGGCGCTACAATGATATATCCTTCAGCGGCTATCAATTGAAAATTCCAACGGAAGGAATAAAATTGAGTTAATGCAGACTGAGGTCCTCCCTGACAGTATAACAAGGTTGGATATTTCTTGTTTGGATCAAAATTTGGAGGTAGTATTACCCATACCAACATTTTTTTTCCATCGGTGGTAGTAACGTATCTTTTCTGAAATTTTGATTTTCCTATTTTGGCATACAAAGCATCATTCACATGGGTGATTTGCAGCCATTTTTTTGATTTTAAATCATACGAAAATACTTCAGTTGCTGTATTGAAATCGGTACGGGTAAGAATTACTCTATTATCAACAAAACCGACAATTCCGGTTACATCAAAGTCTCCTTTAGTAAGCTGTTTTACGTTTACCGCTATTTTTGTAACCCCCGGAAAGTTGACTTCAAACAATTGTACTGTACCATCAACCGGTGCTGTAAAATAGATCTTTTTACCATCTTTACTCCACACATAACTGTCAACAGTACCATCCCATGCTGCTGTCAGATTTATATCCATTCCTCTGTGACGAACGATTATATCATTTTTGTCTGCCTCATATCCATCATGTTTCATCTGCAACCACGTAAGATCTCCATTTGGAGAAAAAGAAGGATGTGTATCATATCCAGGATTAGATTCTGTCAGGTTTTTAGTCTGTTTGGTATCTATATCGTATTCATATAAATCAGTGTTTGTACTCAGAGCATAAGCTGTTCCAAATTTTTTCTTGGATACATAAATAACTTTTTTGCCATCAGGAGACCAGATGTAATCTTCATCTCCTCCAAAAGGTTTCTGAGGAGAATGATACGGCTCATCTTTGAGTAAATCAATTTTCTCCTGTGTTTTTTTTATTGGTCAAAATAACGTGATTAAATGTCCCGTTATTCCAGGTATCCCAATGTCTGTAATCAAGTTCATCATAAATGTAAACATCTGATTTTTCGACTCCTTCATAGTAGTCTTTTCCAAGAACCTTTGTTATTTTGACCTCTTCATGCGATAAAACATATTCATTTCCAGGTCCTGTATTTTTATCTGCTACCAAGCCATCTGCATTTTCAAGATTTTTTACTCTTTTACCATCGATGCTTACACTATAATAGGCAGTGTTGATTTTATTTTCACCTACATCAGGCGTACCCACTTTATAATAAAGGTATTTACCGTCTTCAGATAAACCTATTGGAGATACTCTCCCCAATTGCCATAACAATTCTTTCGTCATAACTTTTTGCTGTGAATGAGCATTTATCCCTAAAATACTTAAGGTTAAAATCAGAATTTTTTTCATTTGTAATTATTTTATCAATCGCTAAAATTAAGCATTTAAAACGAAATATCTAATCTGGCTTATGAAGCAGTATTATTAAATGATAAAAAAAACTTAAAAATTCATTGGTTGTTTATATAAATGAAGGAAAAACGAAAAATAATGAATAATTTTACAAGCGAAACATACAAAAGTAAAAACCTTGATGGAAAATTTCAATTGGCTGATTTGATAAACCCCGAGTTTTATATCAATTTAGAATTAGCCGGACATAAAATAGGAATTTATGTTGTTCTCTTTATAATATTTGCCGAAACAGGATTATTTGCAGGTTTTTTTCTTACCCGGAGACAGTTTGCTTTTTTTAGCAGGCATCTACAGTGTTGATTTAATGAAAGAATTCGTGTATATCGAAAATGATTTTCTTAATGTCAGCGCATTGGCTGGTCTTGTAGCTTTCGCAGGTATATTAGGAAACTGCTTCGGTTACTGGTTTGGTGCCAAAAGCGGTAATTATTTATACAGTAAAGAAGATAGTTTTATTTTAAGAAAAAATATCTTATTGAGTCCCAAGCTTTTTTCGACAGACATGGAGGAAGAGCCATTATTTTTGCGCGTTTTCTTCCTGTCATAAGAACATTTGCTCCAATTATTGCCGGAATAGTACGAATGGATTTTAAGAGATTTATGCTTTTCAACATTTTAAGTTCATTGTTATGGGCCTATTCCCTAATCTTATCAGGACATTATTTATATAAATATTTATTGGATAAACACGGAGTTGATCTGACGCACTATATAGAATACATCATCATTATACTGGTGGTACTAACAACCACTCCAATTTTAATGAAAGCTTTTAAAAGAAAAAAAGTAGCATAAAAAAAGGGAAACAAATTATTTGTTTCCCTTTTTTGTATCTCATATTTTCAAATATCTTTGCTTTATAAATTCATCACCAAAAATGCTTAGAAAAACAGGCAAATTTATTTTAAAAGTACTTTTATATTTTTTCGGAATTTCGATTTTTTCCGTTTTCTTATTTAAGTTTATTCCCGTACCGTTTACTCCTCTTATGTTCATAAGAACTTTTGAACAAACCGTGAGTGGCGAAAAAATAGTATGGAAACACGACTGGGTATCTATTGACAATATGTCTATAAATATACAAAAAGCAGTTATTGCGAGTGAAGACGGTAAGTTTACTTCTCATAACGGCTTTGATATGAAAGCCATTGAAAAAGCTTATGCACACAACAAAAAAGGCAAAAGAGTAAAGGGAGGAAGTACCATTTCACAACAAACGGCAAAAAATGTCTTTTTATGGCCCGGAAGAAGCTATATCCGAAAAGGCTTTGAAGCTTACTTTACAGTTTTGATTGAAGTGATCTGGGGCAAAGAGCGTATCATGGAGGTTTATCTGAATTCGATTGAAATGGGCAATGGTATTTATGGTATTGAAGCTGCCTCTCAACATTGGTTCAACAAATCTGCTAAAAATCTTACGAAACAGGAAGCTGCTGCTATTGCGGCAATTTTGCCAAATCCGAGAAAATATAAAGCAACTAATTCATCTGGCTATATCAACAGAAGAAAGAGTATTATAAATAGGCAGATGAATCTTTATCCTAATCCGGATTATTATCTGAAATAATAATTTTTTATTAAAATCTGTAAAAAACATTTTATATTTCTTAACTTTAATGTATAATTTAAAAACAAAAAACTATGAAAAAGGTATTTTTAAGTCTTTCCATTATTGGATTATTAGGTGTTGTATCTTGTAAGAAAGAAACTACCGTTACAACAGAGACGGATGGTAAAGATACTTTAGTTGTTATTGATGAAGAGACTAAAGTAGATCCGGCAGTACAGGCTGAGATTGATAATGCAGAAGCAAAATTAAGACAAGCAGAAAAAGACTTAGCTGATGCAAAAGCTAAAGGAGATAAAAAAGCTCAGGAAGCTGCTCAAAAAGCAGTTGATGAGTCTAAAACGGCATGGGAGAAATTAAAAACAGGAACAACTGAAGTTTATAATGATGCCAAAGATGGAGTAGAGCATGCTGCTGATAAGACAAAAGAAGGTCTGAATAAAGCAGGAGAAAAAATTGACGAAGCTGCTAAAAAGGCTAAAGAGGATGTAAAAGACTTCTCCAACAAAGTAGATGAAAAAGCGAAAGAAGCTAAGAAAGACATCAAAGATGAATATAACAAAACGTTAGAAAAAGCAAAAACTAATTAAAGGAAAAAAAAGCGAGGTTTAACCCTCGCTTTTTTTATTGTCTGTATCTTTCTATTTTAATTTTCTGACTCCCATATTATATAATGTAAAAGCCTGAATATCTACATTTTCCTGAATGGTCTGAGCAACAGATTTACCTGCTCCATGACGGCATTCACGTCTATTCTGATTAACATTGGATTCTGACCTTTGTTTTTAGCCTGCAATTCCGCTGCAAATTTAAAACTATGAGCAGGTACTACCCTATCATCATGATCTCCGGTTGTAATCATCGTAGCAGGTAAGAAACCCCCTCTTTTACATTGTGAACCGGTGAATATTTTTTAAGGTAAGAAAACATCTCTTTACTGTCATCTGCTGTTCCATAATCATATGCCCACCCTGCTCCGGCAGTAAAGGTATGATAACGCAGCATGTCTAATACACCTACTGCTGGTAAAGCTACTTTCATAAGATCAGGACGCTGTGTCATAGTAGCTCCTACCAATAATCCTCCGTTGGATCCTCCTCGTATTGCTAAATATTCAGATGAAGTATATTTTTCTTTGATAAGGTATTCAGCTGCGGCAATAAAATCATCAAATACATTTTGTTTCTGCATTTTCGTTCCTGCATCATGCCATTTTTTTCCGTATTCACCTCCACCCCGTAAATTAGGAACAGCATAAATACCTCCGTTTTCCATCCATATTGCATTAGCTACGCTAAATGACGGAGTAAGACTTACATTAAAACCTCCATAAGCATATAGCATCGTAGGATTTTTACCGTTCAATTCTATTCCTTTTTATAGGTAATAATCATAGGGACTTTTGTACCGTCTTTAGAGGTATAAAATACCTGTTTGGATTCATATTTTGAAGAATCAAAATCTACCTTAGGTTTCTGATATTCTTTTGAAGCTCCATTGGCTACATCAAATGAATAAATGGTTCCAGGAGTCGTATAATTTGTAAAAGAGTAGTAAATCGTTTTTGCCTCTTTCTTATCTCCAAATCCTGTCGCTGTACCTAAGCCCGGTAATGAGATTTCTCTTACTAATTTTCCTGTATAATCAAATTGTTTTACCTGTGAAACGGCATCTTTCATATAGTTTGCAAAGAAATAGCCTCCTGCAGTACTCGGATTCAGTACATTTTCTGTTTCTGCAATAAAATCAACCCAGTTTTCCGGTTTTGGATTAGCTGCAGATACGCTGACAATACGTTTGTTCGGTGCATTTAGATTCGTAACAATGTATAACTTTTCATCCTGACTGTCGATCACATAGCTATCTGTATCGAAGTTATTCAGAACTGTAACAATAGGACTGTTTTCCTTTGTAAGATCTTTCATATACAATTCATTACCTGAGGTAGAATTAGCCGCAGTAATGATCAGATATTTATTATCCTCAGTTACCGATCCGCCAACATATCGGCGCTTTTGTTCGGCTCCAAAGATGACTCTATCTTCTTTTTGAGAAGTACCCAGTTTATGATAATATAATTTATGTTGGTCGGTTTTTGCAGACAATTCACTTCCTGTCGGTTTATCGTAACTTGAATAATAAAACCCATCATTTTTAAACCAGGACATTCCACTGAATTTTACATCTACAAGTGTTTCACCTACTACTTTTTTATCTTTTGTCTGTAATACAATCACTTTACGCCAGTCACTTCCCCCTTCGGATATTGCATAGGCGACAAGACTACCATCATCAGAGAAAGAAATATCGGCTAATGAAGTGTGCCGTCTTTTGAAAAAGTATTCGGATCCAGAAAAACTTCCTCTTTACCAGAGCTATCCTTTCTATAAAGAACAGACTGATTCTGTAATCCGTCATTCTTATAGTAATAGGTATAATCTCCTTCTGTAAAAGGAGCACTGATACGCTCGTAATTCCAGATTTTTTCCATACGCGTTTTTAAAGCCTCTCTGAAAGGAATTTTGTCTAAATATCCAAATGTCAGTTCATTCTGCGCTTTTACCCAGGCCGCAGTTTCTTCAGACCTATCGTCTTCTAACCATCGGTAAGGATCAGATACTTTCTCTCCAAAGTAAGTAGTAGAAACCGTATCTTTTCTTGTTTCAGGATATTTTAATTCCATTGTGTCAACTGTTTCTTTTTTATTACATGATGACAGTATCAACATGGTGATCAGGATTCCTCCAACACTTTTTTTCATATAATAGTCGTTTAGTTAATGAGCAAATATAAGAAAGGTTGCCCTTTCAGGCAACCTTTTAAATCTTTCGCAATGTAAAACTCTTATTTGTATGTAATTGTATATACCTGAGATTCTGTTCCGTCTGCTTCACTACTTTCAGTAAAGTTCCATTTTGTCGGATACTCATTTACAAACCCTTCATAAGTACTCACTGTATTTACTTCTCCATCTGCATCGGTATATTTAGAAGATAACACGGCATTACTCAACTGGGCAATAAATCCGTTATCATCAACCAGATGAATGGTCCATCTGTTCGATTTTATACCGCTAAAAATTCCTTTATAACTGGAGTAGCTTAGTTGTGTTACATCCCCTTCAGAACCGGTTACTTTGGTAATATTACCTCTTGCATCATTCGTAAAACTGATGGTATCTCCATCATATACTTCTGATGTTACATAACCATTGGCGTCTAAATTATACACGATAGAAGAGTTATCCTGACTTTGTAAACGAACTTTAGAAGTACCTTCATAGATTACGGTATAAACCAAAGTAAAATTGCTGCTCCCGTTTACATAATCAGTCGATAAAATTTGTGTTACTTTATTGTCTGTATAGTTAAATACTACTTCCGTTTTATTACTTCCTAAGTTATACGTATACTTTTTCAGATTATTCTGGTTATCGTATTCAAACGCATACGTTTCTGTACTTGCCGTAGTAGTAATTTTTGTAGGCAGTTTTATAACTTCTCTGCTTCCTGAATCGTCATCATTTCCGCAAGAAACAAAAGCAAGCCCGCCTGCTACTACACATAAAAACATTTTGATTTTTTTCATTTTCTTTTTCTTTAATTTTTTATTTATGATCCTGATCATTCCAACAAAAATCCCACTTTATTTCTAATTTGAAAAAAGTTTTTATCCCTGTGGAGTTACAATCTTAAATTTTCTAACGAAAGTTGTGATGACATTATTGTTGTTTAACACTGTAAAATTTTACATTGTAAACAGCATCCGAAAGAGGCTGACCATTTGTCCCTTTCAAAGGAATTAGTGAACTGAAGCTTTCTGTAAATTCATTTATCAACACATCAAATCCAAATTCTTTTTTGACAGTAAAAAAAGACGATACATCTTCATCTGTATAAATCTCAACATTATATTGATAAATACCCACTCTATCCTTCAGATAGTATTTTACATATACCATATCACCGGGTTTGTAGATTTGCATTTCTGTAGGGCTATTGACTTCGATTTTAGTTTTTTCAGCACTATCATCATCACTACATGAACTAAAGAAAGTTACAGATGAGATCAAGATAAATAAGTATATCCAATTTTTCATATTCATTGATTTTAAAAACCAAAGATATAAACTAATTTATAAAAAAAACATTTTTAACAAAAAAGACAGCCGAAGCTGTCTTTTTAATCTATTAATGTGCGTGATCGTGCTCTTCACCAATATAAATCACAATAAACTGCTGATTTTGGTTACCGGCTTTATCAATACAAAAGACACCCACATGGTAATGTCCTTCTTTCGCATCGGCTGGAACCGGAATCTGTTGATTTACTTCAAAGGTTTTTGAGCCATTTTCAATGGTAAAACTTTGTTCATAATGAAATTCTACAGCGTTAACGGCAGTTTGATACTTTATGCTGATGACCGTCTTCAGCGCTGTGTACTTCAAGTTTATAACTTGCTAAGCTTCATTATCAGACAAAGAGCTTTAAGACTGATTGATGTCCCGGTTCTATTCCTTGATCAACAGTAGGACTCACAATCTGAACAGTTGGTTTCTCTGTATCAAGGCTGTTGGGAGTCATCGTCTGAACACGAAACAAAAGTTAAACCTGATAAGAACAATACAAAGGCATAT
>NZ_JAUFQU010000005.1:0-13311 GCF_030409925.1 Paenimyroides ceti
GAGTTTTTTAAATTTATAAAATATTCATCAAAACAAAGAAACGGATATCTTTTATTGCTATATAAAAACTAACTTTGTTGTATTAAAGAACAAAAAATGACGCAATTTTCGCAGATAGAGTTACAAATAAAGACCTTGCCTGACCAACCCGTGTTTATCAGTTTTTTGATAAAGACGGCAAAATCCTGTATGTTGGAAAAGCAAAAAATCTTCGGAAAAGAGTCAATTCATATTTTAATAAGGTACATGATTATGGGAAAACCAATGTGCTGGTTCGTAAAATTGTTGCGATAAAGCACATTGTAGTGCCAAACGAAAGCGAGGCGCTTCTATTAGAGAATAACCTTATAAAAAGATTGCAGCCGAGGTACAATGTTTTGCTCAAAGATGACAAAACCTATCCCTGGATTTGTGTTAAAAACGAGCCTTTTCCCAGAGTATTTTTAACGCGGCGTATGATTAAGGACGGATCAGATTATTTCGGTCCTTATACGAGTGTAAAAACAGCACATATTCTATTAGACCTAATAAAGGAACTATATCCGTTGCGAACATGTACGTATGATCTTAGCCTTGAAAATATACGAAAAGGAAAATATAAGGTATGTCTGGAATATCATATTGGCAATTGTGAAGGACCGTGTGAAGAATTGGAACTCCTTCCTTCTTATGAAAATAAGATCAAGGCAATAAAAAATATTTTAAGGGGGAACTTTAAAGAAAATGTTAAAGAGTTTAAAGCATTAATGACACATTTTGCTCAGGATATGAAATTTGAGGAAGCTCAGAAAGTTAAAGAGAAGATAGATATTCTTGAAAACTATCAGTCCAAATCAACTGTTGTCAATCCGCGCATTACGAATATAGATGTCTTTTCTATTGTTTCTGATGAAAGCATGGCGTATGTCAATTTTCTTCAGATTGCTCACGGAGCGATCATTCGCTCTCATACACTTGAATTAAAGAAAAAGTTAGATGAAGCAGATGTCGATCTGTTGCAATTGGCAATAGTGGAACTTCGGGAAAGATTTAATTTATTATCTAAGGAAATTATTGTACCTTTTGAGGTAGATTTAGGAACGGAATTTACAATTACAGTTCCTAAGTTGGGCGATAAAAAGCAATTGCTTGATTTATCAGAAAGAAACGCAAAATATTACCGACTGGATCAGCTGAAACAGATTAAAATTGTAGATCCGGACAGACATACGAACCGGATTATGGCACAAATGAAAAAGGATTTGCGTTTGTCAGTTGAACCCAGACATATTGAATGTTTTGATAATTCCAATATTCAGGGAACAAACCCGGTAGCAGCCTGTGTTGTATTTAAAAGACGGAAAGCCGAGTAAAAAGGATTATCGTCATTTTAATATAAAAACGGTAGAAGGTCCAAATGATTTTGCTTCTATGGAAGAAGTGGTGTACAGAAGATATAAAGGCTGTTGGATGAAGAGCAGCCATTGCCACAATTGATTATTATTGATGGGGGTAAAGGACAGTTATCTTCTGCGTTAAAAAGTTTAGATGATTTAGGATTAAGGGGTAAAATTGCCATAATAGGTATTGCCAAACGTCTGGAAGAATTGTTTTATCCGGGTGATTCCGTTCCGTTATATCTTGATAAAAAATCAGAAACATTAAAAATAATCCAACACCTGCGAAATGAGGCTCATAGATTTGGTATTACCTTTCACAGAGATAAGCGCAGTAAAAATGCCATCCAGTCTACCATTACTCAGATTCCCGGAATAGGTGATAAAACAATGGAAAAATTACTGGCTGAGTTCAAATCTGTAAAAAGATTACAGCTGGCTCCGCAAACAGAAATAGAAAAAGTAATCGGTAAATCGAAAACATTAAAAGTAGTAGAATACTTTAAAAATAAATAAACATGAAAACACTTACCTTTCTTTTATGCGTGATAATGAGTTTTAGTGTAGCAAAAGCACAGGAAAATCAGCGAAAAAAAGTAGGGGTAGTGTTAAGTGGCGGAGGTGCGAAAGGGCTGGCGCACATTGGAGTTTTAAAAGTACTTGAAGAAACGGCGTAAAAGTAGATTATATAGCGGGTACAAGTATGGGGGCCATCATTGGAGGCTTATACGCCTCAGGATATACCGCCAGTGAACTTGATTCAATCTTTAAAAATGTAGATACTGAAGCCTTATTGCAGGATTATATTCCGAGAATATCGAAATCATTTTATGAAAAAAGAAATGATGAAATATATGCGCTTCAGCTTCCTTTTGATGATTTTAAAATAGGAATGCCTGCTGCGTTATCAAAAGGAATGTATAATTATAATTTACTTTCAGGGCTGTTACTGCATGTAAGGCATGAAAGAGATTTCAATAAACTGGCTATCCGTTTTTATGTATTGCTACAGATATAGAATCCGGTAAGCAGGTTATTCTGGATAAGGGTATACTACCTCAAAGTATATTGGCAAGTGGTGCATTTCCTTCCTTGTACTCCCCGGTAGAAATAGACGGTAAATTGCTTATTGATGGTGGGGTGGCCAATAACTATCCGATAGATGAACTGCGCAAAATGGGAGCAGAGATTGTTATTGGAGTTGATGTTCAGGATGGGCTAAAAAACAGAGAAGATATCAGAGGAGCATCAGATATTTTATTGCAGATCTCGAACTTTTCAATGGTTCAGGATATGAGTCGTAAAATTCGGGAAACAGATATATACATAAAACCCGATATCAAAGGATATTCTGTGATTTCCTTTAGAGAAGGAAGTGATATTATAAAAAAAGGAATCGAAGCAGCAGCTCCGTTTACTGAGGAGTTCAAAAAAATGGGAAGTCCGGAATACATCAACAACCCTCCGAGTTTCAGAGAAAAATACAAAGGGGATCTGTGTATATCAAGGGTAGAAATTAATGAAATGGAAAACTTTACTTCGAGTTATGTATATGGAAAGCTAAAGTTTACACCAAATACGACCTTAACATTTGATAACTTCTCTACAGGAATTAATAATATGAATGGTACCCAGAACTTTAGCAGTATTGTATACAGTTTTGCTGAAGAAGACGGCGGAGATGTCTTGAAATTAAACCTGAAAGAAGCAAAAACCCAGCGCTATCTTAAATTTGGGTTACACTTTGATAACCTCTATAAAAGTGCTGCTTTAGTCAATGTTACTCAAAAAAAGCTCTTGTTTAAAAATGATGTTATTTCGCTTGATTTGGGAGTTGGTGATCAGTTTCGTTATAATTTAAATTATTATGTAGATAATGGTTATCGATGGAGCGTTGGTTTTCAGTCTAAGCTCAACAAGATTTCGCGTAATATCAATCGTCCGATCACAAGCAACTTTATAGAACTGCCTACTTTGCCTAACAGTCTGAGTTTAGATCTTGTAGATGTTACTAACCGTCTTTATTTTCAAACATTTTACAGAGATCAGTTTCTTGTCGCGGTAGGATTGGAGCATAAATTCAATCAGGTCGATATTAAAAATCTGATTTTTGATATGCCGTGGATAGATAAAAGCCATTATTTATCTGCTTACGGAAATATTGTATTTGACACGTATGATAACAAATATTTTCCGCGTAAAGGTGTAATATTTAATGCAGAATATAAAAACTACTTTCATTCATCAGATTATACAGGAAATTTTAAGAATTTCTCACAGATCAATGCAGAATTAGGAACTGTGAGAACTTTTTTTGATAAAGTTAGTGTTGAAGCAAAAGCAGAAATTGGTGCTACTATCGGTAGTGAATCTTCCAGTTTTCTACAGTACTTTTTTGGAGGATATGGTTTTCAGTCCGTTTATAATGTTAAACAATTTTATGGATATGATTTTTTGAGTGTATTTGATGATTCCTATGTAAAAGTGCTTTTTAGAGTGGACTATGAGGTTTTTAATAAACATCATCTCAACATAGCGGCTAATTATGCACAGATAGGCAACAATATTTTTCAATACTCTGACTGGATTTCAAAACCAAAATTCAATGGTTATGCCATCGGTTACGGATATCAGGCAATTATCGGACCTATAGAAATTAAGCATAGCTGGTCTCCCGATACCAGAAACCATTACACATGGTTTAGTGTTGGTTTTTGGTTTTAATTCCCAAAAACTTCTAAAATTAACAGGTATCTATTGTTAGTCGAAAAAAAAATAGATATTTTTGTTAGATATGAAAAATTGGAACGGACTTTTATCACATCTTAAATATCTCATCAAGAGAAATCCTGAATGAGAAGCACCTGCTTATTAGGTATTTTATAAACAAACTAAAAGAATAGCGTTATGCCAATGTATCATAAATTGGGAAATATCCCTCCGAAAAGACATACTATATTTCGTAAACCAAACGGAGATCTCTATTACGAACAATTGTTCGGAACTATAGGATTTGATGGAATGTCTACTAACATGTATCATGAACATCGTCCTACACAGGTAAAGGAAATCAAGGGTTCTTATAGTGTAGCTCCTAAAATTGCAAAAGCAAATAACATTCAGTCATACCGTTTTCGCGGATTTCAGGTAGATCCGGTTGCTGATTATCTTGAAAGCAGAAAAGCGGTACTGACCAATAGTGATTGTACTATTGTTTTGGCTGCTCCAAGCGGTAAGACACAGGAATATTTTTATAAAAATACCGACGCTGACGAATTGATCTTCATCCACAGAGGTACAGGAGTCGTTCGTACAATGTTAGGAAATCTTGATTTCAAATACGGTGATTATATTCTCATACCAAGAGGTATTATCTATAAGATAGACTTTGATTCGGAAGATAATCGTTTGTTTATTGTGGAATCGAGAAGACCTATTTATACCCCTAAACGTTACAGAAACTGGTTCGGACAATTGTTAGAGCATTCTCCGTTTTGTGAGAGAGACATCCGCCGTCCGGAAAAACTGGAAACGTATGATGAAAAAGGTGAGTTTTTAATAAAAGTTAAAAAACAGGATGAAATCTTTGATATGGTATATGCAACACATCCTTTTGATGTGATTGGTTATGATGGTTATAACTATCCGTATGCTTTTTCAATTCATGATTTCGAACCGATTACAGGAAGAATCCATCAACCGCCACCAGTACATCAAACTTTTGAAACAGATGCCTTTGTTGTCTGTTCATTTGTTCCGCGACTATATGATTATCATCCGGAATCTATCCCGGCTCCCTACAATCACAGTAATATTGACTCAGATGAGGTACTTTACTATGTAGACGGTGATTTTATGAGTAGAAATGATATAGGACCAGGACATATATCACTGCATCCGGCTGGTATTCCGCACGGACCACACCCGGGAGCTGTAGAGAGAAGTATTGGGGCTAAAGACACACAAGAATTAGCTGTAATGGTGGACACCTTTAAGCCTTTAATGGTTACAGAAGAAGCAATGAAAATTGCTGATGAGAAGTATTATCAGTCATGGCTGGATTAAGCTGCTCATCATAGTACAACAAAACAACAAAATTTAAAAAAATTAAAATGGACAATAATTTAAAATCAGTAGAATTCGGATTAGAGAAAATATTTGAAGGAGCTCAGGATTTCTTGCCTTTATTGGGTACAGATTATGTTGAGTTTTATGTAGGAAATGCAAAACAGGCAGCGCACTTTTACAAAACTGCATTCGGTTTTCAGTCATTGGCGTATGCAGGATTGGAAACCGGTATCAGAGACAGAGCGTCTTATGTATTGAAACAGGACAAAATCCGAATTGTATTGACTACAGCCTTAAATAGTGAATCTCCTATTGGTGAGCATGTGAAAAAACATGGAGATGGAGTAAAAGTAGCAGCGCTTTGGGTTGAAGATGCACGCTCTGCCTATGAAGAGACGATTAAAAGAGGAGCAAAGTCTTTTATGGAGCCAACTGTTGAAAAAGACGAGTTTGGTGAAGTTGTCCGTGCCGGAATTTACACTTATGGTGAAACAGTACATATGTTTGTAGAACGCAAAAATTACAACGGTGTATTTTTACCGGGATATAAGGTATGGGAATCGGACTATAAACCAGAACCTGTTGGCTTGAAGTATATTGACCACATGGTAGGTAATGTTGGTTGGAATCAGATGAATAACTGGGTAAAATGGTACGAAGAAGTAATGGGATTCGTAAATTTCCTTTCGTTTGATGATATATGGGAGAAGGACTTGATTTTAAGGCTGCTGTAAGGTTATCGTTAACCAATCTGTTGCGAACAGATTTATTCTCGATTGTCAATCCCTTTTTTTGTTCCGCCTCATTGGGTTCTTTCGGGATAATATCGAGAAGTAAAACTTCAACCCCTATGTTGGCGAAGTGGCTTGCAATACCGGATCCCATAATTCCGGAACCGATGACGGCTACTTTTTTGATAATTCTTTTCATATTCTATAGGTTGTTTAATCTTTTTAAATATTTTCTTTTCACTAATGAGTTCCTGAATGATGTCTGAAACTTCAATGAAATTTTTTAATTGCTCTTCTGTGATATGTTGCAGAACAGAATTATTAAATTTAAGAACCGTCTCTTTTGATAATTCTCTCTTCTCTTTTCCTAATTTTGTAAGATAAATATTTACCCCTCTTCCGTCTTTAGGATTTTTCCTTCGTTCAATCAGACCTTTTTCTTCCATCGAACGCAAAGTTCTTGTCAGACTTGTGGGTTCCATTCCCATGTTAGGCCCTAAAGCTGTTGATGGCGTGCCTTTTTGTTTATCGATGCTTAAAAGAGCATATCCCAACGCCATGGTGGCACCATACTTTGAAGCCTCTTCATTATACATTCTTGAAACTGCCTGCCAGGTAGATTTCAGGATATAATCAATGGTTTTATCTTTCATAAACTTTTATTGATGTATCTCAAAGATAAAAAAAATTAGTATGCATGCATAATAATTGATTGTTAAATTTATTCTTTTCTTATTACTATCTAATTTACAAATAAAAAAAGACTTTTTGTAATGAAATGATTTTTAATGTATTATAAAATAATTATAAGAAGATTACCACTATATTAAAAGTTTGGCAAAGCTTTTGAAATGCCGAAAGTATATAAATGATAAAAAATAAAAAATTATGAAAAACTGTATTTTAACTATGACATTGCTATTAAGTATAACTGTAGGTTTTGCTCAGGATGGCGTTAATAATAATCGTGAAGGGATCACAATTTCCGGAAACCTGAGTGCTTCTGAACCGGGTATGTTGGGAGTAAGTATGGAATGGGAAAATGCATTTATGAATCACAAAAGAAATGGTTCTTCTTTGATTAATATATCGGCTACAGGATTGAAATATAAAGACGGTCCGATCAATGTTGACGGTACTGGTTTTGCCATTGAACTGGGAAGACGGACTTATTTTAAAAAAGGTACTTATTCCGGATTCTACAGTCAGTCATTTCTGACCTATTCCAGTACAAGTTTCAATGAGAATACTCCTATAGGGAAATTTGACGGAAAGTATAGTTACTGGAGTTTAATAAACGGAGATTTAGGATATAAGATAAACATCGGTAAAAGTTTTAGTATAGATCCTTCAATAGGTTTTAACTGGAAATGGGAGGTAAAAGGTAAAGGCGATGTAGATAACAAACAGTTTGATAATTTTGTCTTCAGGGCAGGTATTAAAGCCGGATACAGATTTTAAGATAATCAAAAGGTTGTTCATCACTGAACAACCTTTTTTTATTTTTTATAGATTTTGTCGTATAGTTTCTGATATTTAGCAAGTATTACTTTGCGTTTCAATTTCAGAGTCGGTGTAAGTTCTGTACCTTCAATAGACCATATTTCAGGTGTGAGTTCAAATTTTTTGATTTGTTCCCAATTTCCAAACTTTTTATTGATTTCATTGACTTCTTCCTGAATACGTTCGATTACGAGATTGTTTTTTACAACTTCATCATAGGAGAATCCAAGATTAACACCTTTTCTGTTGGCCCATTCTTTAAGGAATTCAAAATTAGGCTGTATGAGTGCTGCGGGCATTCTTTCTCCTTCTCCAATTACCATAATCTGCTCAATAAAACGAGATTGCTTCATGGCATTTTCTATGATTTGCGGAGCAACATATTTACCTCCTGATGTTTTAAACATTTCCTTTTTGCGATCGGTTATCTTTAAAAAGCCCTGTGTATCAATTTCTCCAATATCACCGGTATGAAAATATCCGTCTATATAGGCCTCAGCTGTTTTTTCTTGTTCTTTATAATATCCTTGTGCAATACTCGGACCTTTGCATAAAATTTCACCGTCATCGGCTATTTTTACTTCTATATTATGCAATATTTTTCCAACAGTTCCAATCTTCCAGCCGTGATTTCTCTGATCATTTACTGCAATAACCGGTGATGTTTCGGTAAGTCCGTAACCTTCCATAACGGGAATTCCTGCTGCACCAAATACTCTTGCCAGGCGTGGTTGAAGAGGGCAGACCCCGATACTAAAAGCTTGAGATTACCGCCGAGTGCAGCGTGCCATTTGCTGAATATTAATTTTCTGGCTATTTTTAGTTTAAATTCATACCAACCGCCATTGGCACCATAAGGCTCAAATTTATGCCCCAATTTAAGTGCCCAAAAGAAAAGTGTTTTCTTAATGCCGGATAATTCGGTTCCTTTATGATAAATTTTGTCATATACTTTTTCTAACACTCTTGGTACGACCGTCATTACATCCGGTTTTACTTCCTGTAAATTGTCACTTATTTTTTCAATTGACTCTGCAAAGTGTATAGAAACACCTAAATACTGATAGAGGTATAGAATCATTCGTTCAAAAATATGGCAACATGGTAAAAAACTCAGACTGATATATTTGCCTTTCTCAAAAGGTACTCTGGGTTCACTTCCTAAAATATTGGATACAATGTTTTCATGGGTGAGTAAAACTCCTTTAGGTCTTCCGGTAGTTCCTGAAGTGTAGATGATAGAAGCCAGTTCTTTAGGATCTATGTAATATTTAATTTGTTCTATTTCCTGTTGGTTTCTTGCTTCGTATCCGGCCTCAAGTATTTTTTTTCCAGTTAGCGCAACCCGGAATTTCATCAAATGAAAAAATACCGCGCAATTTTGGAATATTAAATTTAATGCTATCCAGTTTTGCTAATATTTCTTTATCAGAAACAAATACATAAGTACTTTCAGAATGTTTAATGATGTATTCGTAATCTTCAGCTGAAATAGTCGGATATATGGGAACAGTTACAGCCCCGATTTGAAGAGCCCCGATATCAAGTATATGCCACTCTGTTCTGTTTGCGGAAGTGATCACAGCTATTTTATCTCCTTTTCTTATTCCCATGGCATGGAGAGCTCTGGAGACCGCATTTGCTTTATCAATGTATTCATCCGTAGAAGTAGCAACCCACTGATTACCATATTTAGTTACAAAAGACTTCTTTAGCGGATAATTTTTCTGCTGATAGTAAGGAATATCGAATAATCTTAAAATAGTACTCATAGATTTGATGTTTGTTTGATAAAGCGCATTGCAAAATAAAGATATTTTATGAAAAATAATGCTATTTTATGAAAATTGCAAGTTTATTATAAATGCTATAAGGAAAATTATTAGTTTGAAGATTATTTTTTTTTCATAAAAATTAAGTTTTTTTTGTAAAAATCCTTTAATTCCATAAGTTTGGATTTGATATTGCAGAATAAAGGAATGAGCTGTTCAAAATTTCTCTACCAAACCTCTTGTTTTATCCGGCTATTCTCACTTTTTTGCAGTCAAATAACTTACTACTACTAAATATTACTAATTATGGCATTATTCAGAATTTCAGGAATTTGGACAGATTCCAACAAATTGATTACTCACTATGGGTTTCATACGGTAGATGTTGAAAAAAATACCGCAACCCGTTTAGAAAAAATCTCTAAAGCAGAAGCTATTTTACTTTTGGGAATAAAAGAAAACAGAGCTACGACCTGGATCTGGGATTACAATGTATCTGCTTGGATTGTAGGGGAAGAGGTTGAATTGGTCACTACCACAGAAGGAAGCTATTTGCGTTCTAATGCAGAACGAAATGAAACCAATAATTTAGCACATCTCATAGATTATGACTGGATCAGACGCTAAGTAAGACGTTGGAAAAAAGGATAGTATTTAAAACTTAAATGGAATATAATTGAACAGTAAATTTTGTACTATTGACTATTTAAAAGAAGGCTCGTTAAAGCAAAAGAGGGCATATCAGGTATTGACCGAAAATAATATTATGGAAATACTGAATGCCTATGATCCCATACTCACGGGTACCATACCCATTGCTGTTGATATTGACAGCAGTGATCTGGATATTATCTGCTGTTTTCAGCATGCAGCCTATTTTGAAGAAATACTGTATAAAAATTTTTCAAAATATAATGGATTTACAATTCGGAACAGAAAAACCGATATTGCAGAAACCGTTATTTGCTCTTTTTATACGGAGCATTTTGAAATAGAAATTTTTGGACAGACTATCCCTACAATGAAGCAGAATGCCTACCGGCATTTGCTTGTTGAGCAGCGTATTTTAGAGCAAAAAGGTGAAGCATTCAGGCAAAAGGTAATCTACTTAAAAAAGCAGGGCTATAAAACAGAGCCGGCATTTTGCTTACTTCTTGGTTTGACAGGTGATCCTTATGAGGCATTACTGAAGTATTCTTAATAAAAAAGACATTTCTGAAATTAAAAATGTAACTTGTAGAAAGACAAAAAATAATATTATATTGTTTTTACGGGTATAATAAACCCTTGTTTTAGTAGTTATATAATTGATATTTATTACTTGATTTTTCCCTAACTCATCGGGTTATAGCAAGAAATAGATGTTTTTTAAACATAATTTGTCTTTAAAGAATTTCAGCATGAAAAATAGCATTATTACAATATGTTTTTTATCCCTTCTATCCTGTAAGAGTCAGACAGAAAAAAAACTGCAGGAGGTTTATTCGTTTCCAAACGAACTGAAAGAAGTTTCGGGAATGATGTATGACAGCAATAGTAACTTACTTTTTGTACTCGAAGACAGCGGAAATAAAAATATTTTATTCGGACTGGACTCAACCGGAGAAATCAAATCTCAGGTTCTTATAAAAGAGGTTCATAATCACGATTGGGAAGCACTGACAAAAGATGAAAAAGGAGATTTTTATATTGGTGATTTTGGCAATAATAAAAATGAAAGAACGGATCTGAGTATTTATAAAATTGCAAATTCAGATCTGCAAAAAAAAGAGGCTGCTGTTCTGCAAACCACATCTTTTTTCTATCCGGAACAGAAAAAATTTCCTCCCAAGAATACGGAACTATTTTTTGATGCGGAGTCTTTTATTGTACATAAAGAGTACTTTTATGTTTTTACAAAAAACAGAAGTAAAGGATTTGACGGTACATTTTATGTATATAAAATACCTAATAAGCCCGGAAAGTTCGAAGCCAAACGCATTGCGACACTCAAAAGCTGCAATCACTACCGCCATTGTGCTATAACCGATGCTGCCTTGAGTCCTGATGGGAAAACAATTGCTTTATTGTCCAGTTCCAGAGTGTGGCTGATAAGCGATTTTGAAAATGACGTTTTTACTGAAAAAAACATACAGATGTATGATTTGAATCATACCTCACAAAAAGAATCCATAGTATTCAGAGATGAACAAACACTATGGATTTCTGATGAGGTTAAAAAGAAAGAAGGTGGAAAGCTGTATCGTATTACACTTACAGATTTAAAAGGCAAACCCTAAACCAAAAGTAATGATATCGTCTTCACTGCTTCTGAAATAATTCAGATTAAAAGTAAGGGTTTCAATAGCACTGAGCCATATTCCGGCTCCGTAGCTATTGTGCCACTTATTCGAATTTTCTACAGCCCAGACTTTACCATAATCAAATCCTGCCAGCATACCATATTTCATTGGAACAATTCCCTGACGAATGTCTCCTATATGCCAACGGATATCCGAACTGTGTACAAAAGATTGTTTACCTATAAACCGTTGCTCTCTGAAACCTCTCAAACTTTTAGCGCCACCAATGGCCGCTCCCTGATAAAATTCATAGGTATTACCCATAATTATTTTTGAAAGGAAGGTAGAGGAAAATGCAAAGCTTTCCTTTTGATTGAGAGGAACAACAAAATTAAGTCTGCTGTCTATATAATTGTGGTTAACATTTGCTTCTTTGAGATTCGCTTTAAACCCGTATTCCAAATCAAAGCCGAAGCCGAGAGTAGGATAACTTTTATTGTTGTAATTTTTAAAAGTATAGTGTAGTTTTCCAAAACCAAACTGTTGTGCCTTATACAGATTTTCATTATGAGCGTAAGCTGTGTCAATTTCGCGATGTTTCGTGTCTTCTATCTTAATGGATTCTGCCCCACCGGAAATTTCAAAACTGCCTCCGTTTCGGCCTTCATATTTATAACCGGGTTCTACTTTATACGTTTCCATACGCACACGGTTATGATTTTTTCCCAATACTTTATCATTGTTAACCGTTTCATTACCTATACCAAAATAATTTTGAGTAAAATTGCTATCTGTCAAATCTGCTTTGATGGTGAACATCCAGTTATTAGTTGCATTTTTAAAGGCTCCTTCATACCCCAATTCAATTCCGTTTGTAGCAAAAGCAAAATTACCTTTCAGATGATGTTTTTGTGAATACGGATTCTGAACAAAATTGTTTACAGTGTAAGTAGCGTTAAATCCGATTTTTAAACCATTATCAGGGTTGTAACCTGCATTGGGCAATACGCTCAAAATGTTTAAAGGTACCTTGCGGTAATCATATTGATTGACATTGTACATATTGCTTAAAAAAAGATTGCTTTTTCGGGCATCAGTATAAGTATTGTTTTTTGAAGCATAATCATAAACTTTTACATTTTTTGTATCGTTTATATCGTAAATATCATTGTTAGGGCCGCCAATCAATCTGATTTTTATCGCATTATTCTTTCCTTTTACAATAAAATGGTCGTTGTCATCCAAGCCGTAAATCCATATTTCTCTCGTGTTTTTAGCATCGTATGTGTTGACTGACTGTACTTCATCTCCATTCTTTTTAGAACGTATATAGGTGACTTTTACCGTATTATCATCATTCTTGTCAATAAGAAACGTATCTTTTTTATCAGTACCGGTCAGAATGATCGTTTTTGATAATTCTTTATAAAAATCCCCAACATAGGCTACCAGTTTGGAACGGCGTATTTTTAATATTTCTTTGATTTCTTCATTTGTTTTTGCAGGAATTTCTTTTGGAAGCAGCGCAAAACTTCTTTCGATATTTTCATCAGATATTCCATCAACCACCTGTTGTGCC
>NZ_JAUFQU010000006.1:0-13803 GCF_030409925.1 Paenimyroides ceti
GCATCTCTCCGGGGCTGAATTAGCAGGACAGAAAGTAGGAGCTGTACCTAAAGGGTATCTCTATTTTGCCATTGCATTTTCATTGGCGGTAGAGTTTTTAAATATGAAAATGCGGAAAAAAAGCAACTAAAACACATTCTTTTTTACAGAGAAATTCGTAACTTTAATAGAACATTAAAAAATTTAATTATGAAAAAATTTGTACTATGTTTTTTTGCAGTTCTTGGCTTTTCAAGCCTACAGGCGCAGGAAGTAAAATCTGAAATTGAAATTGTTGATACTGTGAGAACAGTGGTGATGACAATTAATGCGGATCGTTTTAACGATCTGAAAGATTTTGACTGGAGAGGTAATCTTACATCTGTATTTAAAGATGTACCGGATAATGCTGTTATTGGTATCAGAATTAATATTGGTGATAAGCAATTAACAGACGATTCTTCAACATTGGCCAATAAAATGTCATTGTACCAACAAGACTATGCAAAAAACAAAGAAACATTGTTGAGAATGTGGTAAGAATGGTACAGTCTTTTGTAGATGATGACCAAAAAGGACACAACATGTCAAATTAATACCGAAAAATAAATATCTTTACAGAAAGTAGTCTTCTTTAAAGACTACTTTTTTTAGCTCTAATTGTCAAGGAATTATGTCAGAAAGAATAAGAGAGAAATTAAAAATACTTGCCGATGCGGCAAAATATGATGTTTCCTGCTCATCAAGCGGAAGCAACCGAAAAAATACTAAAGACGGTGTTGGAGATACCGGTGCAGGAATTTGTCATACCTATACTGAGGATGGCAGATGCGTTTCTCTGCTTAAAATACTTTTGACCAATGTATGCATTTTTGACTGTGCTTTTTGTGTTTCACGCAGAAGTAATGATGTACAAAGAGCAGCTTTTACAGTAGATGAAGTTGTAGAATTAACCATGAACTTTTATCGCAGAAATTATATAGAAGGTTTATTTTTAAGTTCCGGTATTTTTAAAAATGCAGATTATACTATGGAGCGTATGGTAAGGATTGCTAAAAAGCTTCGTCTTGAGCAGCGCTACAATGGGTATATCCATTTAAAAACAATTCCCGGAGCAAGTGAAGAACTGATAAAAGAAGCCGGTCTGTATGCTGACAGAATGAGCATTAATTTAGAAATGCCTACTGAAACAGGCCTGAAGCTGCTCGCACCGGAAAAATCACATGAAGAAGTAAAAAGAGATTTAGGTGTAGTCAGAGATAACCTTGTAAAATTTAATAACGAACGCAGTATCATAAAAGCACACCCAAATTTGTTCCTGCAGGTCAGAGTACACAAATGGTAATCGGAGCTTCAGATGAATCCGATAAAGACATCATGTATACTGCCCGTAATTATTACAAAGAATTTCAACTCAAAAGGGTTTATTACTCCGGATACATCCCGATATCAGAAGATAGCCGTATGCCTGTTATCGGTACACAGCCACCATTATTACGTGAAAACAGGCTGTATCAGACAGATTGGCTCATGCGCTTTTACGGTTTGAAGTTCAGGAAATCCTAAATGATGAAAATCCGAATCTCGACATACAGGTAGATCCCAAACTGAGCTGGGCATTACGAAATCCGCAGTATTTTCCTGTAGATATTAATACCGCTGATTATAAAATGATTTTAAGAATTCCAGGAATCGGCGTTAAATCAGCTAAGAAGATAGTTCAGGCACGCCAATTTGGAAGAATACATGAATATCAACTCAAAAATTTAGGAGTAGCCTTTAACCGGGCAAAATATTTTATGCGCTGTTCTGACAGCAGGTTTCAGCTAAACGATCCGGAGCCTATGTATATTAAAAAAAGGATTCTTGAAAAAAGCCAGTCCAAATACCTGAAAAATAATCCTGATCAGTTAAGCCTTTTATTTTAATGAAGATTTACGTTTTTGACGGAAGTTTTACAGGTCTTATGTGCTGTATTTTTGAACGGTTTGAAATGAAAGACTCACAAGTAGAAATTGTATCTTCAATCTATCATCAACCGTCTGCTTTTGATGAAAGCAGTACTATTTTTTCAGATGAAGAAAAAGCAAAGCGGGTTTTAAAAGGCTTAAACAAACAATTGAACAAAACATTCATAAATAGCTTATACAAAGCGTACTTATCTGAAAAACCTGTGGCTTTTCAACACATTTTCAATGCGGCTGTTTATGCTTTTACAGCCAAAACCGATATCTCTGGAGACTATGGAAATTTTGATGTTATGGGCGTTTCAAAAATTGCTAAAAATGTATCGCGTGAGAAACATCGGATGGAAGCTTTTATCCGTTTTAAAAAAGCCCAAAACGGACTATTTTATACTGTTATAAAACCTGATTTTAATGTACTCCCTCTAATTCAGCATCATTTTAAAAACCGTTATGCAGATCAGCAATGGCTTATATATGACGAACAAAGAAAATACGGAATCTTTTATGACGGTATTCAGGTACATGAAATTGAGCTTATGCCACAGGAGATCAACAGTCTTCTACCAGCATTGGAAGTAGCTGATGAAAAAGAATCCCTTTTTGATCAACTCTGGAAAGATTATTTTAAAAGTACCAATATTACAGAACGTAAAAAACATGAAATTGCACATCCAACATGTACCAAAACGGTATTGGAAATATTTAAATGAAAAACAATAACTCAACGGTTTATATAGCGATCCGTAATAAAATCAATATCCTTTATAGATTTTCGTGCCCAGTCTATTCTTTTTTCAATTTTTTCCTCTTCTGATAATTGCCATGCAATATCTGAACGTCTCAAACGATTTGTAAGATCCTGAATGATGATAGCAGCTGACACTGATATATTAAGACTTTCCGTAAATCCTACCATCGGAATTTTTATAAAAGTATCTGCCTGCTTCATAATATCTTCTGATAACCCTAAGCGTTCCGTTCCAAAAAACAAAGCAGAAGGTTTGGTAATATCAAAATCTTCTAAAAAATGTGCATCGGTATGAGGAGTTGTAGCTACAATCTGATAGCCTTTTTTTCTTAGTTCATCTACACAGGACTGATTAGAATTATACCTGTGAATATCTACCATTTCTCAGCTCCTAATGCAATCTCTTTATCAATTGTTTTTCCATATTTTTGTTCAATCACATGTAATTCCTGTATTCCGAAGACCTCACAACTGCGCATCACAGCGCTGGTATTGTGCAACTGAAAGATATCTTCTACTGCAATGGTAAAATGTTTGGTTCTGTTTTGCAAAACCTGTAAGAAATTATTTTTACGATTCTCGGTAAGAATATTTTCCAAATAATTCAAATAATTAATATCTTTAAAAAGATGGGAAGGTATATTAGGATTCATGTAAGGCGTAATTATTATTATGCAAAGATACTATTACTTACAAAAAAAGAAAAATAATGAAAAAATTGGTTGTGTTGTCCGGTGCCGGCATAAGTGCAGAAAGCGGTATTAAAACATTCAGAGATTCAGACGGATTATGGGAAGGACATGATATAACAGAAGTTGCCACTCCTGAGGGTTTTGCGAGAAACCCGAAGCTTGTATTAGATTTTTATAACTTACGGAGAAAACAGTTACAGGAAGTCCAACCTAATACTGCTCACCATATTTTAAAGAAGCTTGAAGAGAATTTTGATGTAGTAATCATTACGCAGAATGTAGATGATTTACATGAAAGAAGTGGCAGTTCAAAAGTTATTCATCTGCATGGAGAACTACTGAAAGCAAAAAGCAGTGGGAATGAATCGTATGAAGTGGAATGGTCTTCTGACATTACACTTCAGCATACCTGTCCTGATAATCACCAGATGCGTCCCGCAATTGTATGGTTTGGCGAAGCGGTTCCTAAGATAGAAAATGCCATTACAGAACTTAAAAATGCTGATTATGTATTGGTAATTGGCACTTCACTACAGGTGTATCCGGCTGCCGGACTTATTGACTATGCTCCGGATCATGCAACTAAATTTTATATTGATAAAAATCCTTCTAAAGAAGCAGTCCATTTCAAAAATCTTAGTGTTATTGCAAAAAGTGCTTCTGAAGGTCTGCGCATCTTATATCCCATATTGCTTTCTGAAAAAGATAATACAAAGTAAGTTTATAATTCTAAAAATAAAGCAGGATAATCAGTGGTAATATAGTCAATTGTCTGTTGCTGGAATGCTTGAAACACCAAAGGATCATTTAGTGTCCAGGTATTTGTAATCAGTTCCAATTGCCTACTCTTTTCAAGCCAGTCCGGGTGTTCCAAAAATCTTGTAAAATGGTAGTCAACACCGTCCAAGCCACTTGCTTTTATTTCTTCAGGAGTCTTATCTCCATTTAGGTATGATATTTTAAAGTGTGGCAATTCTTTTTTTAGTTGAATTGCTGTATACCAGTCAAATGTAATAAAAGAGAATAAAAATGGTTGTTGGTAATCTTTCATTAATGCTGAAAGTGCCATTACAAATCGTTTTTTATCAGCAGAAGTACAAATTTCAGGAATCTTAAGTTCTATAATGAGATGGGTTTGTAAATGGTGTTTTATGAGTTCTAAAAATTCTGATAATAACGGTAAAACGGAAAGACTTATTGAAGATTTCTGTTTCAGCTCACTGTAGGTAGCTGATATAATAGGCATATCAAAAAAATCATCATCATGATGTACCACGAGTATACTGTCTTTTGTGATATGTACATCACACTCTACTCCATAACAATGAAGTGCCATAGCTTTTTGCAAAGCTGCTATTGAGTTCTGCGGAAGGTTAAACTCTTTCCATGCTCCGCGGTGTGCAATAATATTGTTGGTACTATTTTCATCTAAACCGATTGATGTCACTACACACATATAGAAAAACACTTTTTATTCTTCCTTTTCAGGTAGTGGCTTTTTCACAGGTTCTTCTTTCTTTTTCTCATGAACAGCACAAGAACTTTCCGGATCATTTCGCATTTCATCTATAATACTGTGCTTCCACAATTTTGTTCCCGTAAAATAGGCCACACGTCCGATAAGAAAACCGGCTACAGGTGAAGTAAGAAACAAAAAGAAAACAATGGCAAGTGCTTTGGTGGTTACTGAAAATTCAGAAAAATGCAACGCAGCTGCAGCCAGTATACAACCTATACCCATAGTTGCTGCTTTTATCGTTACAGATAAACGGGCATAAAAATCAGGCATTCTGTAAATTCCATACGATGCAATTAATATAAAAAGAGCACCTATTGTACTCAGAGCCATTATAAAAATATCAGTCATCATTTTTTCTTCTGTATATATAATATGAGAAAGCTACGGTACTCAGAAAGGCAATAAGCGCAAGGATCATCGCCACATCTAAAAAGATAGCATTGCTGGTAATAATACTGAATAAACCAATAAATCCTACCCTACCGTAATCAATAAATCAAGTGCCACTACACGGTCTACTACCTGAGGACCTTTGAGAAATCGTATAAATATAAAAGCCAGTGATAGACAGATAATAGGCATTACTACATAAATCAAATATTCTTCTACTGTCATCTTATCGCAATATTTCTAATAATTTAGTTTCTGTTCTTTCTTTAAGTCTTTTGATAAATTTTTCTTTGTCTCTCAGATACATTCCATGGATATAAATGCATTTTTTGTCTTTAGAAATATCAATGACCAAAGTTCCGGGCGTCAGAGCAATCATGTTCGCCAGCATGGTAATCTCAAAATCGGTTTGTGCATCCATTTCATATTTGATAATACCCGGTTTCATGTCAAATTTTGGTGTTAAAACATCCATAGCTACTTCAAAGTTAGCTTTGAGCATATCGTAAAAAAAATACAAAATAAAAGATATGATTTTCGGTACTCTGAAAAAATAATCTTTATCCTGTTTTGAAGTTCTCTTGAGCATCCATAAAATCAAGAATCCTAAGATGAACCCAAATATAAAATTGACATAATTAAGTTGCCCAGTAAGGGCTACCCATACAAATGTCAATAATAAATTTAGTAAAAAATACTGTATCATAAGTTTCTTATTTGTTGGTTCCTAAAACCGCATTAATATAAACAGTCGGATTCATCATTTCATGGGCAGCTCGGTTAGACACTTCCATTATAGCATTGGCATTTAATCCGATAAAAAGAGAAACACCGGCCAGTGCTACAATTGGCAGCACTAAAGCAATTTTTCCGCTCAGAGAAAAAGGTGCAAAATGATCGATCTCTTCTGTCAACGGTTTAGGAGAATCTTTCCAGAAAATTTCTGCCCACAATCTCGCAATCACATATAAAGTTACAAAACTTGCAAAGATAAGAGCGCCTAACATAATAAATTGTCCGTCTTTAAATGCTTCCTGAAAAAGAAGTATTTTAGGCCAGAATCCTGACAAAGGCGGTATACCCACCAGAGAAAACAACACAATGGCAATCACAAATGAGAGTTTGGGATAGTCTTTATACAATCCACCCAAACGCTGCATATCTACTGTTTCTCTTATTTTGAAAAGAACGCCTGTAATCATAAATACATTACTCTTTACAATTACATCATGAATGAGATAGAATACCACTCCTGCAAAAGCCAGCTCTGTATATAATCCTAATCCGGCAATAAGATAACCAATATGGCACACTATAAGATATGACAAAATACGTCTGATATTTCTTTTATTGATGGTTCCCAAAGCTCCAGTAAACATCGTAAGAATAGCAATTACAGAAAAAAGTACAAGAGTGAAATAATCGGGTTGAAAAATTACCGTAAATACTCTGAATAACGCATATACCCCCATTTTAGTCAACAATCCTCCAAAAATTGCCGCGATAGCAGACGGCGGTGTGTGATAAGAAGACGGCAGCCAGAAGTACAATGGAAACACAGATGACTTAATCCCGAATCCTACAAAAAAGAGTAATGAAGTTACTGTTACCAGTCCTCTGTTTTCTATAGCAGCAACTTTTCCGGCAAGATCTGCAATATTCAAACTTCCCGTAATACCATATAAAATTCCTATAGCAGTAAGAAAAATAACCGATGCCAACATATTCATTGTGACATATTTGATCGCTCCTTCCATTTGCATCTTCTTCCCTCCTACAGTTAGTAAAATAAAAGAAGAAATAATAACTACTTCAAACCATACATAAAGGTTAAAAATATCACCTGTGAGAAATGAACCCAACAATCCCATAATAAGGAAATGATAAATAAAGAAATAGCCAAATTTTATTCTGCTGACATTAATACCTGCCGTTGAATAAATACCTACTCCAAGAGAGACGATCGCTGTTAGAAGAACCATAACGGCACTAAGAGTATCGGAAACAAAAGTAATGCCGAATGGCGCCTGCCAGTTTCCTACCTGTAGAACCAAATGGCCATGCTCCATAGTGAGATTGAAAAGACGTATGCACATTAAAAAAGCTACACTGTTTCCAATTATACTTATGACTTTTTGCGCCTGTACCCGTTGCCAGAAAAACAGCAGCATAATTGCCGTAAGCATGTGCATCAAAATTGGAGCAAGTATAAAATTTGTTGTCATATATCTAAATCTTGGATGTTTAGCGAATCCAGATCATCAGACCCGGTAGTACTGTAAACTTTATTTAATAAAACAATCGCAAAGGCTGTCAATGCAAAACTGATGACAATAGCCGTTAATATTAAAGCCTGAGGTACAGGATCTGCATACACATCCAAAAACTCAGTCTGATTGGCGTCAATAATCGGCGCTTTTCCTTTGGTGAGTCCTCCCATCAGAAAAATGAGTATGTTGGCTCCGTTTCCTAACAGTAATAATCCCAAAAGCAATTTTACCATACTTCTTCTAAACATCATGTATATTCCTGATGAATAGAGTACTCCTACTAATATTACTAATAATAATTCCATTATATTTTTCTATTACACATTTTCTGATATGGTAAACAAAATTGTCAAAACCACACCAATTACGACTAAATACACTCCTAAATCAAATATCAGGGCTGTACCAAACGCTCCGATTACCACTACAGAATCTGCAAACCAAACACCAGTCATGAAAGGATCTCCAAAGAGAGTAGGTAAATAACCGCTGCAAAATGCTAATAACAAGCCGAGCGGAATGAGAAACATAGGCGGAAATTTAAATAAAGCAATTGTACGACGGGTGTTGTAAGCAAACGAATGAAGTACAAAAGCAATAGAAGCAATAAGTCCGCCAACAAATCCTCCTCCGGATAAGTAATGGCCTCTTAATAAAACAAATATTGAAAACAAAATTAATAAAGGCAATAAATAGTTTGTTGCCGTTCTCAATATGGTTGAGTCTATATTTCTATGCGTATTATTCTGTTTTTTCTCCATCTTTAGTTTTATATTTTAAAATACTGTAAACTCCAATGGCAGCTATAGACAATACAATAGTTTCAATCAGTGTATCGAAACCACGGAAATCTACCAAAATTACATTTACTACATTCTTCCCTTTTGCGAGTGTGTATGCACTGTCTGCATAAAATTTACTCACCTCTTTATCAGATGGATATACAAGTGCCTGTAAAGTAATTAATGAAATAAGAATTCCAAAAATTGTAGCAATGATAGCATCACGGATTTGTATTTTTCGGTTGCTGAATTTCAAAAAGGATGGTAATCGAAACAATACGAGTACAAATAAAACTACTGTCAATGTATCAATAGCAAATTGCGTCATTGCTAAATCCGGCGCTCCATAAAATACAAAAATCAAACAGATTGAATATCCCACCACACCCAGTGCTGCAATGGCGGTTAATCTGGAAGAGGTGTATGTGATAAAAAATATCGCCACAATAATCATTATAGGTTCTCTTCAGCACCACATGCCCTCTGGGATCTTTAAACTCTTCGCTGGTGTTGTTGCGCCCGTCCTGCGCTTTCCAGTTTTCATTGCGCACAATGGTTTTGGTCAGGCTTGCCGCCGGATAATAGCCGTCTTGACTGATGCTGTTTTTATAAATTCCCTCCGAAAAAGTCGTTGTCACACGGTAGCGTCTGACTTCATCGGGTCTGTTCAGATCGTATTGCATACGCAGGGTGTTGCGCTGGTCTGCGGAAATAGCACCGTCATAGTCTTCCAGACTCCAGTCTCTGCCCGGAAATCCGGTTTCGACTATGCGCTGGCGGGGAGAAACCTCTAGACGGTTTTCCGCATACGGATTCGGAGTGTATTCGTATTTATCGGTATTGTAAAAGTTCTGCGTCTGATTTTTTGCCTCTTCTACATAGTTAGAATGGTAGGTGATAAGCGTACCGCCACCGATCTGGTTTTGCGTCACCGTTTTTCCCGCACTGGTAAAAGGCAGGTATTCTTTGATCTGACCGATGTTTTTTTCGTATTCGATATGCGTGACGATGTTTTTATTATCATCGGGAGACTGGTTTTGCTGTATCTGCTGAATCGGACGTCCAAGTCCGTCATAATACGTTGTGGTAACAAAATTCTCCGGAGTATTGAATATGGGAGAACCCGGATTTAAACCGTTTTTGTAAACGGTTTCGCGTACATAGTTATGGGTACCGTTTTGTGCGTATAACCCTGCACCTGACAGTGCTGTAAATAATATAAAGAAATACCGTAGCATAGCAGATTAGTTTTTATAGTTGTATTGATAGCGTTGGGTTACCAGTCCTTCGTGGTTCACTACCTGATAGAGTCGGTTAAAGGCATCGTACTGGTAGCGTTCTTCTCTGCCTGCGGCATCGGTGATGCTGGCAATACCCACCATAGGGCGGTAGGTGTAAGTGGTTACCATCGCCTCCGGGAACAGCGTTCTGAGATTGTTCAGTGCGTTTTTCAGATTGGTTTCGTTATACGTGGTCGCCGTCTGATTGCTGTAATTGCCAATGTTGATACGGCTGCCCAAATAAACCGTATTATTGGAGTAGTATAAAGAAGCCTCTACATTGACCAGTTTGGCCACAATACGGCTGCTGTTATATCCATACACTAAAGTTACCGGCAAGCCTGCTGCATCTATATAGCCCGTGAGCAAACCAGCCGTATAGTGTGTGTTTTCAACTCCGATTTTTTCAGGAGCAACTTCCGGCGTTCCAAACTGGGTTTTGAGCAGGTTGGCAGCGGTGTCATAGCTATACAATGTACGTTCCCGCATCACATCATTGATCAACTGTTGTTGCGAGGTTGTCACAATAGTATTGTTGATCTGATTGTATTTCATATTCACCTGTTGGCTGCGCGCCAATAACGGTTCTTCCGTACTGGTATATTCCACCTGACGCAGCTCATCGTCATAGCGTGTTCTGCTAATGCTTTGAATGGCATCATCTCCGTTTTCATATTGACGGGTACGGGTAACAACCGATCGGATATGAGGTTTGATGTCCGTATCGTCTACATAGCCATTGATCGCCGGTTTGCCATATTCATATTCATAATCGCTTTCGGATAGAAGCTCTCCCGATGCAGAGAAGACCGCAGAGCGTTTCAGGTCTGTTCGTTTCAGTTTCACAAATGAAGCCGGAATATCATAATACAAACTGGTTTTTCCGATACCGCGCACCTCTACATCAACCCGGTCATAAACCAGATTGTTGGGTGCTGCATCAAAATAACTATAATAACTAAGACTCACATGTCCGGAGCTGCTGTTAGGTGTACTGCCCGGATAGGTAAAATTGATGAGCTTTTCTGCTGTGTTGGCACCCGAAGGTGTGTCTAAAATGTTTTTAGCCACATTGTCTTTAAAATAGGCCATTTGCGCAATACGCATACCCGTCTCATAACGGAATGCATAATACGTATCGCTATAGCGGAATTTATACGCTCCCAGATAATACGGTGAGGCTCCTGCTCCGGTGTACCGTAAAGTATATTGGTTGTTGGGTGCTGCGGGTAATACGATATTCGAAAGTGCTCCCTTACAGGCCATTTCAAAAGAGGCACTTCCGGAAGGTGCTTTGACTGCATTTATCAACAGATCAGAAGCCGCCAGGGTGGTTCCTTTGTAGAACTGTAAAACATTGCCCGGATATTTGTTTATAAGAAAAATCTTGTCTCCGGCATTGGCGGTAAACTGAAAGGTTTGGCCATTTACCTGAGTCAAAGCAATGGGCTCATAAACATGGTTGTCAGAGTTAAACATTTTAAATTCATTTTCCTGCCAGTTGAGTCCTTTGGAAAAAGTATGCGGTTCAAATTTATAGACCACCGATCCTCCCGTCGGATATTTGATTTTCTGAAGGGTATAATAATCGGTTTTATACGTACTGGGGTGTACATAATCTCTGCAACCATAATAGCCGCTTAAAAAGCCAAAGCCATCGATGATGAACCCCGACGATGCGTTATCTTTATATTCTATAGCGGTATCCAGGCTTTTTTGCTGTGTATTGTCATATTCTTTAATGCCTTTGAGCAGCTTTTTGTAAAAGCGCTTATTGGCAGGGATATCCGTCTCTGGTTTAATGATGTGCAGATTGCTGATATTGGCCGTCTGATAATCAAAGGCGATCTTTTTGATGAGATTGCCCTGCAGGTCTTTTATTTCCATGGCATTCGTAAAAGAATTAACCAGTGCACCGGGATTGCTTGCTGCCAGTGTATTGCTAAAAGAAAGGGTTCCCTGTCCGTGGATACGGATATTTTTTACATACAGTTTGGTATAGCCTTTTACTAATCCCAGACCGTTCATCCAACGGTTCTCCCGATCCGGTATGGTTACAGACAGTTGTTCGTATTCATAAGAGACCAGCAGATTGTTATGACGGTCATAAATTTCAGAAATCTCCAGGTTTTTCCAGTAACGGAAACCGTTGGCATGCATCTTACCCGATATCAAATGCCCCGCAGGAAATACCTTCGTTCCGGTATGACCGTTGCCGGGATGCAATACATGACCCGTCGCTATTTCAAAATTACAATTCTCATACAGCGTTGCCGGTTCTGTAAGATAGGTTTGCTCATAAGATTCATTATGGCTGATGTTAGATTGTGCTGCAAAACGGTAGCGGTAACCGTTTTTTATCATAAATGGAAATGGCCGTAATTAAAGCTCCCCAGTCCGGTTGTTCGATCTCTATTTTTTACAAAATCAGAGGATTCATACACCTCTGCTTTGAGTTGATTGTTTTGATTATAAAGAATAAATTTACCGCTGAGTCCCAGAAATGAAAAGGTATACAGATCACGGTTGTCGCGATAGCTCGCTCCGGGATTGTTATAGTAATAGTTTTCATCAGGAACATCATAATTCTTTTTAAGGGTTTCTGTCGTATATTGTATGATAATCTGATTCCCTCCACAGTTGCTTCCTGTTGTTTTGGTTGAATAGGTGTACGATCTGTCTGTAATTTCGCGACTGATGGTACCGATAGCATTTAAGTTCCAGGCATCGCCAAACTGACTGCCGATATAAAAGGTGTTGGTATTACCCATCATGTCGTATGCCAGTGCAACGGGCATTTCAAAACCACGCGTGGCTATTTTATAAAGCGGCAGCTGCACATCAACACCTCCCGTTGCTTCTGTCTGGGGAAATTCATACAAATCTACCATAGAGGTAAAGGTATATTTATTAGGCGCCTCCTGAGCCCGAAGCAATACCGTAGAAAAGAATAATAGAAGTAGTAAGCAGTTCTGTTTCATGTTGTTTTATTTTTTGATGACTTTAACCGAACGGTTGATGACATTGGTTTTGATGTTGATGATGTAAACTCCCTGAGGATATCCGCTCAGATCTACTGCAATCATGTCGTATTGCAAAGGTGCCGTATGCAGTATCTTGCCACTCAGATCCGATAAGATCATCTGCCCTTCTTCGTATTCATGGTTGATCACCACGTTGGTAAACCCTTCGGTTGGGTTCGGAAAGGCTTCGATCTGTATCTCCGGGGTTTTTGTTTTTTCTTTGGTGTTGAGCTTTACAATCCAGTAGTCGTTTCTGCCCTGATAGCCCTTTTTAAGCGCAGAGGTTTTCCCCGTGGAGTTTCCTGCAAAGACATAACCGCCATCGCGTGTGATGATCGCTTTGCGCAGTAGATCGTCTCCGTCTGTAGAGAGTTCTTTTTCCCAGATCTTTTCGCCCTGGGCATTGATATGGATCGAAACATAGCTCTTTTTATGGGTTTTGGGATGTATCGTATAGCCCGAAAGCAACAGGTTTTGATCACTGTCTAATAGTACGGAGGTCAGTACATCATCGCCTTTAAAGTCATAGGTTTTCTGATCTGTCGGCTGCATTTTCGCATCGAGTTGTACCGTCCAGAAATCGTTTTGTGTTTCTGCCGATACAGTTTTAGTACCGCTGCTTTCGGAACTGCTCGTTCCTGCCAAAAGATAACCGTTGTCTACAGGCAGCAGATCGGTCAGAAAATCGTCTGCCGTTCCGCCATAGTTGTGTTGCTGCAACAGGTTGCCGTTGTGATCCAGGGTCAACAGCCAGATATCATAACCACCGTTGGTGTCCACGGCTTTGTTGGCGCCGATCGGGGAGTTGGATTGTGCACCGATGATAAAACCGTCTTTTGTCGGTACTATGGTTTTGACTTCATCATTATAGATACCGCCAAAGGTTTTTTCCCAAAGCAGCTTGCCTTTTTTGTCCAGTCGCAGTATCCATAAATCGAGTCCGCCGAGGTGGTGCTGGCTTTTTTCTCCGGATACCGGGGAGTTGGTGTTGGCTCCGATGATATAACCACCGTCTGACAGGCGTTTGATCGTGACCAGTCGGTCATCTCCCGAGCCTCCAAGGGTCTTTTGCCATTCTTCTGCTCCGGCTGCATTAATCTTTATGAGCCACAGGTCGTTTTTACCACGGGAAGCTTCTGTTTTATGGCGTCTT
>NZ_JAUFQU010000007.1:0-12679 GCF_030409925.1 Paenimyroides ceti
CCCATTCTGTTGAATGTGATAAGTGTGATGATGAACAATACCACTGCAACCGATACTACCAAAAGTTTTCGCTTCATCGCACCATTAATGATAGGTGTATAAACTTTCTGTATGGCTTTCATCATCCTGTCCGAAAAGTTTTCTTTGTGCGTTGTCTTTTTACTCAACACCAATGCAGACATCATCGGAACGTAAGTGAACGATAACAGGAATGCGCCTAAAATGGCAAAAGAAACTGTTTGTGCCATTGGTCCAAACATTTTACCCTCAACGCCTACCAATGCTAATAAAGGCAGGTACACGATTAAGATAATAATCTCGCCAAATGCTGCTGCGGAACGTATCTTACGGGACGACTGATAAACTTCTTCGTCCATTTGGTCTTGTGTCAGTTTAGCCACGCCACCGTACCGTTCCTTGCTACCTGTAATCCTATGCAACACCGCCTCAACTATAATGACCGTTCCGTCAACGATTATCCCGAAGTCAATTGCCCCCAAGCTCATCAGGTTTCCTGAAACTCCAAAAACCCGCATCATTGCTATTGCAAACAACATTGCCAGTGGAATTACAGAAGCCACTACCAATCCGCCTCGCAGGTTTCCTAAGAAAAGTATCAATACAAAAAATTACAATTAATGCCCCTTCAATAAGGTTGGTTGAAACGGTTGAAATAGCTCCGTCCACCAATTTTTTACGGTCGAGGAAAGGCTCTATTTCTACACCTTCGGGTAAACCTTTCTGAATTTCCGCAATCTTTTCTTTTACATTGGTAATAACCTCCGATGAGTTAGCTCCTTTCAACATCATAACGATACCTGTAACGGTTTCGCCCTCACCGTTACGTGTGGCTGCTCCGTATCTTGGACCGTTGCCAAAACGAACTTCGGCTACATCTCTTAACAAAACGGGTACGCCTCCCTCGGTTTTTATAACAATTTTTTTGATTTCCTCAATGTTCTTTACCAAGCCTTCGCTTCGGATAAAGAAAGCATTCGGACCTTTATCAATATATGCACCTCCCGTATTTTGGTTGTTTTTTTCCAGTGCTGTGAAAATATCGGAGATATTAATGTTCTGGCTGGCAAGCCTGTCAGGTTCAATGGCGATTTCGTATTGCTTTACAAACCCTCCGAAGCCACTTACTTCCGCCACGCCGGGCGTACCTAATAGCTGCCGTTTAATAATCCAGTCCTGAATGGTTCTTAACTCTGTGGCATCGTACTTATCTTCATAGCCTTTTTTGGGATGGATAACGTATTGGTAGATTTCGCCCAAACCGGTGGTTACAGGAGCCATTTCAGGCGTACCCACCCCTTCGGGGATATTTTTAGCTGCAATAGTCAGCCTTTCCTGTACCTGTTGCCTGCCCCAATAGATGTCTACCTTTTCTTCAAATACAATGGTAACAATAGAAAGCCCAAAACGGGAAAAGGAACGCATATCCTTTATACCCGGAATGCTGACCATTGTCTGCTCCACGGGAAAGGTTACGAGCTGTTCCACTTCCTGCGCCGCCAGTGTAGGCGATACAGTAATGACCATCACCTGATTATCCGTGATGTCAGGTGTGGCATCAATAGGAAGTTTGGTAAGCGAATAGGAACCCCAGCAAATTAATGCCAGGGTAAATAATCCTATTACCAACTTATTCTTGATTGAAAAATGAATGATGTTATTTAACATATCATAATGTTATTAGAATATTTATTGTTTAAGAAGATACTGTCCTTTCATTTTGATTTTAACAGTAATGTTCTCATTGGAATTGTTTTTGAAATACCAGCCCTGCGGACCTTCAAACGGAGCGACTAAAGAGCCGACCATATTATTGGAATAGGCAATAGTATAGCTTTCAAAGTAGTTGCTGTTGTTCTTTACTTCGCCGTGAAAGTCAAAGTATAGCTCACCTTTATCGGTAATCCATTCATATTTCATCTGACCGTATTTCAACATATTTACTTTGTATTCCAATCCTTCGCCTGCCGGAATAACCACGCTTACCTCGTCTGTACGTTCTGCCAGTTGAGTGGCTGGTGGCGGGTTATCTGCCGCCGCTGGTTTGGCAACATCTGCCGGAGAGCCAACATTTTCCAGTTTTAGTATCTTGTGCGGTCCCGAAGCCAACGCTTCCGTACCTGCATCACCAACATACAGCTTGCTAAAGCCTGTTGCCTTGCCAATACCCAAAGGGTCTATCCCGTATTCAGCCGGGAGTACGGCACTTACCAAGAGTACCGCTCCAATAACCAAAGCAATAATGACCTGCTTTACAATGGATTTCTTATCTAAGATTTGATGTGCTATTTCTGCCATTTTGATATTTGTTAAGAGTTAAAATAACCGACTAACTGATAGCCGAATAATAAAAAGCCTGCTGCCATCAGCAACATATTTGTAACTGTTGAGAATTTTAGAAAACTCGGTGACCTTCTCCAATTAGTGATGATAAACAATACAAGGGCTAAGGCTATGAACTGACCTATCTCTACACCGATATTGAAGCCAAGCAGGTTGGTCAATAAGCCGGTTCGGTCAAAGCTCAATTCCTGTAACTTACTGGCTAAACCAAACCCGTGAAAAAGTCCAAAGATTAAGACTGCCGCTTTGGTATTGGGCTGACGTCCTAAAAACCTTTGAAAGCCTCCTAAATTATCGAAGCCTTTATACACGATAGACAATGCAATAATGGCATCAATCAGATAGGCATTGATTGCCATATCTGCCAATACACCCAGCAATAGGGTAATACTGTGACCAATGGTAAAAAAACTCACATAAAGCAGTACTTCTTTTGGGCGATACAGAAAAAAGATAACGCCTACAAGAAAGAGCAGGTGGTCATACCCGGTGAGCATATGCTTTGCCCCGATATACAGAAAAGGAACGAAAGCTACTCCCGAATTGCCGCTTAAAAATGTCTGGGTATCCTCATCTACTCCGTGAGCATACGCCGCCCCTGAAACCAATATCAGTAGGGCTATTGATAGAAAAATTTTGATATACTTCATTTCCGGATTTTTTGTTAATTGAAAGCATAGCATCGAGGATGTGCATAGGTGAATACACACATCTCACGATGTACAGTTTGTGAAATCAATTATGCACACGGATTAAGCGTAATCCCCAAAAGGATTAATGCTTGTGTCCGTGAGCTTTGTCTATGCTGTCCTGATTAACTTTAGGCTGCGCAGCAGATTTATCTGTGCTGTCAGCAGGTGTATGATTACCCGCAGGGTCGTGGGAATGACCGTGAGCCTTGTCAATGCTGTCCTGATTGACTGCCGGAGCTGTTAGTTCCTGTTCTGAATTTGAATTATCCGAAGAAGATTTTTCGCTGTTATTGCAAGCTGTAAACGCAAGTGCAGCAAATGCCGCTATAATGAATGATTTTTTCATCGTTAAAATAAATTTGATATTAAAAAAGAAATAATTCGCCCGTAGGATTGGGCGTAACTCAAATTTTAACTTTCAGAGAATGAAAGTTAAGCAACGATGAAAGAGGGAGGTCCCCGAAGGGTGTATGCTCCGAGGAGCGGTGGTAAATAAATAAAGTGTCCATCAGGTGGAAACGTGTGTTTCTGATAGACAACTATATATTCAACAGGCGGAATGAAATCAATCGGTAAAGCCTTGATTGATTTTACATCATCCTTTGAAATAACAATTCTGGTTTCGCTTGAATTAGTAAAAGATACGTGTTCGCCAGCGTGTATAAAACCCGAAAAGGCAAGCTCTAAAGGTGTTTCTTTACTATTGTTATGATGATTGTTGCCATTCTGATGCCCGTCATTGGCAATATCTGCGTGGTGGTGGTGCGATACAATGCCGTGCCCCAAAATAACTAATTGGGCAGCAATTAAAAACAATATGGCAATATATTTACGCAACATTATGGCAAAGATATACAAATAAGTTCATTTGGTAATAATTCGGTGCAAAAAAATGAATTTAGCCCCCAATAAAATATTACAATGGCAGATGCTTAAATTTAAAAAGCCTTTTACACAGGCTCAACAGGAATATGGATTGCTCTCTCCATATTTTCGTAAGGATTTGTCAGCGGGCTTTGCGGTAAAATCTCAAATGCAAAAGGTTGTTTAATCCTGTAAGGGCTTTGATGCAGCCATTCGTATAAGCTGTGAAAAGTATGGAATATTTGTTTTGTATCGCCTGTAATGCCACATACGGCAAACTTTCCGCCGTCAATGTTTAGTATATCAATGCCTTTGGGTATCTCCTGATGTGCCTGTAACGTTATTCCTGCCTGATATATGCCTGCGTGTGGATTGACAATGCCGACAAATTGCGTGTTCACAGTCAGTAAATCCCTTGCCTCTGCAAACTGAATAACTCTTTTGAAACTCTTATGAATTTCTCCGATGTCTGTTAAAGGTGCATTTACAAAAATGACTTTAAGCGATTGGGCTTTTTTTATTTCAATGCTCAAATCCTTTTCCCTGCCGTTATTATCATTTACGAAAAAGTTCCCATTGATTTTTATATGCTTCAGGTACTTTGTAATAGTCGTGTGGTCTTTTGACGGAATGTTCCGCAATTCCTCTGCCGAAATACCAAAGAAATTCCTAAAGCTCCTTGCAAATGTAGAAGATGAAGCAAAACCGTTATCCAGTGCAATTTCGGTAATGGATTTGTGCGTATGTGTGAGCAAATAATGGGCAACATTTATCATTCTTACCTTTATGATAAACTGTTTCGGGCTTTCGCCAGTTACCTGCTTAAATATTTTTTGGAAATGAAAAGGCGAATAATTAGCGATGCCCGCAAGTTGTGCTAACGAAAGCTCCTCTTGCGGGTTTTGCTGAATGAAGTTGATAACTGCATTGATTTTCTTTTTATGTTCCGTTGAAATATCAAACATCGCTTACAAAGGTAATCAAAATACAGGCTAATGGTTTGAGTGCTGCTCCATTCCGTTGTGGTGTGGCGGTGTATGATGCCCTGAATGAAAATGATGAATAATGCCGTGAACAATGGTTGCAACAAGGATGAGGTGAAGCATCACAAGAACGACTTTACTGAAATGGCGATACCATTTTCCAAGCGAATGCCTGTCTATGTAAATCCTCAAAAAAACGGCTGCAATCAACGTCAATAATTCAAAGGTCAAAAGACCTGCTAAATGTAAGTGAAACATAATTTTATATGTAAGCTGATTAAATTAAAAAAAGCAAAGAGCAACCTTATATTGTTACTCTTTGCTGTAACTGCGTTCATCATTTTTTAACAACAAGTTTTTCAGTTGCGGCATTAAACTCAATCGCCTTTTTGTTGCTTTCGGCAACTCTCGATTGTTTGCCGTGAATGATTTTTCCCAAAGGGCAAATACCGTCAGCAGGTGGTTGGTGTCCTACGTGCAATGCCGCTCCAAGTGTAAGAACAGAAGCCGCACTTAACATTACAATTTTACCTTTCATATTATTTTCGACAGTGATTATAGTGCTGTCCCCGCACTTCTAATAATTTACTAAGGCAAAGATTGAATGTTTACATTGCATACACTTTACAAAACGAGGGAAGTAGTTTGCATTTCTTGCGATTGTTGCCAAAACATTTAAAGAACTTTCACTATTCGGCTATTGTTCCTGCACCAAATGCTGTAAGTTCGGGTCGTTCTTGATACGCTCCATTTCGCTGACTACAATATTCAGTATATCAGATTTTATCTGTTTGTAATTGCTTTCAATTTCCTGCTTCATTTTATCCTCGCCCTGCTCATTTACAAAAGATAAGATTTGCGGTATCTTTTGATAGGCTTTGCTTTCTGCTGCTACCTTTTCATTATCTACCACAATTTCGGCGTGAAAAATCTTTTGCTCGATACGTTCATCAAAGTTATCTGATACAGAACCGACAAACATCCCTTGCGTTAAAGTTGAGATTTTGGAAGCGGGAATAAGGCTGTCTAACTGTGTGGAGATAGAGGTAGATTTATCGTTGCGGTTAATCGTCATACTTTGGCGTTTCTGCAACACTTTACCAAAGCGTTCTGATAGGCTCTTTGCCGTTTCTCCAACCACCTGACCACTAAAAATATTGCCTACGGTATTCTGTATTACCTTGCTTTCTTTATCGCCGTAATCCCTCGTCAATTGCGAAAAATCCTGAAAGCCCAAGCAAACCGCTACCTTATTACTTCTCGCCGTTGCGATAAGATTGTCCAGTCCCCGAAAATAAATGGTGGGCAATTCGTCTATGATAACCGAACTTTTAAGCTGTCCTTTTTTGTTGATGAGCTTTACAATTCTTGAATTGTATAAGCCCAATGCTGCGGAGTAGATATTTTGACGGTCGGGGTTATTGCCTACACATAAAATTTTCGGCTCTTTCGGATTGTTGATGTCGAGCGTGAAATCATCGCCTGTCATCACCCAATAAAGGCTCGGCGAAATCATTCTTGATAAAGGAATTTTTGCCGATGCAATTTGTCCCTGTAACTGGTCTTGTGCGCCGCCTTGCCACGCATCCATAAAGGGCGACAAATAATTTTCCAAATCGGGGTAAGAGGTTAAAATCGTGAACACGTCCGAATACTTTTTATTCAGCAATTCAATGGCGTGTGGGAACGTACAATACTTACCATTCTCGTAGATTTTCAGATACCAAATAATGGCAGCCAATAAGATAATTGGGCTTTCTACGAAGAAATCGCCCTGCTTCTGTATCCAGCTTCGGTTGAGGTTTAGCATTATGGTATAAGCCGCTTCGTAAGCATCGGATATGTCGGTCATAAAATCGGGATTGAGTGGATTGCAACGATGGCTCTTGCGTGGGTCGTCAAAATTTATCACGTAAAATTTTGGCTGTACTTTGTACTTGTCCCTGTGCTTCAGTAAATGATTGTAGGCAATGGTAGAAAGGTCGTCAAACTTGAAATCGTATATGTACATACTGAAACCTTTCTCTATCTGCTGCTTGATGTAGTTATTTACAATCGCATACGATTTACCCGAACCCGGAGTGCCTAACACAATTGATGCCCTGAATGGATTGACGATGTTAATCCAGCCGTTGTTCCATTTTCCTTTGTAATAAAACTTCGTGGGAAGATTGACAGAGTATTCGTTTTCCATCAACTTGGTTTCCTGCTGAAAGCTCTCGTTCTCGTTGTTGAAAACATCGTCCATCAGGTTGTTGCGAAGCAAACGGCTCATCCAAACGCCAGCGACCATTAAGGCGATATACCCTAAACCTGTGGTTAAGATATACAGAAATGTAGCGATTAATAACGGTAGCTTTAGTAAAGGGAAATTCAGAAAGAACAGGATAATACCGATTGCTAAAGCCACATAGATTTTAGACCAGGTTATCTTCTCATCTTTAACGCCCTTTGTTCCCAAACAGCTCAAAGCCAACAAAACCAAAGCGAAGACTTTGGTATATAAGGTATGCGAAAACAGCCCTGCCGTTCGCTGAAAGTTGCCTAATATTTTATTGATTAACTCCAATGTCCAGCCACGCTCTATAAAGAAACCGTAGCAGAACCAATAAAGGTGCATCAGCACTATGATGATGCTTACTGCCCGCATAAAAGCCATTATCTTGGCAAGTCCTCTTAAATCGTCTTCTCCCTGCATTTTTGTAAAATTTTAAATGTTCGGGCGTGAATTTAGAAGCTGTGTTGTGTGGCTATAAGAATGTGGCAGTGAATGGCAGTGTTTGGCATTAAGAGGCTATAAAGCCTTCAATACCGTTCAGGTAATCCAATGATTTTTTTTAAATTTATACTCGTGAAAACCATTTTGCTATTCTCGTCTGTTGGAACAAGCAAGATTTAAAAGAGGAATGCTATGAATTGGAATAATCCTGATGCTTATCCCGGAGAAACTGAAGAAGAATATGAAATTCGGAAAAGAGGTGAAAGCCAAGCTGCCACCGGATTAATGTCTGGGATAATAAAGTTTTTTCTTTTCGGCTTAAAAATAGCGGCTATTTTCGGCGTGTTCTTTTACGCCGGGTTTTTGCTGTCGCAAAAATTGTGGGGCAAAGAAACTGATAACTTTAAGATTTGGGCATTCTCCCTATTATTTGCCTACCTCATCTTCTGCATCGTTTATTTTTTGAAAGGAACTATTATAGGATTACGGAGAAAGAACCAGAGGCTATGGATATTACCGTGGGCTATCTGTGTTTTATTATGCTGCATTGTTCCTGCATTCATTATAAAATCAATAGTAGCTGGTATGTTCAGCGTGACAGAACGAGATAGTATATGGTGTATCGGGCTAAGCTGGGGAGCGTTTGTACTTTCCGCATTATACATCTACGGTATTTATCAATTCAAAACACCTACTGCACCTAAGATTTTGCATTGGAGCTATGCGTTGGGGCTGAAAGTTTCTACATAATAGGCAAAGAAAAACCTGTTACTGACCTCGTTTGCGCTTCCTTTTCTTTTTCATTCTATTGGCAAAATCCTGTTCCTCGTAATCCTCGCCCTGTGCTTCGAATTTGTTTGTAATTATATGATTTTGTGGAGTTTTGTGCTAAGAGTTTTAATATTTTTCCGGAAAAATCTTTTCCCTTTTTTCCAGGCTGTTTTATTTTTTTATTCATTCTGTGTTTATTATCGACAATTAGCCGAATTAATTTTATTTAAAAGTACAAAATATTCTCATTAAATAATGTTAAGCAAAATTTAAGAGATTTTATAAGCGAATAATGAAGCTCTTGATACATCTATAATTGGCACAAAGAATCTTTTTTTAAAACAGCTTTTTGAAACTTTAATAGAAAAGATATTGTGTAAAAAACTAAATGAAAGATAAGGTACTCTATAGCATGTATATCGAATAAATAATTTTATTTTTGTAGAGATATAAAATCATTTTTTTATGAAAATAGCTATTGGAAATGACCATGCAGGTCCGGAATATAAAAAAGCAATTGTTGAAATGTTGCAAAAGAAAGGATATGAAGTGGTCAAATATGGGACTGATTCATTCGATTCTGTAGATTATCCTGATTTTGGACATCAGGTAGCACAGGATGTTGAAGATAAAAAAGTAGATTTTGGAATTGTTATCTGCGGAAGCGGTAACGGGATTGCCATGACAGCGAATAAACATCAGGGAGTACGTTGTGCATTGTGTTGGACAACAGAAATTGCTTCTTTGGCCCGCCAGCATAATGATGCCAACATCATTGCTATACCAGCTCGTTATACAGCTGTAGTACAGGCGGTAGAGATGGTTGAGACATTTCTAAAGACAGCATTCGAAGGCGGAAGACACGCAAACAGAGTCAATAAGATTGCCTGTATGTAGTGCAGACAAGAAATCATAAAAAGGAACACTTATGCAATTTGTATAAGTGTTTTTTTTTGACTACATTTTAATAAAAAAAGAATATGAAGATTCCGTCTGCCCAGCAATTAAAAAGCATCGATAAACAGACTATTCTCAAACAGGGAATTGCTTCATTCGACCTTATGGAAAGAGCTGCCCGGGCTGTATTTGAAGCGATTAGGGAAGATATTCTCTCTAAAGCACCGGCTACTTCTTTTACAGTTATCGCAGGCTCCGGCAATAATGGTGGGGATGGTCTGGCTTTGGCAAGAATGCTATTTCTCTCGGGGATTACAGTACAGGTTTATTTATATAAGAAAGAAACCTACAGTGCTGATAATTTGTATAATCAGCAAAAGTTAGCGGAACTTGGTATTAAGATGGAATATTTTGATCTGTCTGATCAATTATCCTTTGACAGGAATTCGGTTCTTGTAGACGCTTTATTCGGATTCGGACTTACACATGCTTTATCTGAAGAGTGGCGCGGCATCACGGAACAGATCAATACATGTAAAAACGTAATTTCCGTTGATCTTCCGTCCGGACTCAGAGCGGATGGCAAAACAGAAAAAAGAAATCCTGTTGTACGGGCACAGATGGTGTATACTTTTCAAGTTCCAAAAGTAGCTTTATTACTTCCGCAATCGGCAGATAGTATGGAACAATTTCAGGTGCTGGATATCGGGCTTGATGAAGAAGCGGTACAAGAAGTGGAAACGGATGTTTATTATTATACGCTTTCTGATGCTAAAAAGGATCTCAAAAAGAGAAGAAAGTTTGATCATAAAGGTACGTACGGTCATGCTTTGATAGTTGGCGGCAGTTTTGGAAAGATTGGTGCCGCAATGATGAGTACAAAATCCGCTTAAAAACGGGTTGTGGTATGGTCACTGCTTATATACCAAAATGTGGATATACGGCTTTTCAGAGTTATTTTCCGGAAGCTATGGTGTTGACGGATGCTTACGATGACCATATTACTTCTTTTCCTTCTGTGAATTTATACAGTGCAACAGGCATTGGTGTAGGAATGGGAAAAGTAGAAGAAACCGTTGCCGCTTTTGTTTTGTTTCTGAAAAAAAAGAAAGATACAAGACTGATTCTGGATGCAGATGCTATAAACATACTTTCAGAAAATCCTGAATTGTTTGATCTTTTGCCTACAAATACCATACTTACGCCTCATCCAAAAGAATTAGAACGTCTGATAGGAACATGGACAAATGATTTGGATAAGATAGAAAAAGCTAAAGGCTTCTGCGCTAAATACCATTGTATTTTACTTATCAAAGGCGCTCATACCTTGACCTTATTGCCATCGGGTAAAATGTATTTCAATTCGACCGGAAATGAAGGGATGGCCACTGCTGGTAGCGGAGATGTACTGACCGGAATCCTTACTTCTTTACTGGCTCAGGGATATGCTGCTGAAAAAGCAGCTGTATTCGGTGTGTTTTTACACGGACTGGCAGGAGACCATGCCAAAAAGCAGTATGGGGCACAGAGTATGACGGCTACAGATATTATATCACATCTGTCAGATGCTTACTTCACTATATCCGATTCCGATATCACCTTCTGAATACAAAAAGTAAAAGAAATAATTGAAAGGCAATGATAATATAAAAACTGATTTTAAAAGAAGTTTTTTTTGTTTTATGCCTGAAATGCTGCATGCCAAGCCATGAACCAAAGCTTCCTCCCAAAGCACTTGCTATCAGAAGATTTTTTTCTGAAATACGCTTTCTTCCCTTTATCGCCCGGTCTTTGTCGATATGAAAAAGGCTATATGCAATATAATTAATGATGATTATATAAAGAAAGAAGTATTTCATGTGTTTTAAAAATGATGACAAAGGTAGTATTTTAGCATTTTATTTAAAATTGATGATGAATTTAACTTCCTATATTCAGCAAACTGTTGTTACAAGTCCGAAAAATATTGAGCAGACATTACAGTTATTAGCAGAAGATTGTACGATTCCTTTTATTGCCCGCTATCGTAAAGACCGGACAGGCAATCTTGATGAGGTAGCTATCGAACAGATTGCCAAACAAAAACAGCAATTTGATACTATTGTAAAAAGAAAAGAATCAATTCTGGCTTCGATTGAAGAGCAGGGAATGCTTACTGATGTGTTGGAACAAAAGATAAAAAACAGTTTTGATCTGAATGAACTCGAAGATCTTTATTTGCCTTTTAAAAAGAAGAGAAAGACAAAAGCTGATACGGCACGTGAAAACGGATTGGAACCTTTGGCAAAAATGATCATGTCACAAAAAATAGAGGATGTATATACAGTGGCCTCTAAATATAGAAATGAAAAAATAAACTCTGAAGAAGATGCCTTACAGGGAGCAAGAGACATTATTGCGGAGTGGATCAATGAAAACGGTTATCTGAGAAAAGTAATAAGAAGAAAATTCCAAAGAGAATCGGTTATTACTTCGAAAGTAGTAAAAACTAAAAAAGAAGAGGAAAGTGCACAGAAATTTAGTCATTATTTTGACTGGTCTGAACCTCTTTATAAAACCGCTTCTCACCGGCTTCTGGCTATGCTACGGGCGGAAAATGAGGGATTTGTAAAGATAAATGTAGCCATTGAGCCCGTTGATGCGATTACCTTTATGGAGGAAACGGTGATCAAAACAGAGAATGAAACGGCTGCTCAATTGCGTATGGCTGTAGCTGATGCGTATAAAAGACTCCTGGCACCCAGCTTGTCTAATGAGGTTTTGCAGGAGGCTAAACTCAAAGCAGACAAAAACTCAATCGGTGTTTTTGCCGATAACTTATCTCAACTTCTTTTAGGTGCTCCTCTCGGTGAAAAAAGAGTTCTGGCAATAGATCCGGGTTTTAAAACAGGCTGTAAAATCGTTTGTTTAGACGAAACGGGCGGGTTATTGTATAATGAGACTATTTTTCCACATGCACCGCAGAAAGATACAGCGATGGCGATGAAAAAAATCCGTTCAATGGTTAATTCCTATAAAATTGAGGCCATTGCTATCGGTAATGGTACAGCGTCCCGGAAAACAGAATTTTTTATAAAAAAGATTGCCTTTGACAAACCCCTACAGGTTTTTGTAGTGAGTGAAGCAGGGGCATCGGTATATTCTGCTTCCAAAGTCGCCAGAGATGAGTTTCCCAACTATGATGTTACAGTACGTGGAGCTGTTTCTATCGGCAGAAGATTACAGGACCCTTTGGCTGAATTGCTGAAAATAGAACCTAAAGCTATCGGAGTAGGGCAGTATCAGCATGATGTAGATCAAATGTTACTCAAAGAAGAATTGGATCAGGTAGTAGGGCGTTCTGTAAATGCAGTGGGTATCAATCTCAATACCGCAAGTAAATCCTTACTGAG
>NZ_JAUFQU010000008.1:0-12218 GCF_030409925.1 Paenimyroides ceti
AATAGAAAACAAAATACTATTCAGAAATAAAAAAGAGACGTTTCGTCTCTTTTTTTTATGCCTTATCCTTGACAGGCCCAAGGATGATACTGATTTACGACCTCCCGAAGGCGTTTACGATCTATATGCATATATATTTCTGTAGTAGTGATAGATTCATGCCCCAACATGAGTTGGATAGATCGAAGATCTGCGCCGTTCTCCAACAAATGAGTAGCAAAGGAATGCCTGAAAGTATGCGGACTTACCTTTTTGCGAACTCCAGCCAAGATACTCAGCTCTTTTACTATTGTAAAAACCATAGCTCTTGAAAGCTGCGTACCTCTTCTGTTTAAAAAAAGAACATCCTCATAAGAAGAATCTATTTTTAAATGTTTTCTTATTTCATCTTTATACAGGATAATCCATTTAACCGCTGATTCTGATATTGGTACAAATCGTTGTTTGTTTCCTTTACCTGTTATTACAATAAAACCTTCTTCAAAATACAAATCAGAAATTTTAAGATTGATTAATTCTGAAACCCGAAGGCCACAGCTATATAGCGTTTCCAGCATTGCTTTATTCCGCATTCCTTCGTCCTTAGACATATCAATACACGCAATCATAGCGTCTATTTCTTCCATCGACAATACATCAGGAAGCTTTCTTCCCTGACGTGGTAATTCGATAAAAAAAACCGGATGCTTCACTATATATTTTTCCAGTAGTAAAAAGTCAAAAAAACTTTTTAAGGAAGAAAGTATACGTGATTGGGTACTGGGAGCTATAAATTCTGAAATCTCATAAATAAAGCTCCTTACGATTTCCTCATCAATATCTTCTATTTTTATTGCAGGATAGGAATTATTAATATACTGTTGAAATTTTGTCAGGTCAAAATCATAACTCAAAATGGTATTCTTAGAAAGACCTCTTTCAAGTTTTAGATAATCATTAAAAAGTTTTCTGTAATTTTTTCCAGGAAATCGAATTTTGTCTCATAAAAAAAACCATCTATAAAGATGGTTCAATTTACGATTTTTATTTTTTTTTAAAAACGGTATCCTACAGAAACCTGAATAACAGAATTATTTAACGGATCTGTTTTGATATGTTTGTTGATGAAATTTACCTGACCTATAAGCTGTTGATACATCTCGTCTGTCATACCGGGAGTTTTTGCCGGAATTGGCACTTTCTTATCGTCATTATCAAGTTTGTAAACATCCTGAAGTCCGTAATAGTACCTTCCGCTGATAAAAAAACCATTGTTAAGATAAACGGAAAACCCGCAGTAACACCATAATCCAACATTTCATAAAAATCTTTTGGCTTATTGCTTCGGTATCCGGCTTCAAATAATGCCTCTTCCAAACCGCTTGAAGGATTTACCAAATTACGCACAGGATTATATCTGTTCATATCATATTGACCACTTGCTGCTACCATATAACCAACCTGACCTCCCAATTCTACAGAAAAATTATCACTCACATAATATTTTACCTGTAATGGCAGATACAGATAATGATGTGTTACATCCTCCAGCCTCTCAGTACCATTGATTTAATAAGTTGTCAGATCATACTGATCATATTCAATTCCTTTATACCCTTGCATTGAGTACATTAATTCCAACTGTAATGCGAACTTTTTGTAGTAGGATAACGGATACTCAACAAAAGCACCTACATGAACACCAGGCTTATAATCCTGTCCGTTTTCACCGGATAACGTTGACATGTTTCCTCCTATTTTCATTCCCGTTTCAACACCGGTTATTGGGATTACGCTGAGCTGTTGCAGTCAATGACAGAATGCTATGGCTCCGAGTGACAGTATAAATTTTTTCATGTAAACAATGATTTATTTTTATAGAATAATATAACAATTATAAAAAAAATTAGAAATCTACATAAATATATAAACAAAAAAAGCCTTTCGGAATTCCGAAAGGCTTAAAGATTCTTCTATAATAATTAGAATTTGTAAGTCAAACCAAATGTAGCTGCATCAAAGAAATTATTGAAAACATTGATGTTTCCATTAAATTCAGATACATTTTCACCACCTTTAACTTTTCCTGATCTGTAAGACAATACGTCAGACAATCCGAAGTTAATAGCGATTTTAGGAGTTACAAAATAGTTGATCCCTAAACCAGCTCCAGCAGAAAAACCAGTTACATCTGGATTTTTAACCCCTGCAGTTTCAGTTTTAGTAGAAGCATATCCTAAACCAACTTCTGTATACGTTTTAAATCTTCTACCTAATTCCAAGAAATAGTAACGACCAAATGCTCCGATGAACATATCGTTTTGCTTAGAAGTAACTGTAGATCCTGCTTTAGTCTTATCAGTACCGATACCAAGTTGAACTCCAACTGCAAATTTATCAGAAACAAATAATCCTGCTTTAGGTGCGAAGTTGAAAGAATTTCTTTTACATCTGTATTCTTGTCGTTAGTTGAGTTAAAAGATACATTTCCTTCTAAAATAACATCTCCTTCTTTAAATCCAAATTCTTGATCCTGAGCCTGTGCACTATAACCTAATGCAACAACTGCTAAACTTAATACTAATTTTTTCATTTCAAATTATTTTTTGTTGCCGCAAATTTAATACTAAAATAACATTTGTTAAAACAGTTTTTTTTATATAAAATGTCAACTATTTTAAATTTATAAAATAATATATTCAAAAAAAACAACATATTATAATCAATATCAAACAATAAGCAACAACTAAAGTAATTTTCATTAACAAAACTCTTATTATTAAAATTTTTCATAATTTTTAAGAGTTCTATATACATTTAAAACTATTTTTACCTTTAAATTTGTTTGATGAAAAAAATTTTGATTATTAACGGTCCTAATCTCAACCTTCTTGGAAAAAGAGAACCAGCCATTTATGGTTCGGATTCCTTTGACGAGTTCCTGTCTCATTTACAAGAAGAATTTCCTCAGGTTGCAATCGATTATTTTCAAAGTAATGTAGAGGGTGAACTCATTAATAAAATTCAGGAAGCAGGTTATGATTATGACGGAATTGTATTAAATGCTGCTGCCTATACCCATACATCCATTGCTATTGCAGATGCTGTAAAGGCAATTACCACACCTGTGATAGAAGTACATATATCCAATACGTATAGTAGAGAAATATACAGACATCAATCATTCATCGCACCGGTCTGCCAGGGAATCATTATCGGATTTGGGTTAAATTCCTATAAATTGGCCATTCAATCTTTTTTATAGAATGAAAATATTGGTTCTTATAGTGCTCTTCTTTTTCCCATATTTGTCTCATGCTCAAATAACAGGAAAAGTAACTACCAAAGATGGTACTCCAATATCGTATGTAAATGTTTCGGTTGAAAACACCTTTTTTTCTACAATTGCCAATGAAAATGGTTTATTTGACCTTGATGTTCCTAAAAAGGGAAATACCAGCTTGTTTTTCAACAATTAGGTTATAAAACACTGATAAAAAAAAGTAACAGCAGACAAATTTCCTTTTGAAATTAATGTATCAATGGAAGAAGAAGCTTCTGTCTTGGATGAAATGCTGATCGAAACTCCGAAGGGAAAAGATAAAGCAACATGGATCATAAAAAAAGCCAGTGAACATCGAAAAAAGAATGATGCTCGTATAAAAAAGTATACCTCTGATTTTTATTCAAAAGGGTCCATTCAGGTTATAGATTATCCCAAAAAGTTTTTAGGCTATAATATTGAAGAACTCGATCCTAACCTCAAAATTGATTCGCTCAAGAATAAATTCATTTACTTGTCTGAAACTTTCTCTAAAATAGCTGTAGAAAAACCGAATCATTATAAAGAAGAGATAAAAGCTTCAAAAATCAGCGGTAACGATAACGGATTTAGCTTTAATTCCGGCCTTAGTGCTAATTTTGATTTTTATCAGAATATTGCTTATTATTCATGGAAACTTGTTTCACCATTAGCTCCGATTGCTCCGAGTTATTATAATTTAAAAAGCATCCGGAAAGTAGATCAGGCAATCTATTTCAAAATAATTCAGATTCATTTTCTACATCTGAAAGCTATTGCTATTGAAGATGCGGAATTTCTGGAATTGCTGGCTGATGATCTTCCTTTTGAAACCAACAAAGGGTTCAGAAGTTTTAAGCATCTGACGGATGAAACCCAAACGCTGTATTATGCATCCGATTATGAAGATTTTAAACAGTTGCAACGCATTGCCCAATCTCAGGGACTTTGCTTATCAATGCTTCTTATACATTTGACGAAGAGCTGTTAAAAAAAATAGCCCGTATGCGACCACAATTGAAACTGGAGGAAATGACGCCTTCAAGACTGTTGAATTCTTTTATTTCACTGGATGTTGAAGAAGAAATAAAACATCTTTCCTTTCTAAACAGAGTAGAAGAAACTTTAAAAGATTTTAATTGTGAATGCCAGTTAAAACACTTTAAACCTACAGACACAACAGCCATCTATACACGTCCGGAAGAAAACAGTCATACCGCTACTATACGGCAAGTAAAGCAATCGTCGAATCCGTTTGCAGGAGCTCTTTCTTCTTTTGGAAATACAGCTTCTAAAAAGGCGACTTTTTGTCTTAACATTGACAATCAACTGGTAAAAAACATTACTTCTATTAACGATGATTTCTTATTTCAATCCGTTATTGAGGTTTTGTATGTGCAAGCTATCATTATGGAAAATATACCGTAAGTGAAAAAGAAATGGCCTTATTTAATGAAGCTCTTAATAATCTGATGGTGATGGGACTCACCAATTTTGTAAATTTATAATAACAAGAAGTATGTACACGCTGAAAATACAGAAAATATTAAATGAAATCAACCGATTAAATATTCCTGCCGAAAAAGTAAAATTATTGAAAAAGGCTATTGCAATTGCAGACGAAAATGAAGATATTGAATGGGGATATGACTTGCGTCTGATTCTTATTGATACGGAACGCGATTTGGCATTTTCAAACGAATCAATCCCTGCTTTTGCCTGGTTATTGCAAGCCTACGAACAACATCCGGATGTTTTTGACGAAAATGATTTCTTATGGCAATACAAATGGATGATGTCGGAATTATATGACAATCCTAAAGTAAGCAGAGAACAGATAGAAAATGCATTGGAAGACTTTAAAATGCGCCTTCAGAGAAACGGGTATGGCATCAGAGCTTATTACAACGAGTTATTTAATGATTGTATTGTGCAGAAAAACATAACAGCATTAGATCATGCAATGCAAGAAGTAAACAAGGTTCCACGTGATGGAATGAGTGATTGTGAAGCTTGTGAGATGGATGCTGAAGTAACTGCTTTCTTATATACAAGAGGGTTTGATGAAGCCTATAAAAAAGCATTGCCATTGCTCGACAAACAATATACCTGTCTGCATGTACCAATGCGTACCCTGGTTAACCTGTGCTATGCCGCTTATAAGAATAACAGAGAAGAAGTTGCTGCCTCTCTGTATCCGAAATGTCAGGATGAAATTGCCAAACTGGCCAACGACACATCCGTTTTGTTATCAGCAATCAAACTAAGCGTTTATATGGCTGCAAAATATCCGCAAGAAGCTCATAAATGGATTGAAAAATATCTTCCTTTGGCTGACGGTCCTCAGAACAGACTACTGTTTTCTTTTTCAATGTATCTGATTGAAGCTTTACAGCTGCTTGAAGACGGGCTGATATTTGTGGTTGATCTTCCGGAACAGCACAGCTTGTACCAGTCTCATAAGAATCAGTTTACAAAAGAAGAATTGCTCGCCCATTATATGCCACTTGCAAAAAATATTGCGCAGCAATTTGATGAAAGAAACAGCAATAGCAATTTTATGCGGCAATATCAAGAACTTATTTCTTAGTTTATGTTTACCTTGATTCGCCAGCTTTTCGGCAAAAAAAACAAAACGCCGGATTCCATCATAAAAACGCATACAGATGACTTTCCTTCAGAATCTATCAATGTTGAGAAAATTATAAGTGTTGAAAATGATCTGGATTTCTTAAAGAACAAACTATTCTTTGACTTTAAAAAGGATGAGAAAATAAGTACAGTAGAATTATATAAGCTTCTGAATCATTACAAAAAAGTATCAGACAGAGAGGTCAATGAAGTTGAAAAAAAAAGAACTCTTGCTTTGGATAAAAAAGATACCCAACAATTAATTGATTTGGTAACAACATCACACAATGAGCAAGAAATCCTTTCATGTTTATTGCTTCTTGAGAAGAGGATATAAAAAAAGATTAGCTAAAGCTAATCTTTTTTTATTTTCAAATATCTTCTTCTGTTTCTTCTTCCTTATCAAACCAGAATGAATCGAGCATGGTTTTATCCACGAAAGCATCGAGACGTTCATAATAATCACCGGATACATAAAGCCTTTGCGTTTTTCCAATGCTTTCAGACAAGCGGTATAATTTTGGTTCAAGCCGTAAACGCAGTAACTGATCTACATCATTAATCACAAACATTTTTAACTGATTAATGTCAAATCCTGCAGAGCCAAACATCAGATTCAGGCGCTCAGGGGTACCGATCAATACATCAAGCCCCAGAGAAATCATGTTTTTATCTTCGTCTAAATTGGTTTTTTCATGTACTCCATAGAAACGCAAATCGGTATATTTTCCGTATGCTCTGAATTTATCTAATAGCGACAGTACTTCAGGCTTATCTTTAACCATTATCAATGCTCTCGGAGATTCTAAAACGGCTTTTTCTAATCGTTGTATCGTTGTAATAACAATAATATCTTCTCTCTCAGCAACGTCTTCTGAAACGATTACAACATCATTTCCACTTTTAATAGTTCCGAAACAGGCTTTTAATAAAGGTGTAGGCTCCAGTAATTGGCTGCTGATTAATCCTTCTTTTAAATTTTCGTTTATCTTTTTTAACTTCATATTATTTTGATGCAAACATTTGGACATCAGATTTAGTAATCTCCTGTCCTCCTAAAATTATCAGTCTCTCTACTACATTTCTCAGTTCCCGGATGTTCCCTGTCCAGTTGTATTCCTGAAGCAATTCTAAAGCATCAGCAGAAATACGCTTAGGGGTATTACCGTTTTCTGTTGCAATTTTTTGAATAAAATGTTCAATAAGCATAGGAATGTCACTGCGTCTGTCATTTAGTGAAGGTACATTGATCAGAATTACAGCCAAGCGATGGTAAAGATCTTCTCTGAAACGACCTTCTTCAATTTCTTTTCGCAAATCTTTATTTGTAGCAGCTATAACCCGCACATCAATCTTTATATCTTTATCCGCTCCAACCCGGGTAATGATATTTTCCTGTAAGGCGCGTAATACTTTTGCTTGGGCAGAAAGACTCATATCCCCTATTTCATCCAGAAAAATAGTTCCTTTGTCAGCAGCTTCGAATTTTCCTGCACGATCTTTTACAGCAGAGGTAAAAGCACCGCGCACGTGTCCGAATAATTCGCTTTCAATGAGTTCTGAAGGGATAGCCGCACAGTTTACTTCAATCAGAGGGTAAGCAGACCTGTTACTTTTTTCATGTAAATTATGCGCCACCAGTTCTTTTCCGGTTCCATTCGGACCTGTAATCAACACACGGGCATCGGTTTCAGCAACTTTATCAATCATTTGTTTGATATGCTGAATAGGTTCACTTTCTCCAATCATCTGATAATTTTTTCCGACTTTTTTCTTAAGCCTTTTGTTTTCTACCACAAGTGATTTTTTATCGAGTGCATTTCTCACTGTTGTCAGTAAACGATTCAAATCCGGCGGTTTAGATATATAATCGAAAGCCCCTAACCGCATGGTGTTGACAGCTGTTTCCAGATCACCATGACCTGATATCATGATAAAAGGAATTTCCGGTTTTATTTTTTTGGCTTCCTGTATTACTTCTTCACCATCTTTTCTTGGCATTTTGATATCACAGATAATGAGATCATATTCTTCACTTTTAATTTTTTCGATTCCTTCTTCTCCATTCTCCGCTTCATCTACTACATAAGAATCGCTTTCTTCAGAGAGAATTTTAGATAAAACTCTTCTGATGGCTGCTTCATCTTCTATTATTAATATTCTCGACATTCTTATTTAATATTTTAAACCATTTAATAATTCTTTCCATGTAGGTTTCTTACCATACATTAAAATTCCTACACGGTATATTTTTGCTGCTACCCATACTATGCCAATAAAGGTAACAAATAATATAACTAACGAAATGATAATTTGTGAGGTAGGCACGCCAAACGGTATTCTCATCAGCATTACTATTGGTGAAGTGAGTGGTATCATTGAGAAAACAGTTGCTACTGTTCCGTGTGGTTCATTCATTACTGCGAAAAATCCCACATAAACGCCAAGCATCAGCGGCATGATGACCGGAAATAAAAATTGCTGAGAATCTGTTTCATTGTCAACAGCAGCCCCGATAGCAGCATATAATGAGCTGTAAAGAAAATAGCCTCCGATAAAATAAAAGATGAAGTAAAAAAACAGGCTTCCTAATGGCAACATCATTAATTCTTTATAATACATCTGTACTTTATCCAAAAGCTCACCTGAATTGAGGGCTGCCAATTCTGTATTGGTAGCTGTAGTACTCAAACCAAACATACTGTTTACCACAAATATCAATATTCCGCCAACAATTGCCCAAATTGCAAATTGGAGAATTCCGGCAAATGTGGTGCCTATGATTTTGCCCAACATTAATTGAAACGGTTTTACAGAAGAAACGATAATCTCTATAATTCGATTTGTTTTTTCTTCTATTACGCTACGCATCACAAGATTTCCATAGATGATGATAAACATCATGATCAGATATCCAAAAACGGTTCCTATGGCAATTTTTATTTCATTGAGTCCTTTAACAGTCTCTTCACCACTCGATTTTACCAGATTGATCGTAACATTCGTTTTAGCTTTATCAATAACCAGGGTATCAAACCCCTGATTGCTCAGATTGTATTTGGTCAGTTTACGGTTCATGGTATTTTCTACCTGTGAAACGAAACCTAAACTCGGACTATCTTCAGAAATATACTGTATGCCGTTTTCGTATTTTCCGATACTGTCATATTTAGGAATATACAACACACCTTCATAAGCCTTACGGGAAATACTGTCTGTAAGAATTTCCTTTGGAACCAAAGAAACATCATAGTATTTATATTCTTTATTACTTTTGAATTCTTTTACAAAGAGCCCACTTTCATCATGAACACCTATATTTTTGACTTCTGAACGTATGCTGCCTAAATAACCGATAAGAACGGCAATACCGACAAATATAAGCGGACTCACAAAAGTCATTACAATAAAAGATTTGTTGCGCACTTTCGCAATAAATTCCCTTTTAATAATCAATGATAGTACTCCCATTATTTTTCACTTACTGTTTGAATAAAAATATCATTTACACTCGGAATGTGTTCTACAAAATGTGTGATTTCACCATGCTGTACCAAACGCTGCATAAGTTCATTTGTAGAGAAATTTCCTAAAGACACATTGAGCTGTACTTCATTGTCAAGACTCTTAAAACTCGTTTGTTTATAGTCAAAATCACGTAATGATGCTTGTAAAAGATCTGGCTGTGATGTTTTTATCCCAACCTGATAGGTGTTGCTACGATAAGCTCTCTTTACATCGAGTAATTTTCCATCGAGCAGTTTATTGGACTTATGAATTAATGCAATTTCATCACATAATTCTTCCACACTTTCCATACGATGGGTAGAAAAGATTATAGTGCTTCCTTTTTGCTTTAACTCCAGGATTTCATCTTTGATAATATTGGCGTTTACAGGATCAAAACCGGAAAACGGCTCATCAAATATGAGTAGTTTTGGTTGATGTAATACAGTAACGACAAATTGAATTTTTGTGCCATTCCTTTTGATAATTCCTGTATTTTTTTATTCCACCAATCACTTATTTCGAGTTTATCGAACCAATACTGCAATTGCTTTTTTGCTTCCGCTTTGCTCAAACCTTTCAGCTGAGCAAGGTACATAGCCTGCTCACCTACCTTCATGGTTTTATACAATCCGCGCTCTTCCGGCATATATCCGATGTGTCTTACATGATGCGGAGATAATTTTTCTCCATCTAACAAAACCTGTCCGCTGTCCGGGTAAGTAATTTGATTGATGATGCGAATCAGAGAAGTTTTTCCGGCGCCGTTTGGTCCTAAAAGACCAAAGATACTTCCTTTAGCTATATTTAAAGAAACTCCGTTTAAAGCTACTTTTTCGCTGTATTTCTTTGTTACATTATGTACTTCAAGAATGTTTTCCATGAAAAGTATATTTTTTGTAAATGTAATAATAATGTCTTGTTATTAATTGCTAAATAACGGTATTTCATAAAAAAACCCATCCCTGTTTACACAGGGATGGGAAAAATTGCTATGAAAAAGAAAATCCACCGTTTTATAAGTGTGTTTCAAAATTATAAATTATTTTTTAATTAAGAAAACATTTCTTTTACTTTTTCAAAAAAAGATTTATCATTTTTTCTGTGGATTTGGTTTAAAATTTTCCTCATCCTTCATTTTTTTCGAAAAATTCTTTTTGTTCTTTGTTAATTTTTTAGGTGTCCAGACGTTTACATGTATGAGAAAATCTCCCGTTCCATAACCATTTATGCTTGGTAAACCTTTTCCTTTTAATCTTAAAATTTTACCAGACTGTATACCTTCTTCGAGATTGATGCGTACTTTTCCATTTACAGTATCAATTTCTTTCGAACCGCCTAAAGCAGCTTCTGAGAAACTTATGTATAAATCGAAATGGATGTTTTCTCCTTCTCTTTTTAATGTATCATGTTCAATTTCTTCAATCACCACAATCAGATCTCCGGGAATGCTATTAGCACCAGGAGCATCATTACCTTTACCGGAAACTTTTAACTGAATACCTTCTGTTACTCCAGCCGGAATTTTGATCGAAACGGTTTCTTCTGCAAAAACCATCCCGTCACTGTCAGCGCCTGCCGGTCTTGAATCAATCATCTGTCCTGCACCACCACATGTCGGACATGGAGAAGATGTCTGCATTCTACCTAAAATAGTATTGGCAATCTTAGTTACCTGACCCGTACCATTACAGGTAGTACAACTTTTATAGGTAACTCCTGCAGCCTGTACCTTTCTTTTTACTTTGACTTTTTTCTCAACTCCTTTGGCAATGTCTTCAATGGTAAGTTTTACTTTGATACGCAAATTAGTTCCTTTGACTCTGCGAACACCTCCGCCACCGCCGAAGCCGCCAAAACCACCAAAACCTCCGCCACCGAAAATGTCTCCAAACTGACTGAAGATGTCTTCCATATTATTGAAACCACCTCCGCCAAAACCACCGGCACCATCAAATGCGGCATGACCATACTGATCATATTTGGCCTTTTGTCAGGATCACTCAATATTTCATATGCCTCAGCAGCCAGCTTAAAGTTTTCTTCTGCTTCTTTATTTCCTGGATTTTTATCCGGATGGAATTCGATTGCTTTTTTTCTGTAAGCTTTCTTTATAGCAGCAGCATCAGCTCCTTTATCAATTCCTAATATTTCGTAATAATCTTTTTTCATCGTTGTAAGTAAGTACCTTATATATTATTGTCCGATAACTACCTTAGGGAAACGGATAATTTTATCACCCAATTTGTAACCTTTTTCAATAATATCTACTATTTTTCCTTTCATTTCATCACCCGCAGGAACCTGAGTTACCGCTTCAGCCAAATCAGCATTGAATACATCTCCTTTAGCAATATCCACTAACATAAGACCTTTTGAAGACAATGTGTCACGCAGCTTACTTGAAATCAGAGAAAAACCTTTAAGATCCGTTTCCAGGTCTCTGGCTTCTATTTGTTCCAACGCACGATCAAAATCATCTAAGACCGGTAATAAAGAGGTGATAACACCTTCACTGGCAGTAGACATTAACTCTAATCTTTCTTTAGCAGTACGTCTTCGGAAATTTTCAAATTCAGCAAAAAGTCTCAAAAATTTATCCTTTTCTTTTTCTAATTCCGCTTCAAAACTATTTTCTTCAACAGCCTCAGTATTTTGCTCCTGTGCCTCTACCGGATTGATATCCATTTCTTTATCATTAACATCCTGGATGTTTTCATTATTTTCAGTTGCCATAATTTTCAGTACATAATTATAATTACACACGTTATAACAAATTCATTGCCATCCTCCGTTGTTG
>NZ_JAUFQU010000009.1:0-28265 GCF_030409925.1 Paenimyroides ceti
AACCGGGCGTATGGGTGTATTCAATATAGGGACGAAATATCAGTGTTAAATTAATAATGAATTTCTGATTCGATATTATTGAGTGAAAGATTTAAAAGAAACGCTAGCAGGAAATGTAACTGACACTATAATGCTCATGGAATAAAAATAAATGGCGGATAAGAGAAACTTATCTGCCATTTATTTCAAAAAAAACGAACCGGTTTGAAAAATACCATTATCTTTGCAATAGTTTTTTTTGTTTTTTACATGTTAAAAAGGATAAACATATTAATGATTATATGCTTATTGGGCTTTTTTATAATCCCAATGCAATCCTATGCGTGTAAATCGCATTCCAAAGAAATTGTTATCAAGGAGAAGTCATGTTGCAGTGCCAACAAGCAGCATCATTCAGAAGATCAATGTGAGAAAGACTGCTGTAAGTCTAAGGATGACACGAGCAATGAATGCTCTGGAAATTGTGGACCTACGTCCTGCCACAGCTCTTCTAATAGTTTTTCTGCAACACCCCCATTTTTTAGGAACGCTCAAAATCCTGTTTTTTCTAAAAGTAAAAAATCATACCCTTTATACAAAGAACCCTTTTATTCTACAGGGGAATCTTCCATTTGGCAACCGCCTAAAATAAGTTAAATTAGTACTGTATAGCCATAGGTGTGCGAAATCGGTTGATTTTGCACCTATCCGCAATACATGTTTTATTAAAAGCCAGATCTGGCTTTTGATTATTTACCATTTTTAATACTTAATAAGGTTCCAAATGAAATCAATATCAAAAATATTGATGGTAATCACCGTATTACTATCCGCAGCAAACAGCTTTGCGCAAAACCAGAACGAGCAACATCACAACCATGGTGGAACAGCTCAAGCAAAGAATATTCCATCACAAAATTTATCACAATTACATGCCGTATTTGACAAGTATTTTTCCATAAAAGATGCTTTGGTAAACGCAGATGTAAATATAGCATCTTCAAATGCTACTGAATTAGCCACAGTTATTAAAACAGTGGATATGGGTGAACTTTCTCCCAAAGAGCATACCGTATGGATGAAGGTCATGAAGGAACTGTCTTTAAACACAGAAAACATCTCGAAATCGAAAGACGTCGTAAAGCAACGGAGGGCATTTGCCCTACTTTCTAAGAATGTCTATGAATTGGCAAACGCATCAAAGCAAAAAACAACTATGTACTACCAAAACTGCCCGATGTACAACGATGGCAAAGGTGCAACTTGGTTAAGTAAAAGTACGGATATCAAAAACCCGTATTACGGTTCAAAAATGCTGACCTGCGGTAGTACTATTGAAAAATTAAATTAGTCAGCCATTATGAGATGTCTATTGATTGGGATCGTTACTTCTATTGTAGTCATATTTAGTTCATGCAACAATAACCCTACACTAAAGGTGCAAGACAATACATATACTTCAAAAAGCTCAAATACAAATACCCGTGACCACAATGCCTTTGAAATGGGCGATGTAGTTCCGTCGGAAGAGGTATGCATGGTCAACAATGAATACATGGGCAAAAAACAATTTGAGGTAAATTTTGAAGGAAAAATATATTACGGATGTTGCCAGATGTGTAAAGAACGTATTCCAAAAGATCCTTCTACACGCGTTGCCATAGATCCATTTTCCAAAAAGCAGATAGATAAAGCGACTGCTATAATAGCAATTACGGGCAACAACGGGGAAGTATCATATTTTGAAAATAATACTACATATACAAATTACATAAATCAATTTTAATTATTAAAAACAGAAATCATGACAATGAAACATTTATTTGTAGGCTTACTAGCCTCATCCGTATTGACCTTGGCAGCATGCAATGGCGCTTCTGAGAAAAAATCAGAAAGCGACGTCCATACTGAAACAACGGTATCCAACGAAAGCAACGCTGCAAGCGACCAGGGAACTTTTTCGGAACTTTTTTCCCATTACGAGCACCTGACTTTTGCTTTGTCTTCCAATAATGATAAAGAAGCCGCAAATGCAGCTAAAGGCATGCTGGAAGCACTCCCCAAGATTAATACCGAGGGCTTTAGTGCAGAACAGAAAAGCACCTTCGATGACATCGCTGCTGATATTCAGGAACATTCGGAGCACATAGGTGATAACATAGGCAATATCGCTCATCAAAGAGAACATTTAGTGATCCTGAGCAAGGATTTTTACGATATCGCAAAAGAATTCGGCACCGAAAAGCCCATGTACAAGATTTTTTGCTCGATGTACGATGACAACAAAGGAGCATACTGGCTAAGCGACAGCAAAGAGGTCAAAAACCCTTACTATGGTGAAGATATGCTAACATGTGGTGAAGTTCAGGAAGAACTGAAGTAAAAACTCTGATTAAGATTTGAAATTCAAATATCAGGTACCGGTCGATTTCTGTAGGCTGGTATCTGATATTAAAATGTAAACAATGTATATGTTATGCTTAACAAAATTATCAAATATTTTTTGGAGAACCGAGTAATAACACTGTTATTACTTGTGGTTGTCCTTATATGGGGGCTGATTACAGCGCCCTTTAATTGGCATCAAAATGCGTTGCCGAGCGATCCTGTGCCGGTCGATGCGATTCCGAACATTGGGGAGAACCAGCAAATTGTGGCGACCGAATGGATGGGGAGGTCTCCCAAAGATATACAGGAACAGATTACCTATCCACTCACGACCTCCTTACTGGGCATCCCCGGCGTAAAAACAATCCGGAGCAGTTCGATGTTCGGCATGTCCTTCCTCTATGTCATTTTTGAAGAGGATGTTGAGTTTTATTGGAGCCGTTCCCGTATTCTGGAAAAACTGAATTCATTGCCTGCCGGCACATTACCATCCGATGTAACGCCCACGCTCGGGCCGGATGCCACTGCTTTGGGGCAGGTCTTTTGGTATACACTGGAGGGACGCAATCCCGAAACCGGAAAACCTACAGGAGGCTGGGACCCCGATGAGCTGCGCACGATTCAAGATTTCTATGCCAAATATAATTTGGCAGCATCGGAAGGGGTTTCCGAAGTGGCTTCCATCGGAGGTTTCGTAAAAGAATACCAAGTCGATATCAATCCAGATGCGATGCGCGCATACAATGTATCCGTAATGGATATCATGTCGGCTATCCAAAACAGCAACCTGGATATCGGTGCAGAGACGATCGAAATAAACAAAGCGGAATATCTGGTGCGTGGATTGGGCTACCTTAAAAGTGTCCAGGATCTGGAAGATGCCGTAGTGGCTGTGCGCAATAATGTTCCCGTAAAGATAAAAGACGTTGGGTTTGTCAATTTGGGACCCTCCACCCGACGCGGTGGATTGGATAAGGAAGGCGTGGAAGCAGTTGGCGGTGTAGTAGTTGCCCGGCATGGAACCAACCCCATGGAGGTCATCAATAATGTCAAGGCGAAGATCAAAGACATGGAGGCAGGTCTCCCCCAAAAAACATTAGAGGATGGGACTATTTCAAAAGTCACCGTCGTTCCCTTCTATGACCGTTCGGGTTTGATCCAGGAAACCATCGGAACGCTGGAAAATGCTTTAGCACACGAAATACTGATCTCTATTATCGTTGTCATCGTTTTGGTAATCAACCTGCGTGCATCGATTCTTATATCCAGTATCTTGCCCATTGGCGTATTGGCGACCTTTATCATCATGAAACAAATGGGGGTCGAGGCGAATATTGTTGCCCTTTCGGGTATCGCCATTGCCATTGGGGTTATGGTGGATGTGGGGATCGTCTTTATCGAAAGCATACTACGCCATATGGATGAAGAAAAAGCCAAGGGTGTTGAGAGTCGGGGGAAAGCCTTTGTAAACTTGATTTCCACCGCTGTTGCGGAAGTGTCGGGTGCTTTGTCAACGGCAATGCTCACCACGATCATCAGCTTTTTACCTGTTTTTATGATGGAAGCACAAGAAGGTAAGTTGTTCGGTCCCTTGGCATACACCAAAACCTTTGCTTTGGTTTCAGCCTTTGTGTTAGGCATTATTATCTTGCCAACACTGGCTTATTATATATTTTCAATCCGTATCAATGGGAGTAAAGTTCGCCGGATAGCCAACTACGTTTTGGTAGTTGCCGGTATCGCTCTTTGGATCTATACAGGTGTTTTTGTCGCGTTCGCATTGACTTTGATCGGAGTCAACAACCTGTTTACACCAAGATGGAAAGGAGAAAAAATTGCCAACTACGTTAATGTAGCTATCACACTTTTTGTAGCGATGTATTACCTGACGGTTGAGTGGCTGCCACTCGGCACGCAGGCAAGCACCACACTTAACTTTGTGTTCGTATTCTTTGCCATTGGTTCCATCCTGGGAATGTTATGGGCATTGGTGATCTATTATGAACAGATCCTGCGTTGGTCACTTTCCAACCGGTGGAAATTCATGGCCATCCCTATCATTACTTTATTATTCGGAATGTTAGCATGGATGGGCGTAGAGAAGAGTTTTGGTTTTGTTGCAAATGGCTTCGAAAAGACAGGTTGGAAATCATTTCGGGAGACTGCCTTCTGGCAAAAATCCACCGAAACATTTCCCGGTATCGGGGAGGAATTTATGCCAAGCCTCAATGAAGGTTCTTTCCTTTTGATGCCCACCAGTATGCCGCATACTGGGATTGAACAAAACCTGCAATTGATCAGAACACTTGATAAACGTATTCAAAACATACCGGAAGTCGAACTTATCGTAGGAAAATGGGGCCGTGTGAATTCTGCACTTGATCCGGCTCCTACACAGATGTTTGAAAATACGATCAATTATATCCCGGAATTTTATCTGGATGAAGACGGGCATCGTGAAAGGTTCAAGGTAAACAGTTCCGGAGAATTCGTGTTGAAAGGTGACAAGACCTATGCTGTTTCCGATGGTTTCCGTTCCATACCACGGGACAGTCTGATTGAAGATAAAAGCGGAAAATTTTTCCGCAGATGGCGTCCTGAAATTAAAAAGGCCGACGATATATGGCAAGAGATCGTCAATGTTTCCCATCTGCCCGGATTGACTTCCGCTCCTAAGTTGCAACCGATAGAAGCGAGAATGGTAATGCTTTCTACGGGAATGAGGGCTCCGATGGGGCTAAAGGTTTCGGGTCCGGATCTGGAGTCGATTGAAATCGGTGGCAAGGCCTTGGAAGCAGCCTTAAAGGATGTTCCATCTGTTATGCCATCGACCGTTTTCTACGACAGGGCTGTTGGCGCACCCTATATCGAAATCCATCTGAACCGGGATAGAATGGCCAGATACGGTATTACCGTTGCCGAGCTTCAGGAAGTAATCAGTGCGGCAGTCGGCGGTATGACGTTGACCACTACAGTCGAAGGCCGGGAACGGTTTCCCGTTCGCCTGCGCTACCCACGAGAATTACGGGATGACCCGGATGCGTTGCGAAAAATAATCATTCCGACAGCTACAGGAGCTCAGATTCCATTGGGGGATGTGGTGGATGTTGAATATGCCAAGGGCGCTCAGATGATCCAAAGTGAAAATACCTTTTTGTTGGGTTATGTAATCTTTGATAAAAAAAGTGGCATAGCGGAAGTCGACGTAGTATACGAAGCGGATCAACTCCTAAAGGAAAAAATAGCGTCTGGAGAACTGGATTTACCCAACGGGGTGACGTATAAGTTTGCCGGAAATTATGAACAGCAAGAACGTGCCGCAAAAAGGCTAATGCTTATTATACCACTGAGTTTGTTAGCCATTTTAGTAATTCTCTACTTTCAGTTCCGAACGGTTACAGCATCGTTAATTCATTTTTCCGGTGTTTTTGTAGCACTTGCAGGTGGCTTTATTTTATTATGGCTTTACGGGCAGCCCTGGTTTATGGACTTCTCTGTCGGAGGGACAAATATGAGGGATCTGTTCCAGATGCACAGCATCAATCTCAGCATTGCCGTTTGGGTAGGATTTATCGCCCTGTTCGGACTGGCGACGAGTGATGGTGTATTAATGGGAACATACATCCACGATACATTTGAAGCACGGAACCCCAGAACAAAAGATGAAATACGGGAAGCAGTCATATACGCAGGCTTAAAGCGTGTCAGACCGGCAGCGATGACCACTGCTACAGCACTGATCGCCTTACTGCCTGTCCTGACCTCTACCGGTAAAGGTGCGGAAATCATGGTACCAATGGCCATCCCGACTTTCGGCGGCATGCTGATCCAATCCATGACCATGTTTGTGGTTCCAGTATTCCAGTGCTGGTGGAGGGAATCTGCCACTAAAAAAGAAAATAGAAAAAATAATAAAAATATAGCGAATGAAAACGAATAAGATAAATCGGTATATAACCGTGGCTGTATTAACAAGCTTAAGCATTTTTTCGCAAGCTTTAGCCCAAGACTACCCCACCGATTCGCTGTCCTATTATATACAAGTCGCAATCGAAAATAATCCGGGTGTAAAATCACAAAAGTATGCGCATGAGGCATACCTTGAAAAAATTCCGCAAGCCGGAGCATACCAAGACCCCGAATTGTCCATGGAAGCATATACGATGCCTATGGAAATTATAGGAGGGCGTTCTATTGGAAATGTGAGCTTGATGCAAATGTTTCCATGGTTCGGCACGAGAAAAGCAGCTCGCACAGAGGCTACACATATGGCCAATATGCAAGATCAACAGTATCGGGAAGCCATAAATAATCTGATCCTTCAGGTCAGCACACAGTGGTACACGATGCAAAAATTGAACGAGCAACTCAAGAATAATCAGGAAAACCAAGTGTTTCTAAAACAATTGGAACAATTGGCAATACGGAAATTCTCTGCGCCCTCAAGCACCTCACAATCAAGTGTAGCACCCGTCGTAAGCAGTAATACGCCTTCCTCACCAACCAGATCTAGTGCTTCATCGGGTATGGGAGGGATGAGTATGGGAGGAGGCAATTCAGCTCCTGCTACTAATCAGAATATGAGTATGCCGTCCGGTGGTGGCATGGGAGCAATGGAAGGTGGCTCCGGATCGGGTATGTCAGAGGTGCTTCGTATCCAATTGGAAATTGTCGAAATTGAAAATAACATTGAAAGTTTACATGCTCAGATTAAAGCCGAAAAAGCAAAATTCAATGCATTGTTGAATCGGGAAGCAACTGAAAAGGTCATGCTGGGACAAGAGATCCACAAGCTGAATTTTTTATATAGCGAGGAAGAGGCACTAAGGGTTATTGAGGCAAACAACCCCATGCTTGAAATGATTGCCGAAGAAGGCTTGGCATTTAAGGCAAAAGCGGAAATGGATCGGAAAATGAGTTATCCCATGATTGGTATCGGTGTGGAATACATGGTTGTGGGAAGGACGAATAATTCAATGCTGGCCATGGACGGGATGAACGGTAAGGATATGGTCATGCCTATGGTTTCAGTGAGCCTGCCACTCTTCCGTAAAAAATACAATGCCCAGCAAAACGAAAGCAGGCTATGGCGAAAATCAAGCGAAGAGAACTTTAAAAACACCTTCAACACTTTGAAAAGCGAGTTTTACAGTCTCAAAAGCCAACTGGATGATGCTCAGCGTGCCATCGAGCTGTACGAAAAACAAACTACGCTCGCCCAAACGACATATAACCTGATCGTAAAAGAGTTCGTTACAGGCAAAAGTGACTTGACCAACGTTATTCAGGTGCAGCGGCAATTATTGGATTATCAGCTTAGGAAAGCTGAGGCCCTTGCAAACTATAATACGATGGTTGTGTCAATAAAAAAATTATTGGCAGACCATAAATAATGCAATTATTTTAAAATTATTAGCAATGAATAAACTGAAAAATATTTTTAGAAATAAGGCGGTAACTTACGGGGTTATATTATTGTCCGGATTACTGCTTGGCTGGACGATATTTGGCGGGAATTCGTCCCATGATCATGGGCATGATCTTGAAATGGAAGTGACCGAGGAAGGTGAAACCGTTTGGACATGCTCTATGCACCCCCAGATCAGAATGGACAAACCGGGTAAATGCCCTTTATGTGCAATGGATTTAATCCCATTGAAATCTTCCGGAGGAGGTGATGACGTGATTGACGATGACGCTATCCTGATGTCCGAAGAGGCCATCGCATTAGCGAATATACAGACTTCGGTTGTCGGTCATCAAGATGCTGTCAAAGATGTGCAGCTATACGGAACCGTTCAGGTAGATGAGCGTTTACAACAATCCCAAACATCGCATGTTAATGGACGTATTGAAAACCTCTACGTAACTTTTACTGGCGAATCCGTGAAAGAAGGTCAACTGATAGCCAAGATTTATTCGCCTGATCTGTTGACCGCACAACAGGAATTATTGGAAGCCGCAAAATTGCAGGATATCCAACCGGTATTGCTTGATGCTGCAAAAGAAAAGCTGCGTTTATGGAAGGTGTCAGAAAATCAGATAAGTGAAATCCTTGCATCTAACAGCGTTTCACCTTATGTAAATATATACGCAAATACAAGCGGTGTTGTCACATCAAAAAATGTAAACCAAGGAGATTATATCAACCAAGGAAGCGTATTATACACTATTTCAAACCTTTCAAAGTTATGGGTGATTTTTGATGCTTATGAAACCGACTTACCTTTTTTGAAAGTTGGGGATCAATTGGAATATACTTTACAGAGTGTGCCCGGAAAAGTATATAAAGGGCGGATAGCCTTTATTAATCCAATCATTGATGCTAGCTCGAGAACTGCAAAGGTTAGGGTTGAAGCCGATAATATAGACCGTAATCTAAAACCAGAGATGTATGCTACAGGACGTACTTCAGCTCCTTTGAAAGGAAAGGGTAAAGAGATAGTCATTCCCAAGTCGGCGGTTTTATGGACAGGGAAGCGCTCCATAGTTTACGTAAAACAGCCAAATACATCCACGCCTGCTTTTAAACTTCGGGAGATCGTCTTGGGCCCCTCATTGGGCGACCAATATGTTGTTATGTCGGGGCTGGAAAATGGCGAGGAAATCGTGACCAAGGGAGCTTTCACCGTTGATGCAAGTGCCCAGCTGGAAGGTAAAATCAGTATGATGAATAACGATGGCGCAGCATCGGCTGCCGGACATCAGCATGGCGATGCTCAAACCAATGTCAATAAGACCCATGATATGTTGAAAGTATCAGGAAATTGTGAAATGTGCAAAAGCCGGATTGAGAAAGCGGCGAAAAGTGTCAAGGGGGTGATTTCCGCAAACTGGGATGTTAATGCCAAAGTTATCCATTTGGATTTCGATTCAAAAGTAACCTCAAAAAGTGCCATAAGCAAAGCTATTGCTAATGTTGGTCACGATACAGAGCTGGACAAGGCTCCCAAGGCGGTTTATGACGGACTGCCGAGCTGTTGTCTGTATGACCGGAGATAATGGTACTTGATTAATATTAGATCATGAAAAAAAACCGAAAACGAACGAAAGCATACAAAGTAATTTTAACAGTTCTGTTAAGTGTGTTTGTGTTAATGCAATTTATAACCCCCCAAAGGAACCTATCGCCGGTTCCTGCGGGTCAGGTTTTCGTTGATTCATTTAAGGTCGATGCAAAAGTTAATGCAATCCTGTCGGTATCATGCTATGACTGCCATAGCAACAATACCCAATACCCTTGGTACACCAATGTTCAGCCTTTGGGTTGGTTCATGGCAGATCATATAACCAAAGGAAAAGAGAAATTGAACTTTGATGATTTGCCAAATTATAGCCCGAGAAGGATAAACTCAAAGTTCGCGCAGATTGTTGAGCAGATCGAGAAAGGTAAAATGCCGTTGAGGTCATATATGTGGATGCACAATGGTGCACGATTAAACAAAGAGGAGCAACAACTGTTGATTAATTACTTTGATAAGCAATTAAATATAAAATAGTTATGAAAACGCCATCACACCAGCCGGAGAATCATGAGAGCATGAACAACGGATCAACAACTCCAAAAATAGAACATAAGAATTCACATCATTCAGGGAGCTATAAAAAACTTTTATGGATGATGCTTATTTCTTTTGTACTCATGTTTTTCCTTATGTACGCGATGATAGATCAGTTGACAAACATGGTTTTTAATATCAATCAATTTTACATGGCAGGACTAATGGCTTCTCCGATGCTTATTGTGGAGTTGGTTTTGATGGCTAAGATGTATCCTGACAAGAAGCTTAATTCAATTCTAATTTTAGTAGGATTCGGCACCGCATTAGCATTCTTTGTCAGTATAAGAAAACAAACCGCTGTGGGGGATATACAGTTTCTTAAATCAATGATCCCACATCATGCTGGAGCTATTTTAATGGTCGAAGAAAGCAAACTGGAAGATCCGGAAGTAAAAAAACTGGCAGAAGAAATAATTTCTGCTCAAAATCGAGAGATTGAATTCATGAAAGCTAAAATTAAACAGCTGGAAAACAACGAATATCAAAAAGATGGAGCTTTGAAATAAAGCAATCGATATCCATTATAATCAAAAATTTTCAGCAATTTAAAATACTAACTCAAAAGAGAAGAGAAATGAAGAAAATAGCAGTAATAGGATATGGAGTCATCGGCAAAAGGATAGCCGATGCTATAGTAAAACAAAATGATATGACCTTAGTAGGGGTATGCGATGTCGTTAGTGATTGGCGAATTCAAAATGCTGTAAACAAAGGCTATGCTATTTATGCATCGACACCAGAAGCCGAAAAAGAAATGAACGCCTGCGGAATTTCAGTAAAAGGTAGAATTGCTGAACTTCTCACCAAAGTAGATTTGGTGGTAGATTGCACCCCTAAAAAGGTGGCAGCCAAAAATGTGCAGGCCTATAAGGAAAGAGGAATAAAGTTTATCGTTCAGGGTGGTGAAAAGCATGAAGTAACCCGACATTCTTTCAGTGCCGAAAATAATTACCAATCGGCATTAAATTTAGATGCTACGAGGGTGGTTTCCTGTAATACCACCTCGATCTTAAGAACACTCACCGCCTTAAAGAAAGCGGGTTTACTTGATTATGCCAGAGGAACACTCTTAAGACGAGCCACCGATCCTTGGGAAAGTCATTTGGGCGGTATCATGAACACTATGGTACCCGAAAGAGAAATTCCAAGTCATCAGGGACCGGATGCACAAAGTGTAGATCCTGACCTGAATGTTATTACCTCAGCTATAAAGGTTCCGCAAACCCTTAGCCATCTGCACTACTGGAACATAAAAATGACCAAAGCAGCTTGCAAAGAAGAGGTTTTGGAAGCTTTTAGAACATCATCTCGAATTAGACTGATCCAATACGATCAGGGATTGGTTTCAAACAACACGATAAAAGAGATGTTCCTGGATATGGGAAGACCTTGGGGCGATATGTATGAGGTCGCCCTCTGGGAAGATATGCTGAAGGTGCAGGGTGATGAACTTTTTTATGCCTATGTGGTAGATAATCAGGCTATCGTAATTCCTGAAACCATTGATGCGATAAGAGCACTGACAGGGATTGAACCCAGTGCTGAACAGTCGATTATCAGGACAAACAAAAGCCTTGGAATTAATTAAAGAACAGGTATTATGGACATGTATAAAAATATTGTTGGTCATTTAGGCGACAACGCCTCTTATTATTTAGATCATATTAGTAAAAAGATTACGAAGGATAAATTGCATTTACCTGATAATAGTTCCATTGATAAGGTATTTGTGAATAGTAACCGTAACTTACAGGTATTACGAAGTCTCTCTCAACTTTATAACCACGGAAATCTTGGCGGAACTGGATACCTGAGTATCCTTCCTGTTGATCAAGGTATTGAACATAGCGCAGCTTTTTCGTTTCATAAAAACCCCGATTATTTTGATCCTGAAAATATCATCAGGCTCGCCGTTGAATCAGGATGCAATGCCGTAGCATCAACCTTCGGTGGACTTGGTCTTTACGCCAGAAAGTACGCACATAAAATCCCTTTTATTGTCAAGATCAATCATAACGAGCTCTTGACCTATCCGAACACTTATAATCAGACCTTGTTTGGAACGGTTAAGGAAGCGTGGGATATGGGTGTCGTGGCGATTGGCACTACAATTTATTTTGGCTCTCATGAAAGTGATCGGCAAATAAAGGAAATAGCAGAAACCTTTGCGGAAGCACATGGTTTAGGAATGGCAACTATCCTTTGGTGTTATACCCGCAACGAAGCATTCGAAACCGATGAAAATGATTATCACAGTTCAGCGGATCTGACCGGGCAGGCCAACCATTTAGGGGTAACAATACAAGCAGATATCATAAAACAAAAATTACCGGACGCTAATTATGGTTTTAAGAACCTGCAATTTGGCAAATATAACGATGAGATGTACGATATTCTTACAACGGATCACCCTATTGATCTTTGCAGATTTCAGGTTACCAACTGTTATATGGGAAAAATTGGACTCGTCAATTCCGGGGGTGGTTCAAAAGGAGCATCAGATATCGTTGACGCTGTCACGACATCAGTAATTAACAAACGTGCAGGAGGTTCGGGATTGATATTGGGAAGAAAAGCTTTTCAAAGACCTTTTAGTGAGGGGGTCGAACTATTACAAACTGTCCAGCAAGTATATTTGGAAGATAAGATTACGGTTGCATAAGTTTTGACCCAAATGCTCATCTTCATCCAGAAAACCTAAACAGGAATGATGAAAACAGTAAAAATAAAAAAATACTCAGGGGAATTGCAGGATTTCGATATGAACAAGCTTATTAATTCTCTTCGGCGATCGCAAGCAGATGAGAATCTCGTCCAGCATGTGGCTCGTAATATCGTGGATCAAGTTGAAGAAGGGATGACCACCAAAAAGATCTATCAGATGGCTTTTAATATGCTGAAAAGCAGATCCCGGATAAGTGCTTCAAAATATAATCTGAAGAAGTCCCTGATGGAATTAGGTTCAACGGGCTTTCCTTTTGAAAAATTGGTAGGTAAACTGATGGAATTCGAAGGTTTTAATACTCAGGTTGGTGTTATTGTTCAGGGGGACTGTGTTTCACACGAAATAGATGTGATCGCAGAAAAGGAGAACAACCATTATATGATTGAATGTAAATATCACAATAGTCAAGGACGATTCTGTAATGTAAAGACCCCGCTATATGTTCAATCGAGGTTCGTGGACGTAAAGCAACGATGGAAGAGTCAAGTTGGACATGACACTAAACTCCACCGGGGAGGGCTTTATACCAATACCCGTTTCACCACCGATGCAATTCAGTATGGAACCTGCGTTGATTTAATGCTTGTTAGCTGGGATTATCCCCCGCAAAATTCATTGAAGGCGAGAATTGATAAAGCTGGTCTGTATCCTCTAACAGCATTGGCTACTCTCACTAAAACTGAAAAAAGACAGCTGTTGGACAAAGGAATCGTACTTTGCAAAGAAGTATACGAAAATCCAATCTTGTTAGAGCAATTGGGGATAAATGAGTCAAGGCAGAGGAAAATCTTAGATGATTCCCTAAAATTATGTAGCGCCATTAACACTTTAATATAATGTACAACTGTTATTTTAAACTCTAAATCATATAATATGAAAAGATACACATGTCCCATGCACCCGCAGGTGATGAAGGACGAACCAGGGAAATGTCCGCTTTGCGGAATGGATTTAGTTCCGATGGGAGGAGCAAAAAAAGAAGCTCACAGCCATCACGGACACCACCAACATCACGACCACAAAGAACATTCGCATCATAGTGAAAACCATAATCATCATTCCGATAGTGGCTACGACAAACACGAAGGACATCACACCCACGATTTCCTCAAACGTTTTTGGGTAAGTTTAATCATTACCGTTCCCGTTTTACTCTTATCGGAAATGATACAGCATTGGTTCGGTTTTACGATTGCTTTTCCGGGAGATAAATATGTACTGCTGACATTGGGAACTATCATTTACATCTATGGCGGAATGCCTTTCCTGAAAGGAATGGTAGGCGAAATCAAAGCCAAAGCCATCGGTATGATGACCTTGGTAGCCATCGCTATTTCGGTTGCTTACATCTATTCAGTTGCCGTTGTTTTTGGATTGCCCGGTATGGATTTCTTTTGGGAATTGGCAACCCTTATCGTGATTATGCTTTTGGGGCATTGGTTAGAAATGCGTTCTACAATGGCGGCTTCAAAAGCCTTACAGTCTTTAGTCGCTCTATTACCAAACGATGTTACGGTGGAACGACACGGAGAAGCTTTGAAAATAAAACTCGAAGACCTAAAAAACGGTGAAACCATTATCATCAAACCCGGTGAAAAAATTCCTGCCGATGGAACCATTGTCGATGGAGTTTCTTATGTGAACGAAAGTATGCTCACAGGCGAAAGTGTTCCGGTGAAGAAAGAAAAGGACGGAAAAGTAATTGCAGGTTCTATCAATGGTGAAGGTGCTTTGCGGGTTACGGCAACCGGAGTGGGCAAAGACAGTTACCTCAATAAGGTAATCAATTTAGTTCAGGATGCACAAGCAGCAAAATCGAATACGCAAAACCTTGCCGATAAAGTAGCCAAATGGCTCACTTATATCGCTATTGCGGTTGGGGTTATCACCTTTATTTATTGGTTTGGCAGTAGCGGAGATATTGCGTTTGCATTGGAAAGAATGGTTACGGTAATGGTTACGGCTTGTCCCCACGCCTTGGGTGTGGCTATTCCGCTGGTGGTTGCCATTTCTACAACGCTTTCGGCAACCAATGGTTTACTTATTCGCAACCGCACCGCATTTGAGACCACACGCAACTTATCCACCATTATTTTTGACAAAACAGGAACGCTTACCAAAGGTTCTCACGCAGTGGAAAAAGTTATCCCATTAACCGATAAATATGCTGCCGATGAAATGATACAATATGCAGCAGCCGTTCAGCAATATTCCGAACACCACATTGCAAAAGGTATTTTAAAAACGTTGAAAGAAAGAAACCTTGAACTATGGAAGTCGGAAAACTTCAGCTATATGGCAGGTATAGGTGTAAAAGCAGTTGTAAACGGAAAAGAAGTTGTAGCGGCAGGACCTAATTATTTCAAGCAGAACAACCTTACAGAACCCGAAACTCCAAAAGAAATCAATCAAAGCATTGAAACAGTCAATTATGTTTTTATTGACGGTGAAGTCATCGGTATTATCACGTTGGCAGACAGTATTCGTGAGGGTTCGCAAGAAGCCATTGACCAGTTAAAAAAGATGAACATCAAATCCATTTTGCTTACAGGCGACAATGAGAAAATTGCAAAAGCGGTTTCTGAACAATTAGGAATGGACGGTTATATCGCCAATGTATTGCCTCACGAAAAACAGGAAAAAGTAAAGGAATATCAAGCCAAAGGTGAAGTGGTTGCGATGACCGGCGATGGCGTGAATGATGCACCTGCATTAGCACAGGCAGATGTAGGTATAGCAGTAGGTTCGGGTACGGATGTAGCAGCCGAAACAGCCGATATTATTCTGGTAAACAGCGACCCAAGAGATGTAGTAAAAATGATTGACTTCGGTAAACGGACATATAAAAAGATGGTGCAAAATCTGCTTTGGGCAGTTGGCTACAATGTGATAGCCATTCCGCTTGCAGCAGGTGTGCTTTATCCGGATTTCGTTCTAAGTCCTGCAATGGGTGCGGTTTTGATGAGTGTAAGTACAATTGTGGTTGCGATTAATGCAAGCCTCTTAAAATTAAAACCGCTAAAATGATGGAGGTAATCAATCTCTTGTCGAATATAACAAAAACAATATGTTATGAGATATAATTTAATAATGCTACTTATGCTTATTACGATAAGCAGTAGCGCGCAGTCAGCACATTCAACCCATAAGCATAAAATGGATAATCCACAAGTAAATGTAAATGAGGAGGAAAAGGAACAACAAAAGGTATACACCTGTCCAATGCATCCAGAAATACTCTCCGATAAACCGGGAAACTGTCCCAAATGCGGGATGAAACTTGTCCCTAAAAAAATGGAGGGTAACGAAAGCCACGGAGAGATGAATATGAACAAGCAAGCTCATGAAAATGTTCCAATGCTTCCAGAGAAGATAATTGGTGGCGGGAAGGTTGTAAAATACCACTTATATGTAAAAGACACCATTGTTACCTATGGCGGAAAATCCAAAAGAGCTATTGCAGTTAATGGACAGATACCGATGCCCACATTGACGTTTACTGAAGGGGACACGGCAGAGATTATGGTGCACAACCTGATGGACGAAGCCACATCCCTGCATTGGCATGGTGTAATGCTGCCCAACAAAGAAGATGGTGTTCCTTGGTTGACCCAAAAGCCCATTGAGCCAAATTCTACCTATACGTATCACTTTCCGATAATCCAACATGGTACGCATTGGTACCATTCGCATTCCGGCATGCAGGAACAGATAGGTATGTATGGTTCTTTCATAATGAATAAACGTGAGGATGATCCCACATTCAGGAAAGGTATTGATGATCTACCTACAGTTCCTTTGATTTTAAGTGAGTGGACCAATTTAAATCCAGATAACGTCCACCGGATGCTTCATAATGCCAATGACTGGTTTGCAATTAAGAAAGGGACAACCCAAAGTTATCTGGAAGCTATAAAAGAAGGACATTTTAAAACGAAAGTTACAAACGAGTGGAAACGTATGCTTGCGATGGATGTCAGTGATGTTTATTATGATAAATTTTTGATCAACGGCGCAGATGGGCAGCAACTCTCACAATTTAAGGCGGGAGACAAAGTTCGGTTGAGGATCGCTAATGGTGGTGCTTCATCCTATTTTTGGATCAATTACGCAGGTGGAAAGATTACCGTCGTTGCCAGTGACGGGAATGATGTCGAACCGGTTGAAGTGGATAGGCTAATCGTGGGTGTTTCGGAAACTTACGATATCATAGTTACCATTCCTGAGCTAAATAATTCCTATGAGCTATTGGTTACCCCTGAAGATCGCACCGAATCTGCATCGATTTATATCGGAGAAGGAACGAAAGTACCACATCCCCCACTTCCGAAACTTAAATACTTTGAGGGCATGAAGATGATGAATGACATGATGAAAATGAACGGGGACATGAAGGACATGGGGATGAAAATGAGTCTCCAAAAGATGGACATGAATTCGGTAATGTATCCCGAGATCACAGGTGATAAAAATGGTAATAAAGCGATGGATAAAATGGAAATGGACTCCTCAATGGATCACTCAGCTCATGATATGTCAAGTTCTGACATCGTTACATTAAATTACGACATGCTTAAATCACCATACAATACCGAACTGTTAAAAGATCAACCGGTAAAAGAAGTGACCTTTACGCTCACAGGGAACATGAACAGGTATGTCTGGAGCATGGACAACAAGGTTCTTTCCGAAGTGGATAAGATTCCTGTCAAGAAAGGAGAAATTCTCAGGATTAAACTGTTCAACAATTCCATGATGCGGCATCCAATGCATCTCCACGGATTTGATTTCCGTGTCCTAAATAGTAATGGAATACAGTCCCCGCTAAAGAATGTCATTGACATCATGCCTATGGAAACGAATATCATTGAGTTTGCTGCCAATACCGAAGGTGACTGGTTCTTCCATTGTCATATTATGTATCATATGATGGCAGGTATGAACCGAGTTTTTGCAGTAGGTGATTATCAAAACCCAAACCTGCCTAACAAAGAAAAAGCATATAAAAAACTGCAAAAAGAGAGCAATGGATGGCATTTTATGGCTGAGAACGACTTTGCTACAAATGGTAACGACGGACAGGCAATGCTTCAAAATACACGCTGGAAACTTAGTACCGAATGGAGATTAGGTTATAATAATCGCCATGGATATGAAACTGAAACGCACTTCGGTCGATATATCGGAAAGATGCAGTGGTTTATGCCTTTTGTAGGTTTCGATTGGAGATATCGGGAATTTGGCAGCCATGAGATTGAAAAGAATATGTTCGGACAGAAAAACACGAAAAATAAAAGAGCCAAACTAAGTGCAGGTTTCGTTTACACTTTACCTATGCTGGTCGATTTTCAAGCCGAGGTATATACAGATGGCATTGTTCGTCTCCAATTAGGAAGAGAGGACATCCCATTGACACCCAGATTGAGAGGGGCATTTATGGTAAATACAGACAAAGAGTATATGGGCGGTCTGAAATACATATTGACCAGAAATATTGCGGCGACTACCCATTATGATAGCGATATGGGTTGGGGATTTGGATTGAATTTGTCCTATTAAGTCTGACTTTCTATGAGGTCGGATTTAGAATCCGACCCCTTTTAATGAATTAAAAATGTTGTTTAATGAACAATTATTACAAGGAAATAATAAAGAAACTAGAAAATGAAATAAAAGAGGTGTCTCTTGAACTGGATGGTTCCATAGCTTTGTATGAAGTTATTATTGAATTGATATTATCGATACTTTCGGAAATAAAGGAATATATACTAAAAAATGGCTTTGAAAGTATAGATGGAGAGATCCACTTTTTCAAATATCAAAAACCAGTCATTGTTGCAAAACTCATTTACTATAACGCTATCTATAAAATAGAGACAAAAAAACCTTATGGAGAGAAGCAAGTAAAGAAATACCTTAACAAGGAACAGAAAAAACTCAAAAAGTTCTTTGACAACAATATTGATTTTTACAAGTATTACCGTAGTGGCAACTCTTTTCTCGATGAGAATTTCTTTGTACGTGGAAAACACGATATAAGGTTGTGGTTGGATACGTTTTATTTTGAAGCAGACCACCGTTTTTGTACTTCTCATGATTATAAAGTCGCCAAAATAATCGCCAATGATTTGATACAGGTTTACCTTGAAGACCAGCTCAATAGCAATCAGGAAAAAGCGTTTGATAACTCTTCGCTCAATTGGACAGGAAGTAAAACGGCATTGACCGAACTGATTTATGCCCTGAATTCCCACGGTGTATTCAATAATGGAAATGCAGACATAAGATTGATTGCCAAAACATTTGAAAGCACCCTTAATATTGACTTGGGCGATTTCTATCATACATTTATGGAACTAAAATCCCGAAAAATAAACCAAACTAAATTCCTTGATAGTCTGCGGGATGCCCTGATAAAGAAAATGGACGAACAGGACGAAAGATAATGAACACAATTACAGTACTCCCCGTGGGATATGTACACTTTTAGTCCGAACGATACTTTCAGACACCTTTGGAGTTTCTGTATGCTTTTCCGCTTGTTCTTCGGGTTCTTCTTTCGCTTTTGTCATAGACAGCTGTATCTTCCGCTCCACGGAAGCCAGCTCCGTTTTGAGTTCACTCAACCGGTGTTCTTTGCTCCACGTACCATTCAGCACTTCCTGAAGAACAGGTACATCTTTTTGTATTTCAGTAATTTTCTTTTGCTCCTGCTCAATATAGACAGGTAGCTTTTCCAATGCATTGAGGAATTCATAGATGCCAGTTTCTCATCTTTGGCGATGATACCGTTGTTATAGGTGTATTTGATATTGCCCTCACCTTTGGTTTTGCTCCAATAACGGTGTACTTCCGGATCAGAACCAACAAAAAACATACCTTTTGTCAGAAATATCTATTTTTCTGATGAGAAGTCTTTCTGTTTCAATAATGGTTTCCATACTATTTTTAGGATGAAGTGTATCAAAAATAACAGAAAGTTTTGGGCTATCAAAGTTTTTTAAAATTTCAGAAACCATTCTTCTCCAAAACCATAGTTTCGGATACCCTACAAATGCCATAATCAATGTCATTGGCACTATCACCAACAAGGTATTTACATATTTATAATATTTTTTATCCATCTTTTTATTTTTAAGATTAATACTGCTGCAAATTTCAGCAGATGTTCTGTCTAATTCTTTGACTTAGGTCAATAAATGCAAAAAAAATATACGTGCCTTTACGAAAGCTTTTTTGACATGAGAATTCCTGTTCTTTTTAAAGAAGTATCTTTGAAAAATCTTTTATTAAAAAAACATCTACAATAATGGCCGACAGACAAAAAATGCCCATTGACAAAGTTGTGTACCCAATTCAGAAATTTATTCAGCAGGAAAAAGCCGGAGGAATTGTTTTAGGTATCAGCGTTATTATTGCGTTATTTCTTGCTAATTCTTCTTTTTCCGAAGCCTATCATCATTTTTTTGAACATAAACTGGGGTTTCAGTTCGACGGAGTTTCTTATCTGGAATATAGTCTGCATCACTGGATTAATGACGGATTGATGGCGGTTTTTTTCTTTGTTGTCGCCTTGAACTTAAAGAGAGATTGTTGGAGGCGAGTTGTCTAATCCGCGTAAAGCACATTTACCGATCGGAGCTGCTTTGGGCGGGATGCTGGTACCCGCAGCTATTTATATTATTATTCAATCCTGCCGGAGAAGTTCACAGCGGATGGGGTATTCCGATGGCTACAGATATTGCTTTTGCATTAGTGTTTTGTTTTTATTAGGAAATAAAATACCGCTGTCTTTAAAAATTTTTTAACGGCTCTCGCTATCGTTGATGATCTTGGAGCTGTTCTCGTCATTGCATTTTTTATACATCTGATATTTCTATGCTGAGTTTGAGCATTGGTCTCGGCTTTGTCTTATTAATGTATATCGGTAATAAAATTGTATCCGTAGTATTCTTTTTTATGCCATTATCGGTATTGCCGGAGTATGGACCGCTTTTTTACTATCAGGTGTTCATGCTACTATTGCAGCTGTTTTAGCTGCCTTACTATTCCTGCTGATGTTAAAATAAAAGAAAACCCTATAACAACAAAGTTCAGGAGTATCTTAAAAGATTAAAAATATCGATCCCAACGACCATACTCCTACTCTTACAGCCGAACAGCTCCATATACTCGAAGATATAAAAGTACATACGAATGAAGCTATCCCTCCGCTGCAAAGACTGGAACATGCCATGCATCCGCTGGTTACTTTTATTATTATTCCTGTTTTGCTCTTGCCAATGCCGGAGTATCTGTTGCTATTGATTTAGAACAGTTGTTTAGTACACATATTACCTTAGGGGTATTTCTTGGTTTATTGATCGGTAAGGTCGCCGGTGTGGTTGGATTTACATTGCTTTTAGTAAAAATGAAAGTAGCCCCTTTCCCGGAAGGAATGAATTTCAGAAATTTGTTTAGGACTCGGTTTTTATAGCCTCTATAGGCTTTACATTGTCTTTATTTATTACTTCTTTGGCGTTCACAGAAGAAGTATATATGGTTCAGGCTAAAATTGGTATTTTTGCCGCTTCTATAATTGGTGGTATTCTCGGCTATATTATTCTGAATAAAAATAAAGTTAAATAGTTTATAACGATATGTTTTAGTGTAGCGATTCCATTGTTTTCATATATGGACTTTCTTCCCTACAGGATTATGTATTATTGTTTATACCTATTAAAAAACAAAACCTGATTCACGATCAGGTTTTATATGTGTTTCCGGCAACTTCAAATAAATTTAAGGGGCTCTGTCTAAAAGAATAGGTCCTAACGGTAAACTAAAAAGTTTCTGAGAAGGCGTGTACATCGAAGCATCTCCATATATGCGATAGTTGCCATTGCTGATGTTTAACAATATAACTTTCCTGACCATTCAAATTTGTTTTCTGCATTTCATAACTGCATAATACCTGACGGTAATAATCATTTATAAAGCCTTTAAAGGTATAGGTCGCATCATAATAAAAAACCATAAGAGACAAAATTAAGATCGTAGTTATTGATAACCGGTATTGTTTTGAGGAATAATTAAATTTAAATTATCATGCAATACCACTCCGTTTTTAACCAGTTTGTATTTTATAATAATAATATCGTCATAATCATAATAAGTATCCCCCATTCTGTAGAGTTCTTTATCTCTTTTTTCAATTTTTAATTCCAATAGGAGATCCGGAGTCTGATATCGCCAGCTGCCAACCACCTGATTCCGAATATTTCCTACATCTTTAGCATAGTTACCTTTCGTACTATAATTATCATCTGTAGTTGATAAAACCTGATTTGTAACAGTCAAGACAGGGTACTGCTGACTATATGCCTGTAACATACAACAGAGTATGATAAGATTTATAAACTGTTTTAAACTTTTCATGATATTCTATATTTATTTATTGACTAATCTTTTTTTAGTCCTTGTTGCTATGAAGATAAAAAACCTGATACATTGATCAGGTTTTTTTTAATTTTCAATTCACTTTTTTAAAAATCATATTTCCAAACGGTAGAATTACCTGTGTTTTAGTAGGGGCATTCTCTATTTCAGGCTCGTATTGCGTAGGATCTCCTATGACTGCATCTTCAGGAAACACCACTCTTAGAATAGAAGCCGATCCGCTTTTGTAGATGTGCATATAAAAAATACATAGAAGCCAGATGATTGTTGTCATTATCCGGCTCCCTGTAGTACATATACAGTCTTTGATTCGGAATTGTACACCACAGACAATCTATAGTATTCCTTACTTTATGTCCATTATAAATAAAATAATTAACATTTGAATTTTTATTTTCATTCAGCGTACTGAATGTATTAAGCACCTCTACTCCGTTTTTGATGATACGCATACCACCGATTAAGGCATCAATTTTAAAACTCCCAAGCAAATCCGTTCTTATAAAGGTCTTTTTTACAAACCGCAATTGAATGGTGATATTGTTACCAGTAAATTGCCAGATACCCGCTCCCGTAAACTGATCAAAAAACCCCTGTGTATCTTAAAATAATAACGTTATCGCCATAAGAAATTTCTGTTCCTGATCGGTTAAAATTGTCTATCTCCTGAAACGTTTGTGAAACAGCTAATTGAACTATTAAACAAACTAATATTGCTAAGATCTTTTTCATACGCAATAGGTGTATATTAAGAGAAGTTTAAAAGCCTAATTCACTTTTAAAATCATATTTTCCAAATGGTAAAATTACCTGTGTTTTAGTTGGCGCATTCTCTACTTCAGGATCGTATTGTGTAGGATCTCCTATGACTGCATCTTCAGGGAACACCACTCGGAGAATAGAAGCCGGTCCGTTTTATAGACGTGCATTAAAAAATACATATCTGTCAAACGCTGATTATCATTATCGGGCTCTTTATAATGCATATACAGTCTTTGATCCGGAATTGTACACCCCAGACAATCTATGGTATTTCTAACTCTATATCCGTCATAAATAAAATAATTAACACTTGAATTCTTATTTTCATTCAGCGTATTGAATGTATTAAGCACCTCTACTCCGTTTTAAACAATACGGATACCACCTACCAAAGCGTCTTCCTTATAAGTATTACCTATAGTTTTTTTTACAAATGTTTTTTTTACAAATCGCAATTGAATGGTGATATTATTGCCTGTATACTGCCAGGTACCCGTTTCTGTAAACTGATCAAAAAAACCTTTCGTATCCTTATAATAATAGCCATTTTCACCATAACGAATTCATTCCGGAATAGTTATGCACATCCATAACGGTAAAATTCTGTGCTATGCTTACTTGGGTTATAAATAAATAGCTATAAAAATATTGTTTTCATACCACAGGCTATAAAAAATCATTAATCTTAAAAACCTAATTCACTTTTTTAAAATCATATTTTCCAAACGGTAAAATCACCTGTGTTTTAGTAGGGCATTCCTCTATTTCAGGCTCGTATTGGTGTAGGAACTCCTATGACCGCACACTCAGAAATACCACTCTAAGAATAGAAGCCGGTCCGTTTTTATAGATGTGCATTAAAAAATACATAGAAGCCAGATGATTGTTGTCATTATCCGGCTCATTATAATACATATACAGTCTTTGATTCGGAATTGTACAGCCCAGACATCTATAGTATTTTTAACTTTATGTCCATTATAAATAAAATAATTAACGCTTGAATTTTATTTTTTCATTCAGCGTATTAAATGTATTAAGCACCTCTATCCCATTTTTAACAATACGCATACCACCGATTAAGGCATCTTCTTTATATAGTATTACCTATAGTTTTTCAATAAAAGTTTTTTTTACAAACTGTAACTGTATGATGATGTTATTACCTGTATATTGCCAGGTACCCGCTTCTGTAAACTGATCAAAAAACCTTTCGTATCCTTATAATAATAGCCATTTTCACCATACGAATTCATTCCGGAATAGTTATGCACATCCATAATGGTAAATTGCTGTGCTATGCTTACTTGGGTTATAAATAAGATAGCTATAAAAAATATTGTTTTTCATACTCCAGGTTATAAAAAATCATTAATCTTAAAAACCTAATTGACTTTTTTAAATCATATTTACCAAACGGTAGAATTACCTGTGTTTTAGTTGGCGCATTCTCTACTTCAGGATCGTATTGTGTGGGATCTCCTATGACTGCATCTTCAGGGAACACCACTCTAAGAATAGAAGCCGTCCGTTTTTATAGACGTGCATTAAAAAATACATATCTGTCAAACGCTGATTGTCATTATCAGGCTCTTTATAATACATATATACAGTCTTTGATTCGGAATTGTACATCCTAGACAATCTATGGTATTTCTTACTCTATGCCCTTTAAAAATATAATAATAAACACTTGAGTTTTTATTTTCATTCAGCGTATTGAGTGTATTGAGTACTTCTATCCCGTTTTTTACAATACGAATACCACCAACCAAAGCATCTTCTTTATAGGATTCATTAACAGTATTCTCAACAAAAGTCTTTTTTATAAACCGCAATTGTATTGTTATGTTATTACCTGTATATTGCCAGATACCAGCGCCAGTAAACTGATTAAAATAGCCCTGAGTATCTTTAAATAATAACCATTATCTCCATATAGGATTTCTGGATGGTAAAAATTATCAACTTCTTGAAATGTTTGTGAATAAATACATCCTGCTAATAAACTAAATAATATTGATAAAATCTTTTTCATATTAATTGATATTTGTATATTGAATCTGACTATTGTTATCTAAAGAAAGTTGTTGCCAGTTACCGTTAAATACCTTCATTGGCGTCTAAAAAATAGATATTAAGGTTTAATTTATATTTTATTCATCAGCAATAGCATGCTCTTTCGTATTTTTTCCTTTTGATATGTTGAGGATCATTTATGAGTTCTATATCATAATATTTTCTTTCTAATTCTTTTCAAATTTAATCCACTTTTGTTTTGTACGATCGGCTATTGTTCTTGTACTATTGCCAAACTGTATGATTTTGGTAAAATCACTGTATTTGGTGTTTATATTCTCTGAAGTCACATCATTGGGCAGCATCACCATATACATGCCGTACCTATTGACAACTCCGACAAAGGCTTCTGCCGGTTGGCGAAAAGGAATCTTCTACGGATTTATTCGTAAATTTAAATACGCCTCCAAGATCCGCAGGAGAGAACAAAGGTGTTGCTATTTCAGTAGCAGTAACTCCGAGATTATCGGTATGAACGTGTACTGTTCCACTAAACCTCCCCGAAACATTGCCTAATTCTATTTTGCGTTGGTATAGTTAGGACTTGTAAGTATTAACCTTCCACCAATACATTATAAGTATAACTTCCGTTTAAATATCAAATTGATAGGCAAAACCCGATCTCTGGTATCGTTCAATTTGCCCTACAGCGTTTGTATGTCTTGTTTTAAAAATGAAGATACGGCTTTTAATACTTTTGCATTGGTATTACCGGAGCCCATATTTACCTGTCCGATAAGGATTTTTGATTTTACCAGACCTCCGATGTTTTGAGGGTTTTACCACCGAAATAGGCGGATTGCCCCCTCCTGCAGCCGGTGGTCCGCCGGGACTGCCCGGACCCGGTGTGGACCGCCTCCGCCTCCGCCACCCGATAACCTCCACCTCCGGAACCACCACCGGAATTCTTACCACAATCTGAAAAATCCAAATACGTATAACCCGGTGTGGCGCGTTTGTTACCTGTCATACTACAGGAGTTGTCTCCATATTCGTGTTTTGGGATTTCCAGAACCTTTACAAGGTGTACCCGCTACGCTTACTTCTTTCATACAATCGCCGGTGGTATTATTTCATAAACGAAAATAGGACTTACTGACGATATCGCATATTGAATATTCTTGTCTGTATCTCTGTCTTTCTTCCACGGAATACAGGTACAGAACCTCAGCCGTCGGTTTTTTGAGATACTGCTCTATTGAAATTCTTGAAAAATCATATTTCAACAGGGTTACATAATACTCCCTTACGGTCGGGAATAAATACACCAGATTATAAACGGCTTTTGACTCGGGTTCTTTTTCATCGGTTACCTGTACCCGATACGTAATCACATGCACTTTATCTGCTTCCAGTACCTGAATATGTTCCAGGTCAAGTGTAGCCGTTCGGTTGCTTCCGCCTTTAGCCGCGCTAAGGGAAGATACTGCTTTTTTAAAATCTTTTTCAAACAAATGTTCTAAACTTGTATTGCCTGCATATCTTTCTTCAAGAGTTGTCTGATCCATTATCAGGGTTTGGGCGTTTAAAAGGATCTTCTTGTGTGGCTTCGCGCACTACCGGAGTACGCAGATCGTCCTGCAGACAAGACTGTAACAAAATCAGAACACATAGTAGTGATAAATAATGTAGTATTCTCATAAACAATTAATTATAAGGTTATTTTTTTTCTCAATGATAAGCATAAAAAACATATCTACCAACTAATTTTACAGAAAATCGCAAAAAAAGAATGGTTTTGTTATTTTATGTCACAAAATTGTTGTTTTTTACATCGACCACAGAAGATAAGATGGGTAAGAAATTTAAGATCAGACAAATAAAACGTAATTATCAAATATTTCAAGTATAAATAATAAAAAAAGGACTTTCTATAGAAAGTCCTTTTTATGCACAGTTTAGTATCAATTGTTAGATGATACTGAATATCATTTCAGTGACAGAAAATCATTCTGTATTGATACCCTTATTTTAATTTTACCATAGGATGGTTTTAATCCATTAACTTCATTTTTGATGACCTCGTATTTTTTAAGGCTCTCAAATAATTGGGTAAGATTTTTGAAACCATAGGTTCTCGCATCAAAACTCGGATCCATTTCCGCAGCGATAATCCCACTTTGGCAATGTAGGTGTTTCATCTTCATCATTGGTACAATATCAAACGCTTTATCAATAAGTGTAATAACTATCTTAGGAAATTTCTTTGCAATGAGGCGTCTTTTTCTTTCTGCACAACCATATTTTTTCTGATTTCTCTATCCGATTTATCAGCTGTATTCTCTTTTCTTTACCGAAGAGTCCCGAAAATATCATTGTCATCGTCTTCATTATCAGAACGAGGTTTTCTGTAAAAGTGAATATTTCACAGGAATTTACAAATGCTTATATGAAGGTACTTCTGCCAATACCCATTACAAACAAACCTTCTTCTCTTATTCTTTTGGCGAGTCCCGTATAATCACTATCACTGAGAAACAATACAAAAACCATCTACACTTTTGCCATGTAGAATATCCATTGCATCAATAATCAAAGAACTATCGTTGAATTTTTGCCTGAAGTATAAGAAAATTTCTGAATAGGGTTGATGGAATATTGGGTTGACAATTTCTTTCCAACTGTACATGTGCAGGTTTGTCCAGTCACCATAAATCCTGCGTACTGTTGCTTTTCCATATTTAGAAACTTCCGCTATAAATATCTTTTATGAGTTTTGCCTGTGCATTATCACCATCTATAAGAATTGCAATATTAAATTTTCCTTCATTCATATTTCGTAACGACTTATATGATTAGTTACTATTCCATCATACAACACACAGTTGATGAGTTGTTTAAATTTACTCATTTTTTCAGTCAGATCTACTTTACAATAGTTATTTTTTTAATCAATTCTATGTGAAATCAATGATAACTAATATCTACACCTGAATATTCCAGATTGTTTAAACGGTTATTTAAAGAACAGACCAGTTACTTTATCTTTCCATTTCGCTACGTGTTTCTGCTTACACCAAACAATTCTGATATTTCTTTTATCGTAAGAAATTTTCTTGCTGATACCCTACTATTCTAATGATACTCGAATATCATACGAACGCAGTTTTTATATTATAATTCTGCGTTTCTTTCGATTTTTTATTGAACAACTTATTATTGACCTGTATCACATCAAGACTGGTTGTAATATCTACTGAAATCAAAGACACTAATTCTTCTTTTGTTCAGGAAACCATGATTCAACAAGGTCTTTATATATTCTGTTATAATCGGGTTTACTTTGATCGGCATTAGTACTGGTATGCATATGTAACCATCGGTATAAAGTA
>NZ_JAUFQU010000010.1:0-21051 GCF_030409925.1 Paenimyroides ceti
GTACGCAGTACACTATATTCTTCTGTGATATGATAAGCATTGTTTTCTGGATTTTTCCAGTCCACATATTGAAAAGAAAAACTTTTTTATCCCCTAAAATCGTTTGGTCAAAACTTTTTCCTAAAGTAATAAGTTCATAATATGCTTTATTTGCTGCCAAAAATCCGTCCTGTATGGGTAAATCACGAATCGCCAGAATAGCATTGTTGATATTCGATTCAGAAAACCTAAATTCCTTTTGCTTATAATCAATCTTATGATTTTCTCTAATTGATCTTTTAGAATATCCTCTAACAACACATTAGAACTTCTCCCGCCACGGGCTGCCAAGGCCTCGTCTGGGACAAGTATTTCCAACCCATATTCATCAGTAATTTGAGTGCTGGAATTTGGGATATATGATCTTCTATGAATGAGGGTGTTTGCATAATCTTAGTTTTTGATTAGTTGCTTGGATAACCAAATAATCTCATTAGTAATTCTTGTGATTTGTTTTTAACGAATGGAATTTGGTTTCCAACAATTGTAAAACCCAAAAAACCAAAAACGGAAAACATAAAATCGTATTTATCAAGAAACGCAATAGTCTCAGGAGAATAAATTGGGAGTTTAAGCAATCCGAAAATCAAGCCAAAAAAAAGTGCTGATTGTAAAATCCAAGATAAAATTTTAATGCGTTTTTTGAAGTTTTGATTAAATTTTTTAGTAAGGTAATTTCATTCCCTTCGGTGGCTTCTTTTCGTTCAATTATTAAATCGTATGCTCTAATAGCACACAAAATCCGAAAGTCGCTTTTGTCGTCAAACAAAATAGTGTTTTCATTTATCTTTCGAAATGTAAAATTAAGAAGGTCATTTGTAATGAGACTTTGATTTATGAATTTCAAAAACATCAACACTATTTCTGGCAAATTGCTAGTACTTGCATAGTTTTCCTTCAAGATATTCTCAAAAGTAATTGTTATATCATTTCTATTTCTGATGGAAATAATGTGATTTATCCAGTTTTTATCTATGTTAAATTGCACAACCCCAACTATAAATGAAAATATCAGAAAATCATCATTTACAAAAGGAGCCGGTGAATCTTTACCTGGTTTACTTTTGCACTTTTTTTCAAAATGCTTTTCAAAATCTGCACTATTGTGTTCTTGGATAGCCTTTACAATCCCCAAATAATATTCCTCAGGTTCATTCAAATCCTGATCCTTGGGACAACAATAAGCTTATCTAACAACAAATTATTAAATGCTGTGAGTTTTTGACTTTTGTTGACTCTTGATAGATAATCTATTCTTTCTTCTAAAGGAACCATTTCGTCTGTTTTAAGCCATAATTTAATTTATCTGCATCCCAACCGGGAACACTTCTCATTTTGCCGAGCAAGCGTGAAATAAGATTAGAATACTTCATAGTAGCAGGTTCCTCACCTGGTAAGAAACTACGCCACGATAAATAAGTGAATGAAAAGATTTGCTGGGTGATGTAACTTAAATCATAAAACAACATATCGCTTAATTCATTATTATCGTAGTTTCCTTGGGGTGTCCTAATTTTTATTTGAATAGGCTTACTCATTCCATGTTTTGATGTTTTTAATTCATTAGCCCCTAACATTTGTACAATGCAGGTTTCCGAATCAAGAAAAACATTACTTCCTCTTTTTGGTATAAACTCACCTTTCGAGATGCTATTTCTATAAGATGTTATTCCTTGCTGATTAGGGTCAAATAAAATGGTTGGGTGCGTATTTCCAATAGTAACAAAGCAAACTTGATTTTATATTGAGGAATATCTTTAATAAGCTGGCTGATTACATCAAACTCGACATTTTTGATTGGTTTGAAAATATGAAAAATCAAACGCACGGTATCTCCGTCACTCCAACCTTGTGTGGAAGAAAGGTGTTCAATAGATTGTTTAAGGCTCTTTAAAAGTTCTTCAAAATAATGTTCAAATGATACATCTTTTACTTTACCACCAAGTAGGTATTGTCCATCACCTGAAAAAAATGTGGTAATACCTACGACACGACTACTATCTGCACCTACATATTGATTTTTCCTAAGCCAGCTATGACCAATACAATGACCAATTCTCTATCAACAGAACGTTGTGTTGGTAAGACCCAAGGTGTACCTCCTAATTTAGCATAAATCTGTAATCCAATATTATTTAAAATATATTCATTGTGATTATTCACAATTCGTGAGGTAACAAACTGAACTGGAATTTCAAGTGCTAGTAGCTTTGCTTTAATTTGATAGTATGGATTATCTTCGTCTTTTAGCAATTTGAAATTTTCAGGGATTTCAATAATTGCTAAATGTGGTTTATTGTCGTCATAATCTCGAATTACCATCAGATAGTCACTTAACATATTATTTTGAACTTCTTTTATGTTAAAAGTAACGTTGTGTAAATCGTATTTTTTCTGTAATCCTTTTTGAAAATACTTTGACTGTGGTAAACCTTCTTTTAGGTTTGAAAGAAATTTTGTAAAACTTCCTCTTGTCGTTTTGTTGCAAATACAAAGCACATTGGGAGACTTAATATCAAAAATACTACTATCGTAAGGTCCGAAATTATTCAATCCATTGTGAGGGTTAGTATTCGTTGTTTTAATAGCTGCGGGATCAAAAATAAAAGTGGGATTTTTTAGCTCGATGGTATTTGAAACAACCAGAGGGTTACTGTCTACTGTAAAACAAAAACCTTCCTTATTTTGAAATAAAATCGGACTTCCTTTATCATTAAATAGTGCTTTCGCAATATTAGCTATTTCTTTATAAAGTTTTTTAGGATTGTAAATGTCTGAACGCTTTCGCTCAATTACACTTAATACTTCATCACTTTTTTGTTGTGAAGTCGCAAAGGTTAAGTAGTTTCTAATATTGTGTTTTGTTTTACGAATAAACAATTCATTCAATGAATATTCTTTTTCTCCTTCATTAGTGTTTACGACGGCTTTCTTTCCTGTAATTTCTATAATCTCACCAACAAATTCTTCATTGGGTGCAAGTATGTTATCAAGTCCTGGCAAGGTTTCGGCATATAGAACTTCTACACCGATTAAATTATAACCTTCAGCGTGCAAGTCTGAACACGATTTTGTAAAAATCCAATTGCGTTTTATATTAATTAAAAATCCAAATTTCTTTTTGCCGTTTATTTCAGTTAATCGTAATTGAACTTCTATTAGTTTTTTATAAGCAATTCGATCTTTTAATTATCAGGCAGAGCATCATAGATAATATCGTCTTTTTGCTGGCCAGAAAAAAATCGAAAAGGATAAAAATCAACAGGTGTATATTTAGGAAAACGATCTTTAAAAGTTCTGAAAAAGACATGCTTTATTAATGAAGAAGTAATCTGATGATCGCCAAATGTGCTTCGTTTTGATGTCAAACCAATAGTAGTATTTTCATCACCATCTTTGTTAGAGATGTATATCGACTCACCGTTTCTAAAAAACGAATGTGTAGCATTGTGCAAGTTCCTTAATTCAGTAAGACGTTCATCGCTATACAGTTCAGTACTGATTTGATATTGTTCAAACTCAATATTTATCGGAAAGTAGTTAAGCTGCATATTCTTTTTAAATTTTATTGGTTAATCACTAATGTGCCTGATCTATCTAAATGGATAAGTTTTATTTCTAATTCTTTCTCAAGCTTTTCTTAGAATCTATAGTTTTTTATCCTTGGTGATTTGGGTCATTACCATAACTATTTGGATTTTGAATTTTCCCATCCTTGCCATGTGGAATCAACTCAGATTTTTCTTGTTTAGCCTTTTCACGACTCCAATCCATCGCTTCCTTTTTGGTGTCGAAATGTTTGGATGCCCTTTCCGCATTTTCTCTTTTAGAATCCCAACCACCTTTTTCAGAGTTAGGTACTACGTGTCTTTCTTTACGTGCCATCTTTTTTTGCTATTTTGTATTATTAATTAACTCTGCTATTTCTTGCGCAATCTCCTCTACAGTGAAATTCGCTGTATTTCTTGCTACCTTATCTGCAATTGATGGAGAATAATCAACAACTTCCTGTTTAGTAATATCATGCCATATGGGTAATAATACTTGTTCACCTCCGACAACCCGTGTAATCATGCCGTCTAGCTCATAGTTAGTCCATCCCTTTTTGATAAAACTTCTTGATAATACAACAATACCAAATCTGCTTTTAGCCAATCCTTTGTCAATCTTTCGTCGCAGACTATCACCAATTTTCAATTCAAATTCGTCATACCATACTGACAGCCCTTCGTTCATTAGAGCTAAGGCTAAAGGTCGTACTATATCATCTTTGTCTTCAGATGCATGGATATAAATACATCGTGCGCTCTATAATCTTCCTCTTGATTTCCGAATGGAGAGTTCTCTCTACCCTGAACTAAAGAAGGCACATCCGAAAGTGGTGTGTCCTGATATGTTGGTAGTGCGGAAGGAAGAACTTGTACACTTGCATTTGTTGAACCTCTCAAACCTTGCATATCTACGGTTACATACCAATGCCCTGAACTGGGAACACCTAAAACAACAGGCGACCTTTTGACCAAACCGCCAGTGTACCGATGCCGTCTCCCATTTTTATAGTTCTGAAAATTAGAACTGTCCATCAAACGGACATTTGCCGCATTGCCTGTTAAAGTCACTTTAACTCGCTCTCCTCGTTTAAGTTGCTTTAGATCCCACACTAAGTATTTCATTGTACTGCTTTTTTTTATATTATTATAGAATCCATTAGCTATTCAATTGAAATCATCAACTTTTTATTGATTTCTTGAAAATCCAATCTTGTTAACAGATATTCAACATTCTGAGTATTTCACCTTTGTTTCTTTTGTAAGCATTCATGGCTCTTACTTCTAAATCCTTCAATTTAATTTGGTTAGTTTCATCCATTTGAATAGAATCTACTTCGTTTTCAAAGATTGTATTCAATCTGAGATAACCAAAATTATCGGGTTCTTGCTTGTCTATACCATTCTTCAATAGGCTGATAAGATTTTCAGCCTGTTGAGATTGTCCTTGCATAAAAAGTTCAATAATTCTTTTCTTGTTATTTAAAATCCAATAGAAGATACCGAATCCCTTAGTTCTCTTATTTTCTAAAAACACACTTTGTCCAGTCCCAATAGATAGAAGATTGATTTCCTGTAATTCTTTATTAAAGGCTTTTTGAGCTTCAACCAGTGCTATTAGGGATGGATTGTTTGCCCATACACCTCCATCAACTTTATACTTAAACTCAATACTTGTTCCGTCTAAATCCTCATAATCTTCAGAAGAATAGGGGTCGAAATATGTTGGTGCAGATGATGTTGATAAGGCAGCTTTAAATAGAGGTAAATTTGGATCTCTTTTGAAGCGTTCATGGTACATACTCTTTAAGACTGAAGGACATCCTTTATGAAGATCGTACACTGAAACACCAACGGAATTTTGCAATCCTTCAACAAAGGGATTTTATTTCCATTATATTTTTTATAGATATCAATAAGCAACCTTTCTAAAGTCTCTCTTTTGTGCGTTGAACCAAACAAAGAAAAAAACAGATTTTACCTTTACCAAAAATACTGTAAGCATTTTCAAAATATAGTTTTTTGATTTCTTCCGCAGGAATACCTAAAGATAAAGCCAATGCTAGTATTCCGCCAGTAGAGGTGCCAAAGATCAAATCTACATTTTGGTAAATCTGCCATTTTTCACTTCCTTTATTTTTTAAATCTCGTTCTATTTCTGTTAAGATAACAGCGGGGAGATTCCTCTGATACCACCTCCATCTAAACTCAGAACTTTGAATTTCTCTTCACTCATTTAATTCTGGTTTTTCCTGTTAATAATTGTTGCATCAATCCTTTTTTCTGCAATTTTAGGTTATTAAGTTTTTGCTGATAATGTTGTAGTTCTTTAGTAGCTGTATTCAGAATATCTACTAATCTAATTTGCTCCTCCATTGATGGTACAGGGATTTTTAGTTTTAGGAACTCGGTCTGTCCTAATGTTTTATTTCTGCCAGCTCCTCCTGGTGAAGCTAGTTCTAATAAATATTTTCCTTTGAGAGACTTGAAAAAATATAGTAAATAATCTAAATTTAGAACTCCTTCTTTTGGCTTATACATAGGAAATCTATGTGAAGCTATAAACCCTATATCTTTATCCGTTGTTTTACCAATTGCTTGTTCCCATGCGAATACAATATTAACAATGAAACAATCGGGCTCAATCCAGAAAACAGATTTATTTCCCAAACTTTCCCCAGTTACAGCTTCTTTATAGAATAGTCCTTTGGAGTGAGATCGGATTCCAATTTGTTTATATAATGTGTTTTTTTCAGGAATAAATGAATTTTTAATTCGATCTACAATCTGCATCATTTGTTTTTGATTTGATTTCTTATCGTTATCCAAAAACAACTTATTCGCCAATGCTTTATTCCTTTTTTTCAATTTTTTGATGACGACATCGGTTTCTTGAATAGCTTTATCCCACGTAGATAATACTTTGGCTATTTTTTGTTGTTCAAGAAGTGGTGGAATTGGTATGATTAGTTTTACCAATTGAGATTTAGATAAATAAATCTTGTTGATCCTTGAGCCAAAACATTTAATTCTTTTCTTATGTTCTCACCTCTTAATAAATAGCTTGAAAATAAAGGATCCAAAACATTGTTATTCTTTAATCTAAATCCAAAGCAGAAGCTATTCAAATACATAATGTCTACTTCATCTAACAACACTGATGACATTCCTACTTCTTCCGCTGTTTCCGATGAAGTTGTAAAAAAAATATCTCCATATTTTACTTTATGCTGTTTTTCACTTTCCTTAATATCTACATAATCCATAAAATTGATGTCAATCTTACTGTTTTGGAATATGTTTTTATAGGGTATATATGGATAGCCTTTGCCAAAGTCTTCTTTATTTTTTCCAGATAAACCTGAAAATGTATCACCCAACTCCCTCAACTTTTTCACTTCCCAATCAATTGGGATTTTTCCGATGGCCGTATTTTTATATTGAGTTGTCTGCTTCATTTTTAATAGTATCTTTTTTTGTTTCACCGTGAACTGTACCTCCACCTAACCATTCACCTGTAATTAACCATAATTCGTAATGATAAAGCCATTCAATAGCCCAAACCATTACTGTTTGAGCTATTGATTTAGAACTATTCCATTCCTTCCAATCTGGGTAAAACAAACACAAGCGTTGTTTTTTTTGATCATACACATGTGGTATTTTGTCTCTCCATCAGCTAATTTTAAAAGTGATGGCTCTAAAACGAACACTTTTGGAGAATTACCTACTTCATAAATAAGTTTCACTTTATATTCATCTCCTATGGGCGAAGATTTTAAAGTCCCAAGCCATTGGAGTGTTTTACCATTAATAATTTTGGATTCACCAAACGCAAAATCTCTTTTCAATCCACCCAATTGATTATAAAGTGTTAACTTTTTCTTTTTAATCATTCCCGTGAAAATTATGTGCACTCACTTTTGCAACATTTGTAAGTCCAGCTATTGCCGAACCAACAACACCTGCTTTACGATCTACGTGATTATTGCCAGATTCTGTGAGCAACCTCATTCTATTACCAACATCCGAAAAAGTTTTAGTTACAGGCTCACTACCAAAAGATTTTTTCAAAGATTCTGAAAGATTGATTCGATTAAAAGGAGATTGAAAAATTCCAAAGTCCACTTTTAACTGCTCTAACCAATCATTGAAAAATGCTTCTCTTTTTGATCCTTGCAATGCCCAGCGATCTGCAAAATTTTCAGTTTCATTAACTGGATTTGAAACCCATTTTACATATCTATTCAATTCATAATCGTACTTTTCCTCAATATGATTCCCCATATTATTAACAATACTTAGTAAAGCATCGGTAATATTATCTTCTCCGTTGTATGACTTTGCCGCTAAGGTTGTGATGATACATGAAATCGGTTTTTGCTTTTTATCATCATCACTATAGTCTTTAAACATTATATCACGATGTCTCTTTAACAGCTGCACAGCCTTTGGAGAGGCAATCTGTCTTTCTGATACTTTGGTGTTGGGTTTACTGACTCATTAAGAGAAAACATTTTTGTACGTTCTCCTTTAATATCGTCTGCGATACCCATAAACCACTTAGCATAACCAAACGGATTACTTTGAAGCCATTCATTAGGATCTGTAGAAATTTCATACTCTGGTAATCTTTCATTATCGGTTATACTAAGAACCAAGTCTTCAATCTTTTGGTCTTTAAGATTCGAGTATGCCTTTTCAAGAATAATGGAATGTCCATTAGTATTAATTGCTGGTAAGATATCCATATGGTATCGCTCATTAGGCGAGCCATTTTCCCTGTATTTCAAGGTCCAACATCTACGTCCTTCTTCATCCAGTATAGATTCATATTTCTTGTGTTTTGCCAATTGCTCTCCAACAATTTCTTTTACATCTTTCTGAGTCCAGTCCTGTTTTTTCCCATTCAGTTCACATACAATATCAAGATCCATATCTCCATCAGGGTCAATCGTCTGAATAATTGTTCCAATAATAAATGAACCTTGCGGGCTAATTACGGGACTGTAAGGAGCCAGTTTTGATTCATTATTCGTAAGCCAACTGCCCACCGCTTTATAACTACGGACAGCAGCTTCATGCTGAGATTCGGTAATACTTAGGTTTTCTCCTAAAACATCTAATATGTCCTCTAATTCAGTTTTCTGTTCGGTTGTTATCATAATTATAAAAAAGTTTAGATCCTTTAAGTATTTATTCATCTCCAATTGCACTTCTTTAAGTTCCTTTTCAATTTTCGTTATTTCCAATTGAACGGCCTTAATATCCACTTCTGGTTCTTCTTCAAATGTATCTACATAACGGGGGATATTAAGGTTGAAGTCATTTTCCTTAATCTCGCTAAACGTTGCTCTGTAAGCATATTTATCTTCAATGACATGTCCTCATCCGTCGTCAGAGGAGCGTTAATTTTAAACGCTTTATAGGTTTCAACAATGCGTTTTATATCCTCGTCTCTTAATTTATTTTGATTTTTCCCAGTTTCAAAACCTTTGCTGGCATCGATAAATAAGACATCAGTATTCGTACCTTTGGCTTTATTAAAAATCAAGATGGCAGCCGGAATACCTGTGCCGAAAAATAAGTTGGCAGGCAAACCAATCACGGCTTCCAATAAATTTTCTTCAATCAATTGCTGACGAATTTTCCCCTCACTACTTCCTCTAAATAAAACGCCATGTGGCATAATCACGCCCACTCGGCCAATATCCTCATAAGTAGTTTCTATCATGTGGCTAATAAAAGCGTAATCACCTTTGCTTTTAGGAGGAACGCCCCGATGGAAACGATTGTATTGGTCGGCTACTGCATTTTCTGCACCCCATTTATCCAATGAAAACGGAGGGTTTGCGGCCACAATATGGAATTTCATTAACTCATCACCTTCCAAAAGCCTAGGATTGTTTATAGTATCTCCCATTCAATGGTGGCATTATCAATTTCGTGCAAAAACATATTCATCCTAGCCAAAGCCCAGGTGCTGCCGTTTACTTCCTGACCGTATAAAGAAAAATTATCAGAACCTACTTCTTTGGCTAACTTAATCAATAGCGAACCAGAACCACAAGTAGGGTCATTTAATCGATTTCCAGGTTCAGGTGCTAAAAGTTTAGCCAGTAAGGATGATACTTCGCTCGGTGTATAAAACTCTCCTGATTTTTTGCCTTCATCACAGCAGCTGTGGTATTAATGAGCGAAGAAAAAGCAAATGAACTGGGATTAAAACCATTGGCATACATCAAAGGATATGCAGATGCAGCTCAGGAGCCTAAATGGTTTACTACAGCTCCTTCTAAAGCATTGCCAAAAGCACTTGACAAAGCAGGTGTTGCAATTGGTGATGTTGATTTCTTCGAATTTAACGAAGCTTTCTCTGTAGTCGGAATCGCAAATGCCAATATCTTAAAAATTGACAACAGCAAAATCAATGTAAATGGTGGTGCCGTTTCATTAGGACATCCTCTGGGTTGTTCGGGTGCACGTATCGTAGTTACTTTATTAAACGTATTAGAACAAAACAATGGTAAAATCGGAGCTGCTGCGATCTGTAATGGTGGTGGTGGTGCTTCTGCTATTGTGATTGAACGCGCTTAATTTATATACAAAAAATTCTACAGATGAGTTTTGCATCGTCAAAAACTCATCTTCCTTTTTCAAATTGATATTGAATGTTTGCTATTTGTAATCTTGCTATCGTACCCCTAAGATCGGAGCCATCTGACCGTAGTGAATTAGTAACTCAGGTGCTTTTTGGAGAGCCTTTCACGATTCTGGAACAACAAAAAAATTGGTCTAAAATAGAACTTGCTTTTGATAATTATCAAGGGTGGATTGACAATAAGCAATATCAGACAGTCAGCGCTTCTGATTTTTTACAGCTCAAAAATGCTCCGCGCAAAGTTGCCGGAGATCTTATTGAATACATTACAGACAAAAAAAATAACCTGCTTCCAATTACATTGGGCAGCGATCTTTCTTTTCTTACTTTTCCTTCAATCAATATCGACGGATTTGTATTTGAAGGCATCTGAACAGCGGAATACAGGCTAAAGTCAACTTACTGAAAACGGCTTTTCTTTACCTTAATGCGCCTTATCTGTGGGGCGGTAAAACACCTTTCGGAATAGACTGTTCCGGTTTTTCTCAAATGGTATACCGATTAAACGGCTATATGATTCGCGTGACGCTTCTCACAGGCACTTATTGGCGAACCTCTTAGCTTTATTGAAGAAAGCGAAGTCGGTGATCTGGCATTTTTTGACAATGAAGAGGGTAACATCATTCATGTAGGAATGATTATGGAAAACAACTACATCATCCATGCGCATGGAAAAGTGCGTATAGACCGTCTTGATCATTTGGGAATACTTAATATGACTCGGGCAGACATACCCACAAACTTCGGGTGATTCGTAAAATCATCTGAAACTAATCTTTTCACAAAACGCTAAATAACGTATCTTTGCCAAAAAATATTTTTCATGGCAACATTCGAGCAATTCAATTTACCCAAATCCTTAGACAAAGCACTTAATGAATTAGGGATAACTACCCCTACTCCTATTCAGGAAAAAACATTCAATGTGATCATGTCCGGGAGAGATATCATGGGAATCGCTCAGACAGGTACCGGAAAAACATTTGCCTATTTATTACCTATTTTAAAACAGTGGAAATTTTCACATTCGTATAATCCTAAAGTAACCATTCTCGTTCCTACAAGAGAATTAGTTGTTCAGGTAGTAAACGAAATAGAAAAGCTGACAAAATACATGTCAGTACGTACCGTTGGAGTCTATGGCGGGGTAAACATAAATACACAAAGAAACAGTCTTGAATTGGGTGTAGACATCCTTGTAGGAACACCGGGTAGAATGATGGATCTGGCACTGGACAGCGATTTGAGATTTGATGATATGCAGAAATTAATCATCGATGAATTTGATGAAATCCTCAACATGGGATTCCGTCATCAGCTCACTTCTATCTTATCAATGATGAAAAAGAAACGTCAGAACATCTTATTTTCTGCTACCATGACAGAAGAAGTAGATGCCTTACTCGAAGATTTTTTTGACTATCCGGAAGAAATATCTCTGGCTCCATCAGGAACACCGCTTGAAAAGATACAACAATACGGTTATCACGTACCTAATTTTCTGACCAAAATCAATGTCCTAAAAGACTTGCTTTCAAAAGATGAAAGCATGTCGCGTATCTTGATATTCGTAAACAACAAACGCATTGCCGACTATGTACTCGAAGCTCTTGAAGCAGAATTTCCAGAACAATTCGGAGTCATCCATTCCAATAAAACACAGAATTACCGTTTAAATACGATGGAATCTTTCCGTAACAATGAAGTAAGAGGTATTGTTACAACCGATATTATGGCACGTGGATTGGATATCTCTGATATTACGCATGTGGTAAACCTTCAATTCTCGGAAATAGCAGAACAATATATCCACAGAATCGGAAGAACAGGAAGAGCCGATAAAGAAGGAATTGCCATCAGTTTAATTGATCCTAAAGAAGAGGAAAAACAATTTGCTGTTGAAGTACTCATGGAAAAGGAAATAGAAATTCTTCCAATACCATCAGCAGTAAAAAACAGAAGAACAACTTTTGGAATTTGAAAAAGACCAGTCAAAATTAAGAACGGGTAATAAGATCAAAAAAATTGTTCGTGGTGAAGCATTTCATGAGAAAAAAGATAAAAATAAGAAAGTAAATCTCGGAGGTCCCGAAAAAGAAACCCAAGAAAGACTGAGTCCAGAAACCGCGGCGTAGAAAGAAAAAGAGATGAAAAACGCAAAAAGAAATAGCCTACCAGAAGATAGGCTCTTTTCCATTTGCTGATAAATATTGATTGGCCTGGCTAAAGTGTTTGTTTCCAAACCACTTTCCCTGATTGGCACTCATAGGCGATGGATGCCCGGATTTAATACCAGATGCTTATTGCGATCTACTATTTTACCTTTCTTTTGCGCATAATTGCCCCAAAGCATAAAAACAACGCCTTCTTTTTCCGAAGATATTTTTTCAATCGCAGCCTCAGTAAAAATTTCCCACCCTTGTTTTTGGTGACTTCCCGGTGATGCCTGACGTACGGTGAGTACATCATTCAGCAATAACACACCTTGTTTAGCCCAGCGCTCAAGATTTCCGGAAGGAGGAATTGGTGCTCCCACATCGTTTGATACTTCTGCAAATATATTTCGCAGAGAAGGCGGAAAAGGAATACCATCATTCACAGAAAAACTGAGTCCGTTTGCCTGACCATAACCATGATACGGATCCTGACCTAAAATAACTACCTTGACATCATCCAGTTTACACCAGCGAAAGGCATTAAAAATGAATTCTTTGGGAGGAAAAACAGTTTGTGTAGCATATTCATGTTCTACAAATCTTTTTAACTGCTGATAATATTCTTTTTGTTGTTCGGCTTCAATAAATTGTTTCCACGTCATAATAATCGTTTTGTTATCCAAAAATAAGCATTAATATTTATTTGATATATCTTCGTAAATTTGCAACAAATAAAATTTCTATGAAATCCATTCATAAAAAAACCTTACAAGATTTAGAGTTTCTTACCGTTTTAGAATCCATTGCACATTACTGTACTACGGAACCCGGAAAAGAAGCGGCTCTTGAAATACATCCCTTTACAGACAAAGAAACGCTTTTAAAGCAATTTAAAGCAAACTTCTGAATATACTTCTTCTTTTACAAACAATAACGTCATTCCAAATCATTATTTTGATCCTATTGATCATGAATTGAAATATCTGAAGATTGAAGACAGCTATCTTGAAGTAAGCGGTTTAAAAAAATTGCCATACTTACTCATACCACAAACGAACTGCTTCTCTTTTTTAAAAAATTTGAAGAATACTATCCGGAATTATCTGCTGCAAGTAGTGAACTTGATATAAACAAAGTAATTCTTCATAAAATTGATCAGGTAATTGATAAGTACGGGGAAATTAAAGACAATGCTTCTGTAGATCTGACGAGCATCCGGCAACAGATAAACATGGTACGGGGCAAAATCAATCAAAGTTTCGGAGTAGCCCTCACCCAATACAACAGTGCGGGTTATCTGGACGATATCAAAGAAACTATTGTAGACAACCGCCGTGTACTGGCTGTATTGGCAATGTACCGCAGAAAAGTAAAAGGTACTGCGTTAGGACAATCAAAAACGGGAAGCATTGTGTATATGGAACCTGAAAGTACCTACCGCTTTTCACAGGAGCTTACCAATCTCGAATTTGAAGAACGCGAAGAAATCATGCGCATTCTGAAACAGCTCACCAATGAAATTCGCCCTTTTACAGCTGATCTTGAAGAATATCAGCACTATTTATCGAGAATAGATGTCATTTCCGGAAAAGCAAAATATGCTGTAAAAATTCAGGGTATTCTGCCACATATTACAGAGGAAAAAAGACTGTATTTCAGAGAAGCATTCCACCCTATTCTTTATTTATCCAATAAAGAAAAAGGAAAAATAACGCATCCGCAAACCATTGAGCTTTCCAAAGAAGGAAGGATTATTGTGATTTCAGGACCCAATGCAGGAGGTAAAAGTATTACCCTGAAAACCATTGGTCTTTTACAGTTAATGTTACAGAGCGGTATTCTCATCCCCGTACATGAAAGAAGCGAAACGTTCCTTTTTGATTATATACTTACGGATATAGGAGACAATCAATCTATAGAAAATCATTTGAGTACGTATAGCTATCGCTTAAAAAACATGAATTATTTTCTAAAAAAATGCAATAAAAAAACCTTATTTCTGATTGATGAGTTCGGTACCGGATCTGATCCGGAACTCGGAGGGGCACTCGCAGAAGTATTTTTAGAAGAATTTTATGATCGGGAAGCTTTTGGAATCATCACTACCCACTACTCCAATCTGAAAATGCTTGCCAACGAACTGCCTTATGCGACCAACGCCAACATGATGTTTGATGAGAAATCATTAGAACCCTTATACAAACTAAGCCTTGGTCAGGCAGGAAGCTCTTTTACATTTGAAGTAGCTCAAAAAAACGGTATTCCGTACAGTCTCATTAACCGCGCAAAAAAGAAAATCGAAACCGACAAAGTCCGTTTTGATAAAACCATAGCCAACCTTCAGAAAGAACGATCTAAACTTGAAAAGACATCTCAAACGCTCAGAGAAGAAGAAAATAAAGCAAGGGAAGAAAGTAAGAAAATGGAATCCATCAATTCAAAAATACAGGATAAACTGGAGCGCTATCAGGAGCTGTATGATGCCAACCAACGCTTTATATATCTCGGACAGCGTATAGATGATCTTTCTGAAAAATATTTCAACAATAAAGACAAGAAAACGTTGATTGGTGAATTGTTAAAGACGGTGGAGATTGAAAACTCAAAGCGCAAAAAGGTAACCCTTAAAGAAAAGAAAGCCAAAGAGACAGAACAGAAAAAAATAGTACAGGAAGTTGAACAGAAGGTAGAAGAAATCCGAAAAGAAAAGAAAGAAAAAAAAGCTGCAAATTTGGCAGAAAATAAACCAAATAAAACTAACTTTATACTGAAAATAGGAGATAAAGTGAGAATGACTGACGGAAAGGCTGTCGGCACGATTGATGCTATAGAAAAGAATAAGGCCACTGTGAATTATGGCTTTTTACCTCAAAGGTAGATTTAGAACAATTAGAAATGGTTGAAAGAAAAAAATGATGGAAATAGTAGATTTACCAAAAAATAAAAAAATTATCCTTTTTGACGGGGTTTGTAATTTTTGCAACGATGTCATCAATAAAATAATTGCTAAGGACACCAAAAACGTTTTTGTATTTGCTTCCTTACAATCAGAAATCGGACAAAAAATATTGAAACACATTGGTTTAAGCAATGATTTGGACACTATCGTTTTATACGAACCGGTATTGCTTATTACGTTAAAAGTGATGCTGCCATCGAAATCGCTAAGCAGATCGGGGGGATATATTCCTTATTGAGAATAGGAAATCTGTTACCGCGGCGACTGCGCAATCTCACCTACGATTACATTGCCAGAAACCGGTATAAATGGTATGGAAAAAAAGATGCCTGTATGATTCCGACACCAGAAATGAAAGCGAAATTTCTGTAAGAAAAGCGTATTAAATATCAATCAAAAATAATTTTTCATCCGAGAGGCAATGCGTATATTTGCCGTTAAAAACAAAAACTAATGCACATTTCATATAACTGGTTAAAACAATTTATAAAATTAGAAACCACACTGAAGAAACCGCTAAAATACTAACCGATTTAGGTCTCGAAGTAGAAGGTATCGAATCCTTTGAAAGTTTGAAGGGAGGGCTTAAAGGAGTGGTTGTTGGTCATGTTATTTCTTGCGAACAGCATCCGAATGCGGATAAGCTTAAAATTACTAAAGTAGATTTAGGAAACGGAGAAGCACCGGTACAGATTGTTTGTGGAGCGTCTAATGTGGCAGCAGGTCAAAAAGTAGCAGTAGCTACTATTGGCACCTTATTATATGATAAAGACGGGAATGAATTTCAGATTAAAAAAGGTAAAATCAGAGGAGAAGACAGTTTTGGGATGATCTGTGCTGAGATGAACTCGGTTTGGGAGACAGTCATGAAGGCATCATGGTTCTGGATCAGGATATTAAACCCGGAACTTCTGCTGCAGAATTATTTGAAATTTCTACCGATAGTGTATTTGAAATCGGATTGACACCCAACCGCGCAGATGCTATGAGCCACTGGGGAGTAGCACGTGATTTACGCGCAGGATTAACACAAAACCATCCGAATACCAATCATTCAGAATTAATCACTCCGTCAGTAAGCAAATTCAAGGTTGAAAAACGTACCTTAAAATACGATGTTGTCGTTGAAGACACAAAACAAACGCCTCGCTATTGTGGTGTGACCATATCGGGTATTGAAGTAAAACCTTCACCTTCCTGGTTGCAAAACAGATTGAAAGCAATCGGGATAAATCCGAAAAACAATATTGTAGATGTTACTAATTATGTTTTACATGAATTAGGTCAGCCTTTACATGCCTTTGATTCTGCACGCATCAAAGGAAACAAAATTTATGCGAAAAACCTGCCAACGGGTACTAAATTTACTACTCTTGACGGTGTTGAACGTACATTACATGAAGAAGATATCATGATTTGTGATGACCACGGACCATTATGTATTGCCGGGGTTTTAGGAGGTCTGAATTCAGGCGTTTCTGAAACAACTACAGCAATCTTTTTAGAAAGTGCTTATTTCAATTCTGTTGCAATCCGTAAAACCGCAAAAAGACATAGTATAAGTTCTGATGCTTCATTCCGTTTTGAAAGAGGAATTGATCCTAATATTACAGATTATGCCTTAAAGCATGCTGCCTTATTGATTCAGGAAGTTGCCGGTGGAGAGATTACTTCAGATATCATTGATATTTTCCCTAAAAAGATTGATGACTTTTCTGTCTTTTTAAACTTCAATAACGTAAATAAAATATTAGGAGAAGATATATCCAAAGAAACCATTAAAAAAATATTGGTATCCTTAGACATCAAAGTAAACAGCATCTCGGATCTTGGATTGGGACTTACAGTACCTTCCTATCGTGTAGATGTACAACGTGAAATTGATGTTATTGAAGAAATATTGCGCGTATATGGTTTCAACAACATAAAAACCGGATCTAAACTCAATGCTACTATAAGTAACAGTTCGCGTACTGATGATCATATGGTACAAAATATCGTAGCCAACCAGTTAGTGAGTCAGGGATTCTACGAAATCATGGCAAACTCTCTTACAACACCTGTGTATAGTGAGCTGGCAGAGTCTTTAGATGCAAACAAACAAGTACATATTTTAAATCCGCTGAGCAATGATTTATCCATTATGAGACAAACATTACTTTTCGGAGGTTTAGAATCTATTTCCTATAATATCAACCGAAAAAATTCTGATTTAAAGTATTTTGAATTCGGGAATACATATGAAAAGAACATCGGTAACAGCTATGATGAATATAAGCATCTTGCCTTATTTATTACAGGAAACACAACAGCCGGCAATTGGAATACGACAGCAGCGCCTGTAGACTTTTTCCTTTTCAAAGGTTATATAGACACTTTGTTGAGCCGTTTAGGAATAAACAAACTAAACACCCAGCCTCTGACAAATGATATTTTCTCTGAAGGAATATCATATCACTTAGGAAATCGTAAAATTGTTGAATTTGGTGTGGTTAAGAAAACTATAGCAAAGCATTTTGACATCAAACAGGAAGTGTTTTTTGCAGATATCAATTGGAATAACATTCTTAATGTAGTTTCTGCTAAAATAAAATTTACCGATATTCCTAAATTCCCTGTTGTAAAAAGAGATTTAGCTTTATTGATAGATGCAGAAATGCCTTTTAATAAAATCTATGAAGTTGTAAAATTAGTTGATAAAAATACCATCAAGGATATTTCTCTATTTGATGTTTATCAGGGAGATAAACTACCTGAAGGTAAGAAATCATACGCGATCAGTCTGAAACTACAGGATGAAAACAAAACCCTTACTGATGCTCAGATTGAAAAAATAATGAGTAAGGTACAGAAAGAACTGGAAACAGAGGTACAGGCTCAATTAAGATAAAAAATGAAAAACGGTTAATAATAACCGTTTTTTTATTATTTCAGGATATAAAAAAACAGCTTATGAATAAGCTGTTTTTTTATTATGATACGTAAAAAGGATTAACCTAATACTTCTTTTACTTTTTTACCGATTTCAGCAGGAGAGTCAACTACATGGATTCCATTTTCTCTCATGATACGTTTTTTAGCTTCTGCAGTATCATCTGCTCCACCAACGATAGCTCCGGCATGCCCCATTGTACGTCCTTTAGGTGCAGTTTCACCTGCAATGAATCCGATAACTGGTTTTTTGTTACCATTTTCTTTAATCCAACGAGCAGCATCTGCTTCCAACTGACCTCCGATCTCACCAATCATAATGATCGCTTCTGTCTCCTCATCATTCATCAGCAATTCTACCGCCTCTTTAGTAGTAGTTCCGATAATTGGATCTCCACCGATACCGATCGCAGTCGTAATACCTAAACCTTGTTTTACAACCTGATCTGCAGCCTCATATGTTAATGTTCCAGATTTTGAAACAATTCCTACTGTTCCTTTTTTGAAAACAAAACCAGGCATGATTCCTACTTTTGCTTCACCCGAGTAATTACACCCGGACAGTTTGGACCAACTAAACGGCATTCCTTACCCTTAATATAATCATAAGCTTTAACCATATCAGCAACAGAATACCTTCTGTGATACAGATGATTACTTTGATACCCGCATCAGCAGCTTCCATTATTGCATCAGCAGCAAATGCCGGCGGTACAAAAATAATTGAGGTATCTGCCTGAGCTTTCTCCACAGCATCTCTCACTGTATTGAAAACAGGACGCTCTAAATGTGTACTTCCTCCTTTTCCAGGAGTCACACCACCTACAACGTTCGTACCGTATTCAATCATTTGAGAAGCATGGAAAGTACCTTCGCTTCCTGTAAATCCTTGTACAATTATTCTTGAATTTTTATTTACTAAAACGCTCATAATTATCTTATAGTTTTTTTTATATTATTTAACAAAAATAGCCTTTTGAATTCGAATTTAAAATTTTTTAATCTTAAAAAAATTTAATTTAATAGCTGACTCATCTGATAGCCTTTATAGAGCTTACCGTCTTTTACTTCCCAAACCGTAAAAAAGACTGCAAGGATAAGTTCTTCCTCAGGATTTTCAAAAGTTCTTACATAAAATGAGTAGCGTATGGTAACGGTATCACCTTCTGCAAGTACCTGATCAATTTGTGTAGTTAAAGAAAAATAGGAATGTTTTAAATCTTTGGATAAAGCTAAAATATCATTAAAATCAAGCGTAAGAAGCCCTTTAGAACTATACCATTCCAAAATAACATCTTCATGCAGAATTTCCAAACAATACGATTTACTTAATATTCCTGCCGATTTGTAAAAATTCTCTACTATTTCTTTTGCACTCATATCTATTTCAATTTTGCAAGTACATTTTTTATTGCTGCACGTTGTTTATATTCCTCACGAGCAACTTCAGCCGGTGAACCAAAATAGACATTATCACCGGAAGGTTTTTGAAACTCCTGATTGTCCCAGTACCACTGCTTTTTTTCCGATAGTCACACCGCTGGTTATTCCTACCTGTCCCCAAAGCGTTACTTCGTCTTCAATAATGACACATCCTGCAATTCCTACATGAGATGCGATGAGACACATTTTACCGATTTGACTGTCATGTCCGACATGCACATGATTATCGAGCTTAGAACCGGCACCGATGGTGGTTTCACCCGTTACTCCTCTGTCAATCGTTGTCATGGCGCCCATACTCACATTATCTTCAATAACAACTTTACCTGAAGAAATGAGCTGATCAAAATGATCCGGTCTTTTCTTATAGTAAAAAGCATCAGCTCCCAAAACAGAACCGCTGTGAATAATTACATTATCTCCGATAATGGTATCATCATAAATGGAAACATTGCTGTGAATCAGACAATTTTTTCCAATTTTTACATTGTTTCCAATGAAAGTGTTTGGCTGTATAACAGTTCCTTCACCAATCTCTGCGGTATCTGCAATGCTTTTTCTGCAGGCTGAAACGGTTTGAAATATACTGCTAATTTATTGAAATCTCTGAATGGATCATCTGAAATTAACAATGCCTTTCCTTCTGGGACAATCGACCTTTTTATTAATGAGTACAACAGAAGCATTAGACTGTAATGCTTTGTCATAGTATTTAGGGTGATCTACAAACACAATCTCCCCTGTTTTAATCACATGAATTTCATTCATTCCCACTATAGGAAAATCAGCCGCACCAACATAGTCACACCCCAGTATCTGAGCTATGGTATCCAAACGATATGTCTTGGGAAATCGCATATTACAGAATAATTATTCTTTAATTCTTTCGCTATAGTTTCCTGTAGCTGTATCTATTTTAATTTTATCTCCTTCATTGATAAATAAAGGAACATTAACCGTAGCTCCTGTTTCTACCGTAGCAGGTTTTGTAGCGTTAGTAGCCGTATTTCCTTTTACTCCCGGTTCTGTATAAGTAACTTCTAAGATAACAGATGCCGGCATATCTACTGATAATGGCATCTCAGTCTCTGCATTGATCTGAATCATTACATTTTCACCTTCTTTCAACAAATCCGGAGCATCTAATACATCTCTGTTTAATGTAATTTGTTCATAGCTTTCTGTATTCATGAAATGAAATTCAGTTCCTTCTGCGTACAGGTATTGAAATTTATGTGTTTCTACACGAACCACATCAATTTTATGTCCGGCAGAAAACGTATTATCCAACATTTTTCCATTCGTTACACTTTT
>NZ_JAUFQU010000011.1:0-27773 GCF_030409925.1 Paenimyroides ceti
ATTTCTACCAATAGCATCGGAACAGATGAGATTCTGATTCGCATTCATACAGCAGATGCTTCTGTAGCATTTTTACAGAAATTAAAAGATGCTTTTCGCGCCAAACTCAGAGTCACACCTCAGATTCAATTTGAATTAGCAGAAGATTTACAAAAGATTATTTTTAATCCGGTCAGCCGAAAACCGATAACATTTATAGACAAAAGAGCATAAAAGACATCGCCAAAATTATATCTTTGTACCAAAATATAACTTATGGCTCAAAAAGTACGCGTTCGTTTCGCGCCAAGTCCCACTGGCCCGTTACACATAGGAGGGGTTCGCACTGCTCTGTTTAATTATTTATTTGCTAAAAAAAATAATGGTATTTTTTATGTTCGTATAGAAGATACAGATCAGACCCGATTTGTACCTGGTGCAGAATCATATATTTTTGAAGCACTTAAATGGTTAGGAATAGAACCTGATGAAACCATTGGTAAAAACGAAAAATTCGGACCTTACCGTCAGAGTGACCGCAAGCATCTGTACAAAGAATATGCTTTGCAACTTATACATGAGGGAAAAGCCTATTATGCTTTTGACACTCCGGATGACCTTGAGGCTTTGAGAAAAGAAGCAGAAGCCAACGGAACTACCTTTATTTATAATCACAGTATTCGCGAAACACTCAAAACATCCCTGAATATGGAGCATGATGAGTTAGAAGCGCGTTTGTTTAATGAAGATCCGTATGTGATTCGTTTCAAAACCCGGTAGATGAAACCCTGATTGTAAATGATATCATCAGAGGCGAAGTAAAATTCAACACCTCTCTGCTGGATGATAAAGATTGTTTAAATCAGATGGTATGCCTACTTATCATCTGGCAAATATTGTAGACGATCATTTACAGGAAACATCGCATGTTAGGCTATCATGTAGCAAAATTTTGTATAAAAAGAAAAATGGCTTACGGTATAGAAATAATTGGTGATCCTTATGATGTTTTCGCAAAAGGAGTTATTAAGCACCCCTTCGACCTATACTCAGATACTTATTTACAAAATTTCAAAAGGAAGCGGTATACAATGCACAATCGGTGATATATGTTACAAAACATACACTACAGAAAAGATATCCGGCAAATGATAAAGCATTCAGCACATTTGCTTCAGATGTATTTATAGAAAATCGTATTAATTCAGTAAAAAAATATCCTCAAAATAAAACCATTAAATTACTTTGTATAGGATCTTTAGAGCAAATGTATAAAGCTCCTGACATTGTATTAAAAGCCGTCAGCAAATTAATAAAAGAAGGAAAGGATGTTCAATTAACGTGGTTGGGACATGGGAAGTTCAGAGAAGAAATGATCTCTTTGGCAGAAAGTTTTCAAATTGATTCAAATGTAAATTTTCTCGGTTCTGTTTCAGGTAAAGAAGTAATAGATTATTTAGATAAGTCGGATGTTTTTTTATTGGTTTCCCGTACAGAAGGATTACCAAGAGCAATTGTTGAAGCAATGGCTCGTGCTGTGCCTTGTATTGGCAGTAATGTCGGTGGAATACCGGAACTAATACATGCTGATTTATTAGTTCAAGTTGAAAATGAAGATGATTTGTCAGACAAAATAGAGCTCGTAATGAGTTCAGAAGCAGCCTATTCAAAATATTCAGAATACAGCATACAGCGAGCTTCGGAATTCGATTTTTCAACATTAGAAAACAGAAGGAAATTATTTTTTAAATCGGTAAAAAAATGAGTAATAAACTTTTTTATTTATTAATACTGATCATCAATTTTCCTGTGATGCTATGTTGTAAAGGACAGAACTCAAAAAATGAAGAATATGTTGATGTCAGAAATTATGGCGCAGTAGGTGATGGCAAAACAGACGATACACAAGCTTTTCAAAAAGCGGCTGATTTAAAAAAACCTTTATTAGTAAAAAATACAGGTAAAGAGTATCTTATTTCTGCAAGAATTCGTTTATATAACTCTATAAAAGGAGAAGGTAATCCTGTTATTAAAATGACTGATTGTGTAAATGAGTTTGTCATACCTGATAAATATACATATGGAAAATATTCCTTATTTCATATTGGAAATTATCAGTCAGATACACCTTTAGTCATTGAAGGCCTGACATTAGACGGAGGCTGGAACAATATGAGTAAGGGTTCAGAATTTGAAGCTGGAATTTATATTGCTGGTTCAAAAAATATAACAATAAGAAAGAATATTATAAAAAATAATTTAGGAGATAATATTCTTGTATATTGGTATAATTCCGGTTTTGAAAAGAGCGTTTCATTAGTAAATGAGAATATTCTTATAGAAGACAATATATTGTCTCATCCTTATCGATGTAATATTGCCTTGATATCAGGTAGAAACGTTAAAATAATGAACAATACCATTTACAAATTCAATGATCATGTGGCTCCTGTAGATTTAGAAATGGATCTTTGGGAGGAGGATGGACAAGTAATACGAGATGTTGAAATTACAGGAAATACAATTAAATCTACGAAAACCTTATATTCAATTTCTATGTTAGGAATGCTTGATGGTGTAAATGGTATAAAGGTCAGCAATAACATTATCCAATGTGGTTTCGAAAAAGATTCCTTTGGTATTAATTTAGAGGCGGCATATGGCCCTATAAAAAATGTAGAAATAAAAAACAACAAAATAGATGCTGTAGGTTTTGTAAGAATTTCTGGAACAAAAGGAAATAAGAAGATAACCATCGAATCAAATCAGGTATATACCAAAGGTACCGAAAGTGTTGTTGTTAATGGAAGTTATATCGATGGGCTAAAAGTACTGAAAAATAAAAGTCTTGTATCTAAAAATTTTTATTCGAATATAATACTTGGTAGAGAAGTAAAAAATGTTTCTATTTTTTCTAATGATTTTGAATCCTTGAAATGGAGTTCTTTATTTTTTGTATCAGATATTGATGGCTTGGACATTGATGATAATATTTTAAAGAGTAAAAATACGCCAATCTATTTTGAACCTGAAAGGGATTATTCTATTAGAAATGTTCGTATCTCAAACAATACTATAAATACTAATTTTTTAGAAATTTATAAGAGCACCAAGAAAATTAAAAACATTTCTACGAAATAAATGAAACCTAAATTCTTTATAATTACAACTGTTTCAGACTCACTGCCTTTTTTTAAAGGACAGTTAAATGTTCTGAAAAAAGATTTTACCGTTAGCTTGGTATCAAGCCCTGGAGTTCACCTCGAAGAAATGGGCCAGGAATATGATGTGAGTAAATTTCCGATAAAAATGGAGAGAGAAATTTCTCTTTTAAAAGATTTAAAAAGTTTCTTTAAGCTCCTTGTTTTATTTCTCAAAGAAAAACCTAAATTGGTCCATGCAAATACTCCCAAGGCTTCATTATTAGCAATAATGGCAGCTTGGTTTTCGCGTGTCCCTGCAAGAGTATACTATGTGCATGGCTTAAGGTATCAGAGTATTCTTGGAAAAAAGAAAATCTTATTGATGCTTATGGAGCGGATGACATGTTGGTTTGCAACAGAAGTTATAGCTGTCAGTAATGGTATAAAAGAAACCTTAATATCTGATAATATAACATCAAAAAATATTATTATTATTGGAAATGGAAGTATTAACGGAATTGATACTTCTTATTTTAATCCGGATAAAGTAATAGAGATTAAGGACGATAAATTAAAACCAAGCGATTTTGTATTTGGATTTGTAGGCAGATTGGTAAAAGATAAAGGATTAGAGGAACTGATTTTAGCTTTTCAAAAACTTTCAAAAACTTCTAAAAATATAAAATTGCTTATAGTGGGAGCTTTTGAAGAAAATATGACATTATCGAAAGAAATCATAGATACCCTTTATAAAAATCCGAATATTCTGTATGTAGGACCTCAAAAAGATGTTCGTCCTTTCTTTAAAGCGATGGATGTTTTTGTATTACCGAGTTATAGAGAAGGATTCGGAATTGTACTTATCGAAGCAGGAGCAATGAAAATACCATCTATTACAACAGATATTGCAGGATGTAATGAGGTAATAATTGATAATAAAACCGGATTTTTGATAAAAAGGAAGGATGTAAAAGATTTATTTGAAAAGATGAAATATGTAGTTGAGAATAAACAGCAAATAAAAATGATGAAAGAGAATGCCAGAGATAGAGTTCATGATAGATATAGTCAGGATACTGTATGGAAAAATGCAAAAGAAACTTATTTAAAAATAATAAAGAACCATGTATAAACATTTTTTTAAAAGAGTATTGGATATTATCGTTTCAGCAGGTGTTTTACTATTAGCTTCTCCTGTTTTCTTCCTTGTTTTGATATCTTTATTTATTGCAAATCAGGGAAAACCGTTTTTTTTTCAGGACAGACCCGGTAAACATGAAAAATTGTTTCGAATAATAAAATTCAAAACGATGAATGATAAAAAGGATGAAAAAGGAAACCTATTGCCAGACGCTAAACGTTTAACCAAGGTTGGTAGTTTTGTAAGAAAAACATCCTTAGATGAGTTGCCTCAGTTAATCAATGTTGTATTGGGAGATATGAGTCTGATTGGTCCAAGACCATTATTGATAAGATATCTGCCTTTTTACAGAGAAGATGAACGTATTAGACATTCTGTTCGACCCGGAATTACAGGATGGGCTCAGGTAAACGGCAGAAATACAGCAAAATGGGATGATCGGTTGGCTTTAGATGTCGTATATGTCAAAAACATTAGTTTTGCTTTAGATATGAAAATTGTATATAAGACAATTTTAAAAGTTATAAAATCAGAAAATATAGTTATTGATCCTGAATCGATAATGCAAAATTTAGATGATGAAAGAAGAAATTAAAATAGATGTTGCAGTTGTTGATGATATCGGTTGCATAATTGATCTGGTAAGGAGTTCTTTTGATAAAGCATACTTAACAAGCTCTATATATAGATGTAAAGGCATAGCAAATTTTATCTATACAGAATTAAATAATCCATATTCACCATATAAATATTTTGCTGCAAAAAAGGACAACAAAATAGTCGGTTTTGCAGAATTTAAAATGTTTCCGCAAACCTCCACTGCTTTTCTTAATATGATCGCTACAGATAATACTTATAAAGGACTCGGTATTGCCAAAAAAATATTCAGTTATTCTGAGAAGTATTTCCGAGAACAAGTGTATAGCAATATACAATTGGATGTATTCCAGTCTAATGAAGTTGCCCGAAAATGGTATGAAAATATGGGATTTGTAAAAGAGGAATCAAGCTGTTTTTATGAGCGAAATATGGAAGAAACATCAAAATATAATCCAGATATAATGATTCTCAATTTATCACAATTCAATTGTCTATATGCGAAATTTGGTTTTTCCTTTCTTCAAATATCTGCTGGTGAACAGTCTTTTACACTTGGAATTATAGATGAAAATATAATCATAAGAGAAGATAAAATTTCAGAAGAAATACTGGTGGCGGTCAAATCTTTTTTTAAGGATTACAATTTTAAAAAGATATATTACAAAGGGCAGGAGAACAACCTTGAGAAATATAAGTATATAGATGAAATTCAAAGAATGAAATTAACACTACAATAAAATGGGAATAACAAAAATTGCTACAAAAAAAAATATTGCTCAAAGAGAGTGGAAGTACACCAATTCAGCTCGTGAGGCCTGGAGTACTATATTGGATATCCTTAAAAAAGAAAATCCTCAATATAAAGTATTGTTGCCAGCTTATATCGGTTGGTCTCCAAACGAAGGGAGTGGTATATTCGATTCTGTTAAAAACTCTTCCTTGGATTTCGACTTTTATAATTTAGATAGAAATTTAAAAATTGATTTTAACCATTTTAAGAATAAAATAAAGGATACAAAAGACTGTATTGTTTTATTAGTGCATTATTTTGGATTTCCAGATGTTCAGTATCAGGAAATTATAAATTGGTTAGATCAAAATAACATTTTATATATAGAGGATTGTGCCCATTCATGGTTAACAGATCTCATTGGCGGTATATGTGGTAGAAACGGACGATTTGCTTTCTATTCTCTACACAAGATGTTGCCTGTTAGCGGGGGGGGGATTATGGTTGATAATGTGCCAAATAAAGATAATAAATCAGAAATACTTCAGCCCCATTTTAATTTGGGATATGATTTATTCACTATCTATAATAAACGAAGAGAAAATTATGATTACCTAGTTGAGGAATTAAAAAAAATCACGGATATTGAGATTATATATCCAAATATAGAAAATGGTATTTGTCCTCAAACATTACCTGTCATACTTCATAATTTTGATAGAAATAAACTATACAAAGAAATGAATGATTTAGAAATCGGTATGGTTAGTTTGTATCATACAATGATAGAAGAACTAAAAGATTCAACATCTGAGGCGGCAATTTTTACTTCCAAACATATAATCAATTTTCCTGTACACCAGGATATTGATATCAAGGATTTAGATAATCTTATTGTTAAATTAAAGATCGTTTTAAATGCTTAAAATATTAAACTTTAATTCTAAAGAAGATCAGGATTTTTATAAGTCAGTCATAGCTCATAATACTTTTCAAAGTGCGTATAACCGCTTAGAATATTTTAATGTTTTTTGTGGAGGTTTAGATAATTTGATTTGTTTTTACTTTCAATCCGAAACGAAGATTATTTTAATGCCGGGATACCTTAAAAAAATTAAAATTTATGATTCTTTAAAAGTGAACTTCGATTTTAGTACACCTTATGGTTATACAGGTCCTTTTTATTCAAATAATGTAAATCAAGACACTTTATTAATCTTTTGGAATGAAGTTCAAAAGTGGCAACTCAATAATAATGTGGTTTCAGAATTTATACGTTTTAATCTTTTTAATAATTCAAAAGGTTATGATGGTATTTTACATAAAACAATGCTGAATATAAAAGGACAAATTCAGCCAGAAGAACAACAATGGAATGATTTCGATGCAAAAGTTCGTAAAAACGTTAAAAGAGCACAACGGGAAAATTTAATAGCAAAAATTCATTATGGTATTATAGAACAGATATACATTAATGAATTCTATGATATTTATATAGATACAATGGAAAGAACAAATGCAAAAGAATTTTTCTTTTATAGTTTGAACTCATTTAATGAATTTATAATAAATAACTTAGACGTGTGTGCAATCTGTACAATATATGACAATAATAAACCGGTATCTACAGAGTTATTATTGATTTCAGATAATTCAGTGTTTTCATTTTTAGGAGGAACATTAAGTGAATATTTTGATAAACGACCGAATGATTTTCTTAAATTTGAAGTAATTAATTGGGCAAGAAAGATGCAGTTTAAAAATTACGTTTTAGGCGGAGGATACGGTTATGAAGACGGAATATTTAAATATAAAAAAGCTTTTTTTCCTAATGATGTTGTTGAATATGTGACAGGTAGAAAAATTATTAATAAAGATTTATATTTAAGCTTTGTTGAAGAAGTAAATAATAAAAAAGAAAATGAAGATCAGTTAAGTTTAGATGATACTTCTTTTTTTCCGTTATACAATAAACAATAATTATGGACGACAAAATATGGTTATCCTCTCCGCATATGGGAGGGAATGAATTAAAATATATACATGAAGCATTTGATGCCAATTGGGTTGCACCGTTAGGACCGAATGTTAATGGGTTTGAATCAGATCTGGAAAAATATTTAAAACAAAACATTAAAGTAGCTGCGCTTTCCTCAGGTACTGCAGCTTTACATTTAGCTCTAATTGAATGTGGTGTTGTAGCGGGAGACGAAGTAATTTGTCAGTCAATGACCTTTTCTGCATCTGCAAATCCGATAACTTATCAGGGAGCAATACCCGTATTTGTAGATTCTGAATCAGATACCTGGAATATATGCCCGATAGCACTTGAAGAAGCAATCACGGATAGAATGACAAATGGTAAAAAGCCTAAAGCAATTATTGTTGTCCACTTATATGGTATGCCTGCAAAAATGGATGAAATTATTGCAATTGCTAAAAAATATGACATCGCTATAATAGAAGATGCCGCAGAAGCATTAGGATCTACTTATAAAGGTAAAAATTGTGGTACTTTTGGGAAATTTGGAATACTTTCATTCAATGGAAACAAAATTATCACCACTTCCGGAGGAGGAGCTCTGGTTTGTCATACAGAGGAAGATAAACAAAAAGCGGTCTTTTTATCTACTCAGGCAAGAGATAATGCACCTCATTACCAACATACACATATAGGTTACAATTATCGCATGAGTAATATTGTAGCGGGAATAGGACGCGGACAGATGGAAGTTTTGGATAGTAGAATTCAATCCAGACGCGCAATGAATAGTTTTTATCAGCACATTTTTGCAGACATTGAAGGGGTTACAGTTTTTAAAGAACCTTCTGATGACTATTTTTCCAACCATTGGTTAAGTGCTATACTTATAGACGAAAAAATAACAGGCAAAAACAGAGAAGATTTACGTTTGGCACTATTGGATCATAATATTGAATCTCGTCCGTTATGGAAACCGATGCATTTGCAACCCGTTTTTAAAGACAGTCCTTATTATGGAAATAAAGTGGCTGAAAATCTTTTTGATAAAGGATTGTGTTTACCTTCGGGGTCTAACCTCACAACAGAAGATCAGAATAGAATTGCTGGAGTCATAAAAAACTTTTTTGCAAAATAAATAAACGGCCACTTTAAACAAGTGGCTTTTTTATTGTTTTATAGAATTATAAACAGAAAGTTCTTAACAATTCTCATGTCAAAGCATTTATAAGCAAATTTTTTCATTTATTTATAATAATTTAGCCCTCAAAAATCATCACTATGCAAATACTCGTTACAGGCGGATTAGGATTTATCGGTTCGCATACCGTAGTTGAATTAATAGAAAAGGGATATGAGCCTGTCATAATAGACAATTTATCTAACTCAAATATTGAAGTACTACAAAGAATAAAGAATATAGTAGGAGAGGTTAACATTCCTTTTGAACAAATAGATTTAAAAGATAAAAATGCGGTAAGGGATTTTTTCAAGAAATATACTGAAATAAAAGGTGTAATACACTTTGCGGCTTCAAAAGCAGTAGGAGAAAGTGTTCAGAATCCATTGATGTACTATGATAATAATCTTACGTCATTAATATATATACTGCAAAACATCAGTTCGAAAAAGAATATAAAGTTTATCTTTAGTTCCTCTTGTACTGTTTACGGGCAGGCAGAAAAAATGCCTATAACAGAAGATGCTCCAAGACAAAAAGCAACCTCACCTTATGGTAATACCAAGATAATAGCAGAAGACATCATCAATGAAACAACCATGGTTACAGATTTACAGGCAATCTTATTGCGATACTTCAATCCTGTTGGAGCACATCCTTCAGGAGAAATAGGGGAGCTGCCTTTAGGTGTGCCACAAAACCTTATACCTTTCATAACGCAAACTGCAGTTGGAATACGTAAAGAATTATCTGTCTTCGGTAATGATTATCCAACATCTGATGGAACTTGTATCAGAGATTATATCCATGTTATGGATTTAGCCGAAGCACATGTTGTTGCCTTAGAGAGGCTTATAAATGAAAACTCTTCTCAGAAAGTAGAAATTTTCAATGTGGGAACTGGAAAGGGAACTTCGGTTTTAGAAATAATTCAAACATTTGAAAAAATAACCGGACAAAAACTCAATTATAAATACGCACCAAGACGCGAAGGAGACACAACTATTGCTTATGCTGATACTACTAAAGTAAATGAAACTTTAGGATGGAAAGCAACCCGCACTTTAGAAGAAGCTTTATCCAGTGCCTGGAACTGGCAAGAAAACCAAAAACAGCATACTATATAGTGTGCTGTTTTTGGTTTGTATGGTTTATATTGTATAATAATATTCTTTGCGGACACGTATATATAATAAGAGGTAAAAAAATAAAAGCTGCTTTATTATGGATTTTTAAGCTAAAAAACGGATGGCTTCAGATTTATTTATTGAACTTTTGGATTTCAAAAAGTGGTTTTAAGCTTTTTTTGTTTGAAAAGAGTTGGGTTTAAAAAAGGGAATGCTGTTTTTTTTGAGGGTTTGAGTATTGTGAAAGAAAAAAAAGGATGTTGTAAAATTAAGGTTACCAGCATATTAAAATAAAGTTTAAAAAAGGTTTTAAAAAAATTAGGAAAGGATAAAAAAAGGGTAGTATATTTGCCCTCGCAATCCGCAAGAAGTTCTTTAAATATAAGTAAGCCTTAAAAAAAATAACAGAAATAAATTTTGTTAGAAATAAAAAAAGGTTGTAGCTTTGCAACCCCAATCAAATAGATAGGGATTGAGAAAGTTCTTAGAAAGTTACCGAATATTTTTTTTTAAAAAAAAACTTTAGAAAAAGTTTGGTGAAAAGAAAAAGAGTTTCTATTTTCGCACTCGCTTAGAAAAACAAGCGCAACAAGAGAAGACACGTTCATAGACATATTGGATTTACAGCATAAAAAGAGAGTAAGGAATTCGCAAGAATTGTTTTAACGCAACATCAAAAAATATTAAAAATTATACGATGAAGAGTTTGATCCTGGCTCAGGATGAACGCTAGCGGCAGGCCTAACACATGCAAGTCGAGGGGTAGAAGTCTTCGGACTTTGAGACCGGCGCACGGGTGCGTAACGCGTATGCAATCTACCTTGTACAGAGGGATAGCCCAGAGAAATTTGGATTAATACCTCATAGTATATTTGAATGGCATCATTTAGATATTAAAGTTCCAACGGTACAAGATGAGCATGCGTCCCATTAGTTAGTTGGTGTGGTAACGGCATACCAAGACGATGATGGGTAGGGGTCCTGAGAGGGAGATCCCCCACACTGGTACTGAGACACGGACCAGACTCCTACGGGAGGCAGCAGTGAGGAATATTGGTCAATGGAGGCAACTCTGAACCAGCCATGCCGCGTGCAGGATGACGGTCCTATGGATTGTAAGCTGCTTTTATACGGGAAGAAAACGAGTTACGTGTAACTAACTGACGGTACCGTAAGAATAAGGATCGGCTAACTCCGTGCCAGCAGCCGCGGTAATACGGAGGATCCAAGCGTTATCCGGAATCATTGGGTTTAAAGGGTCCGTAGGCGGTCTTATAAGTCAGTGGTGAAAGTTTTTAGCTTAACTAAAAAATTGCCATTGATACTGTTAGACTTGAATTACTTGGAAGTAACTAGAATATGTAGTGTAGCGGTGAAATGCTTAGATATTACATGGAATACCAATTGCGAAGGCAGGTTACTATGAGTTAATTGACGCTGATGGACGAAAGCGTGGGTAGCGAACAGGATTAGATACCCTGGTAGTCCACGCCGTAAACGATGGATACTAGTTGTTTGGCCGTAAGGTTGAGTGACTAAGCGAAAGTGATAAGTATCCCACCTGGGGAGTACGAACGCAAGTTTGAAACTCAAAGGAATTGACGGGGGCCCGCACAAGCGGTGGAGCATGTGGTTTAATTCGATGATACGCGAGGAACCTTACCAGGGCTTAAATGTAGTTTGACCGCTTTGGAAACAGAGCTTTCGCAAGACAGATTACAAGGTGCTGCATGGTTGTCGTCAGCTCGTGCCGTGAGGTGTCAGGTTAAGTCCTATAACGAGCGCAACCCCTGTTGTTAGTTGCCAGCGAGTAATGTCGGGAACTCTAGCAAGACTGCCAGTGTAAACTGAGAGGAAGGTGGGGATGACGTCAAATCATCACGGCCCTTACGTCCTGGGCCACACACGTGCTACAATGGCCGGTACAGAGAGCAGCCACCTAGCGATAGGGCGCGAATCTATAAAGCCGGTCACAGTTCGGATCGGAGTCTGCAACTCGACTCCGTGAAGCTGGAATCGCTAGTAATCGGATATCAGCCATGATCCGGTGAATACGTTCCCGGGCCTTGTACACACCGCCCGTCAAGCCATGGAAGCTGGGGGTACCTGAAGTCGGTGACCGCAAGGAGCTGCCTAGGGTAAAACTGGTAACTGGGGCTAAGTCGTAACAAGGTAGCCGTACCGGAAGGTGCGGCTGGAACACCTCCTTTCTAGAGATGGTTAAAACATTACTCTCGCTGTTAATTCAAAAAAAAAAGAAGTAAAAATTACAGAGTCTCGTAGCTCAGCTGGTTAGAGTACTACACTGATAATGTAGGGGTCGGCAGTTCGAGTCTGCCCGGGACTACAATTTTACTTAAAAAAAGGAAATTTTAGAAGATGAGTATGAATTACACATTCATTCAAAATTCAACATTCATAATTTAAAAGTTCAAAATTATAATGGGGGATTAGCTCAGCTGGCTAGAGCGCCTGCCTTGCACGCAGGAGGCCATCGGTTCGACTCCGATATTCTCCACTATTTCTGTTAGCTCAGAAAAACCGTTCATTGACATATTGGAAAACAAACAAAAGTAGAAAATATTTAAAAAATAAAGCACATTTAATATTTTTTCGAAAGAAAAGGTATTAGATATAGAGCACAATAAGCAAAATAAGGGCGTATGGGGGATGCCTAGGCTCTCAGAGGCGAAGAAGGACGTGATAAGCTGCGAAAAGCTGCGGGGATTTGCACACAAGAATTGATCCGCAGATATCCGAATGGGGCAACCCAATACATTGAAGATGTATTACTCCGATAGGAGGGCAAACCCGCTGAACTGAAACATCTAAGTAGGCGGAGGAGAAGAAAACAAAAGTGATTCCGTAAGTAGTGGCGAGCGAACGCGGATTAGCCCAAACCAATGTTGTTTCGGCAATATTGGGGTTGTAGGACCACGATATTTTATGCAAAGCGAATTAGAACAACCTGGAAAGGTTGACCGAAGAAGGTGATAGTCCTGTATAGGTAAGCGATGTAATAGATAGTGGTATCCTGAGTAGGTCGGGGCACGTGAAACCTTGATTGAATCTGGCGGGACCATCCGCTAAGGCTAAATACTCCTGAGAGACCGATAGTGAACCAGTACCGTGAGGGAAAGGTGAAAAGAACCGTGAATAACGGAGTGAAATAGATCCTGAAACCATACGCTTACAAGCGGTCGGAGCCCATTCGTTGGGTGACGGCGTGCCTTTTGCATAATGAGCCTACGAGTTACCGTTGCTGGCGAGGATAAGCACTTCAGGTGTGGATTCGAAGCGAAAGCGAGTCTTAATAGGGCGCTATAGTCAGTAATGGTAGACGCGAAACCGTGTGATCTACCCATGGGCAGGTTGAAGTTTGGGTAACACTAAATGGAGGACCGAACCGGTTGACGTTGAAAAGTCTTCGGATGACCTGTGGGTAGGGGTGAAAGGCCAATCAAACTCGGAAATAGCTCGTACTCCCCGAAATGCATTTAGGTGCAGCGCTGATAGAGTTTATTAGAGGTAGAGCTACTGATTGGATGCGGGGGATTCACCTCCTACCAATTCCTGACAAACTCCGAATGCTAATAAATGCTTATCAGCAGTGAGGGCATGGGTGCTAAGGTCCATGTCCGAGAGGGAAAGAACCCAGACCATCAGCTAAGGTCCCCAAATGTATGCTAAGTTGAAAAAACGCGGTTTGTCTGCACAGACAGCTAGGATGTTGGCTTGGAAGCAGCCATTCATTTAAAGAGTGCGTAACAGCTCACTAGTCGAGCGGACGAGCATGGATAATAATCGGGCATAAGCATACTACCGAAGCTATGGATTGTATATTTATATACAGTGGTAGGGGAGCATTCTAAACTGGGTAGAAGGTGATATGTGAGTATTGCTGGACTGTTTAGAAAAGAAAATGTAGGCATAAGTAACGATAATGCGGGCGAGAAACCCGCACACCGTAAGACTAAGGTTTCCTCAGCTATGCTAATCAGCTGAGGGTTAGTCGGGACCTAAGGCACACCCGAAGGGGGACGTCGATGGCCAACGGGTTAATATTCCCGTACTTCTTATAATTGTGATGGAGCGACGGAGTGATGAAAGTACCGCGAACTGACGGAATAGTTCGTTGAAGCACCTAACTATAGGTTTGATAGTCAAATGCGTCAGACTTGGTGAAATGCGATAGTACTCGGAGCCTTCGGGCAAAGAGATAGTGTACCTAAGGGCTTCCAAGAAAACCTTCTAAACATAGATTATAAGAACCCGTACCGTAAACCGACACAGGTAGTCGAGGAGAGTATCCTCAGGTGCTCGAGAGATTCATGGCTAAGGAACTAGGCAAAATAGACCTGTAACTTCGGGAGAAAGGTCGCCAGCAGCAATGCTGGCCGCAGTGAAAAGGTCCAGGCGACTGTTTATCAAAAACACAGGGCTCTGCCAAATCGTAAGATGAAGTATAGGGCCTGACACCTGCCCGGTGCTGGAAGGTTAAGAGGAGATGTTATCTTCGGAGAAGCATTGAATTGAAGCCCCAGTAAACGGCGGCCGTAACTATAACGGTCCTAAGGTAGCGAAATTCCTTGTCGGGTAAGTTCCGACCTGCACGAATGGTGTAACGATCTGGACACTGTCTCAGCCATGAGCTCGGTGAAATTGTAGTATCGGTGAAGATGCCGATTACCCGCAGTGGGACGAAAAGACCCTGTGCACCTTTACTATAGCTTAGTATTGTTCTTGGATAAGTGATGTGTAGGATAGGTGGGAGACTATGAAGTGGCGTCGCCAGGCGTTGTGGAGTCATTGTTGAAATACCACCCTTTGCTTATTTGAGATCTAACTCGACGTTGTTGAGGACATTGCTTGGTGGGTAGTTTGACTGGGGTGGTCGCCTCCAAAAGAGTAACGGAGGCTTCTAAAGGTTCCCTCAGCACGCTTGGTAACCGTGCGTAGAGTGCAATGGTATAAGGGAGCTTGACTGAGAGACATACAGGTCGATCAGGTACGAAAGTAGAGCATAGTGATCCGGTGGTTCCGTATGGAAGGGCCATCGCTCAAAGGATAAAAGGTACGCCGGGGATAACAGGCTGATCTCCCCCAAGAGCTCATATCGACGGGGGGGTTTGGCACCTCGATGTCGGCTCGTCACATCCTGGGGCTGGAGAAGGTCCCAAGGGTTGGGCTGTTCGCCCATTAAAGTGGCACGCGAGCTGGGTTCAGAACGTCGTGAGACAGTTCGGTCTCTATCTACTGTGGGCGTTAGAAATTTGAGTGGATCTGATTCTAGTACGAGAGGACCGAATTGGACAAACCGCTGGTGTATCTGTTGTTCCGCCAGGAGCATCGCAGAGTAGCTACGTTTGGAAGGGATAAGCGCTGAAAGCATATAAGCGCGAAACCCACCACAAGATGAGATTTCTTTAAAGGGTCGTGGAAGATGACCACGTTGATAGGCTACAGATGTAAAGGCAGTAATGTCATAGTCGAGTAGTACTAATAGCCCGTAAGCTTATGTGCTCTGGGAGTTGCTTTATAATATAAAAGTCTTTTGTTTTGAATTTCATATATGTTAACTTATAGTGACGCAAGTCATACCGATTTAAGGTGGTTATTGCATCGGGGCTCACCTCTTTCCATTCCGAACAGAGTAGTTAAGCCCGATAGCGCAGATGGTACTGCATTTTAATGTGGGAGAGTATGTCGCTGCCTTTCTTTTGAATCCTCAATCATAATCTGATTGAGGATTTTTTTTTGGAATTAAATAGACGAAATTTTTTATCGATAATAGAATTTAATTGATTTTTTTACACATCAACTCAATAAATATCTTTAAAAATTGGTCAGCCCAAAAGTTTATTTATCTTTGCTATAATCAAATAAATTGCTTTGAAAATTAGACTTAAAAAGATACTTAAATATGCAGGAATCGTTTTATTGTCAATAATCTTATTGGTTATTGGCTTAATAGTGAGTTTGAGATTTCCTGCTGTTCAGAATTTTGTAAAAGACAAATTAATCATCTATTTGCAGGATAAAATCAAGACAAAAGTCAGTCTTGAAAGTGTTTATATCGGCTTTCCCAATACCATTACCTTAAATGAACTTTATCTACAAGGACAACAGGTAGATACATTATTGTATGTTAGCTCACTGGATGTTGGGCTAAACCTTCCAAAATTACTAAACAACACGGCTGATTTGACTTCTGTCGATTTAGAAGGAGTACGGGCAAATGTCGTTAGAGATTCTTTAGGGAAGTTTAATTTTGATTATATTATTGATGCCTTCGCAACAAAGGACGAAGAAGAGAGTGAATCCAAACCTTTTATTATTTCCTTAGATAAGATAGCGATTAAAAAAATCGATGTTACTTTTATTGATGCACTATCCAGTAATGATATTCGTGTAAAATTCAATGAATTTAATACCCGTGTCAAAACGTTTGATCTTGATAAAAACAATTATGCAATCGATGATATTGCATTAGATGGTTTACGATTAAAATTAAAACAGGGCCTTGTAAAAGAAGTAGCTGAGAAGGTTGAGGAAAAGACAGATTCACTTGCTCAAAAAAATCCTTTCAGCATTGCTTTGAATACACTTGCTTTGACGGATATTATGATTGATTATGGAGACGACAATTCGAAAACCTATGCATCTATTGTATTTGATGAGCTAAGAACGAAAATTAAGAGCATTGATTTAGGAAAAAATGAATATGTTGTAGATAAGATTGCACTGAAAAATTCTACTATCAAAGCTTCTTTATTCTTACCCAGCGAAAAGAAAACAGAAGATGAGCAACAGAAAGCGAAGACAAACGGAAATCCTATAGCATTAAAATTGAATCAATTAAACTTAGAGGATATTGCTGTTGTATATGATAATACGGCTGAAAAGCCTTCAGATAAAGGAATTGATTTTAACCATCTTGATTTTAGTAAAATAGATGTCGATTTACGTGATTTTAGTTTCACAGATCAAAATATATCGGGCTCCTTAAAAAATACTTTTATAGCTGAGAAAAGTGGCTTACAGGTCAATAAATTACAAACAGATTTCAGTTATGGTAGTTCTGAAGCCTTTCTAAAAGACTTATATCTTGAAACTCCTAAAACAGTTATTCAGGATGAAGTTATTCTACAATATACTTCAATAGAACAACTAACTAATGATTTAGGAAATGTTGAAATACAGGCGAATCTGCAAAAAACAAAGATTGCATTTTCAGATATACTCATACTGGCACCTGATCTGAAAAATACACCTCCTTTCATTACAAACAGAGAAGCTGTTCTTTTATTAAATACCAGTGTGAATGGTAAAATTGATGATTTATTTATTGAGGAATTTCAACTTTCTGGTTTGGATAAAACAATAGTAAATCTTTCAGGACAGATAAAAAATGCCACTGATCCAGATAAGCTTTGGTTTGATCTAAATGTAAAACAATTAGAAACTTCCTCCAAAACAATTCAGTCTTTAGTACCAAAAGGGACAATTCCAAATACCATTCAAATACCATCCTTTTTATCTTTAAACGGAAAGGCAAAAGGAAGTGTAAATAACTTTGTAGCTGATTTAAATCTTAAAACTTCGGATGGAAATGCAAAGCTGAAAGCAGTATTAGATCAGAGAATAAAAGACAAAGAAAAATATGTTGTTGATGCTGTAATTCAGAATTTAAATGTAGGGAAAATCATTAAAAATGATTCATTGGGGCGGATTTCTGCCACTATAAAAGCGAATGGCACCAGCTTCAATCCTGAGAAAGCCCAGACAAAAGTAAACGGTTATATCAGTTCAGCAGAATTCAATTCTTATACCTATAAAGACATTGCACTCGATGCAAAAATAAACCAGGGTAATTTTGAGGCAACTATAGTCTCAAAAGATGAAAATGCTAAAATCGATTTATTGGCATCAGGATATTATTCAAAAGATAATCCAAGCATAAAAATAGACGGAACTGTTGAGAAATTAGATTTGTATAAACTTAGACTGTATCAAAAACCATTTGCCATAGCTGGAAAAATTAATGGTGATTTTTCTAATCTGTCACCTGATGCACTGAATGGAAATCTTTATTTGCAGGATTTTGCTTTATCTGACGGTAAAGAAATCTATCCGTTATCAGAAATAAAATTAGAAGCAGTATCCAATGAAAATGAAAATAGAATCAGTTTACACTCCCAAATTGCCGATGCAGAATTGACAGGAAGGTACAAACTCACTCAGATTTTAGGATCTGTTCAACAAACGATAGATCAGTATTATCATTTCATGTCAGAAAAAGATAAGGTCGCAGAAATTGAGCCTAATCAATATTTCGACTTTAATGTAAAAATAAAGAACGATGATTTAATTCAAAAATTTGTTCCTGATTTAAAAGAATTTCAGACCATAACACTCGATGGTAGTTATCAGGCAGATGCACGTAAGCTTATAATAAACGGAAGTATTCCTCAACTGACTTACGGAACAATAAAAGTGGATAGTGTAGCGCTTAATATTGCCAATAATGATGCTGCTTTACAATACGGGTTGAGTGTGTATTCTATTGAAAATGAAAATATGGCAGTAGATCGTTTAGGACTTACCGGAGCAGTTTCTGATAATAAAATCACCTATGACCTGAGACTTTTGGATCAGGAAGATAATGTTCAGTATGGAATTGCAGGTAATGTAGAGTCAATAAATGACGTCACTAAAATTGCACTGAATCAAAACGGATTAAAGTTAAATTATGAAGATTGGAATGTAAATCCGGATAATAATATTCAAATAAGCGATGCAGGTATTCTTGCCCATCAATTCTTTATTCAAAATGCAAACAGCCAGCTTGGTATTCAGTCTGAGAACGAAATACCTAATAGTCCATTAAATATTACAATAAAAGGATTTGAAATAGAAACCATTACAGAAATTATTAAGAAAGACTCACTTTTGGCTCAAGGTACAATAGATGGAACTGTGCAGCTTAGAGACTTGAAAAATAATATGACATTTACTTCAGATATTAATGTAAATGAATTGAAGGTTTATGGAAGTGAAATAGGAAATCTGGCTGTTAAAGTAGATAATAATCAACAGGAAGTTTTAAACGCTGATGTAACATTGACAGGTTTTGAAAATGACCTGAAAGTAGCTGGAAACTACAACATACAGCAAAAACAATTTGATCTATCGGTGAATATCAATAAACTACAGATGAAAAGTGTTCAGGGATTTTCAATGAAAGCTATTGATAATGCTGTAGGATACATTTCCGGAGCTTTGAAAGTAACTGGTACAGCTGATGATCCGAGTATTTTGGGAGATGTTAAGTTCAATGGAGTAGGAATGGATATTGCCTCTTTAAACACTACTTTTAAGAACATAGATGATACTATTGCTTTTACTTCCGAAGGAATACAGTTCAGAAGATTCAAGATAGATGATGCAGACGGCAATTCGTTAACAATAAACGGTAAAATTCTAACTAAAACGTATCGCGATTTTGCATTTGGACTCAATGTCAATGCAAGCGACTTTAAAGTTGTAAATTCTACCAAGAAAGAAAACAACATTATGTATGGTATAATGGCTATTGATGCCAATCTTAACATTCGAGGAAATCTGGATCTGCCAAAAGTTGACGGACAGTTGACAGTTAGCGATAAAACTGATTTTACTTTTGTATTACCTCAGTCGAGTCCGGCATTACAGGATCGGGAAGGAATCGTAGAATTCATTGATCAGGATCAGATTGCTTTACAAGGTACGCTTGAACCTGAAAAAGAAATATCTGAGGCAACAGTTAAAGGACTCGATGTATCTGTCAATATTGAAGTTAAAAAAGAAGCCAAGCTTTCTGTAGTAATTGATAAGTCTAACGGAGATTTTGTTAAGTTACAGGGAGAAGCTGAATTAACTGGTGGAGTAGATCCTTCAGGTAAAATAACTTTAGTCGGAAGATATGAAGTAAACAAAGGAAGTTACGAAATGTCTGTAAACTTGCTTAAGAGAAAATTTGATATTAAAGAAGGCAGCAGCATTACCTGGACAGGAGAACCAACAAAAGCGGATACAGATATAACGGCAGTCTATAAAACCAATACGGCGCCTTTAGATCTGGTACAACAACAGTTATCAAGAGATGATAATCCTGCAGAATACAATATGTATAAGCAACGTATTCCTTTTGAAACACTTCTTATGATGAAAGGAGAATTATTAAAGCCTGAAATCACTTTTGATATCACTGTGGATGAAGATAATGCTTCTGTTTCAAGTGAAGTCATCAGTGTAGTGAAAACTAAACTGGATCAGTTGCGTACAGAAGAGTCTGAAATGAATAAACAGGTATTTGCTTTATTGTTATTAAACCGGTTTATAGGAGAAAATCCTTTTGAGAGTAGTGCAGGGATGTCAGCTGAATCTATGGCTCGTCAGAGTGTTAGTAAAATACTATCTCAACAACTCAATAATCTCGCTTCTGATCTCATTGCCGGTGTAGAATTAAATTTCGATCTGGAATCCACTGAAGACTATTCTACCGGAGAGCAAAATACAAGAACAGATTTAAATGTTGGGTTGTCTAAAAAACTGTTAAACGATCGCTTGAAAGTTAATATCGGAAGCAATTTCGGACTTGAAGGTGAACAGAGACAAAATGAGCAAATGACCAATATTGCAGGTGATATTTCTTTGGATTATATGCTCTCTAAAGATGGAAGATATACCTTAAGAGCGTATCGTAAAAATGAATATCAGGTAGCTTTACAAGGACAGATTATCGAAACCGGTGTTGGCTTCATCATCACAATAGATTATAATGAATTCAGAGAAATCTATAGAAAAAACAAACGTAATCAACAACAGAGACGTAACGCAAAAAAACAACAAAATCAATATGAAAAGACCTCTAAATAAACTTCTTTTATTTATTGCCTTTGCTTTTTTAGTGTCCTGTAGCAATACAAAATATTTAAAAAAAGGTGAGTTACTTTATGTAGGTGCTAAAATTAACCTTCAGAGAGACTCACTATCCAAAAAACAGGCAAACCTTTTAGAGACAAATCTGAAAGAGCAACTGATGCCCAAACCAAACAAATCATTTTTAGGTTTACGTCCAAAATTGTATTTCTATAATATCACATCAGAGCCCAAAAAGGAGAAAGGATTCAAATATTGGTTAAAATACAAAGTTGGTGAAAAGCCAGTACTTTTAAGCGATGTTGATATTGACTTTAATCGCAAGATTATTGAAAACTATTCTGAAAATCTTGGATATTTCAATGTCTCTACGAGCTATGATACAGTTACGAAAAATAAAAAGACTAAAGTAATTTATAATGTCAAGCCACGTCAACAATATCTTATTGAAAAAGTAACGTTTCAAAAAGACAGTACGTTGATCAATAGCGAAATACAAAAAATAGCAGCAAAATCATTGCTCAAAGTCGGAGCTCCATTTAATCTGAATGTAATTAAAGCGGAACGTGAGCGTATAGACAGCTACCTGAAAGAAAATGGATTTTACTATTTTCATCCTGATAATATAATAGTACAGGCAGATAGTACCGTCAATAATCATAAAGTTGATCTGATTGTAAAATTAAAAGAATCAACACCTGCAATGGCAACTAAACAGTTTACAATCGATAAAATTGTAGTGATACCAGATTATAATCTGCGTAATTTAGGAAGAAGGAGCCGTGTTGTTTCACAGACACCCATTGATTCCCTAACACCTTACAAAGGTATTTATATCATTGATCGAGAAGAAAAGTTCAAGCCACAGATTTATGACCGTACACTCTATTTTAAGAAAGGAGATTTATATAATCGTACTGATCATAATCTGTCTCTCAACCGTTTAATCAATTTGGGAACCTTTAAGTTCGTCAAAAATCAATTTGTTATTTCAGATTCCCTTAATAACAAATTTGATGTATATTATATGTTGACTCCCAATGAATTTAAATCATTGCGTTTAGAAACATTGGGTAAAACGAATTCTGCAAGTTATGCGGGTGGAGAGGTTAATTTCAACTGGCGCCACCGTAATTTCTTAAAAGGAGCTGAGTTATTTACTGCCTCATTATACGGAGCAATGGATTATCAGGTTGGAGGTCGTGGTAACGGAAATAACATTTATCGTGTCGGATCAAAATTCAGTTTGGCATTCCCAAGGATTATTGCACCGTTTAAGTTTACTTCATCCAGTGCTTTTGTACCTCGGACTAAAATTGGTTTGGGGTATGAATACCAAAGCCGTACGCAACTATATACATTACATAACTTCAATGCATCATTTGGATATCTCTGGAAAGAAGATGTCAAAAAAGAACATGAATTAAATGTACTCGAAGTCACTTATGTTTTTCCTGAAAAGATAACGGATAAATACAAAGAGCAGATGGCAGATAATCCTTCATTGGCAAGAATCGTTGAAAAACAGCTGATTTTCGGACCAACCTATTCGTATACATTTACCAATACAATGCTACCGCTCAAACATACCGTTTATTATAAAGGACAGCTTGATTTGTCTGCCAATCTTACAGGACTTATTTCAGGAGCAAATTATGAAAAAGGACAGCAAAAAGAAATTTTAGGAGTAGCATACAGTCAATATGTAAAAACAGAACATGATATAAGATACTATTTAAAACTAAATGAAAAAAGTCAGTTTGCTGCCCGCTTTATAGCCGGATATGCACTTCCGTATGGAAATTCAGAGTACATGCCTTTCTCAAAACAGTTTTTTGTTGGAGGAAGTAACAGTATTCGTGCTTTCAGAGCTCGTACATTAGGTCCCGGTAGTTATGATCCAAGAACCCAGACAAGCTCTTTCTTAATGGATCAGGCCGGAGATATCAAATTAGAGTTCAATGCTGAATACAGAGCTAACCTGTTCAGCTTCTTAAACGCAGCACTATTTGTTGATGCCGGGAATGTTTGGTTGATGAGAGATGATCCTACTAAACCGGGAGGGAAATTTTCTAATGAATTTTTGAGTGAAGTAGCTGTAGGGGTAGGAGCTGGTCTACGATTTGATTTTTCAATATTGGTCTTACGGACAGATCTTTCCATTCCTGTACGGGTACCTTATTATGAAAAAAATGATCGTTGGCGTTTTGATCATATAGAATTTGGTGACAGAGCATGGAGAAAAGATAATTTAATCTTGAATATTGCCATTGGCTATCCGTTTTAGAATAGGAATAAATTATTACCTTTATACTTTTAATTATAATTATTACCTTTAGTAGACATTGCCTAATTTATAAAAACACTACTTGAATGAGCCAGAGAATATTAGTAATTGATGATGATGTATCATTCTGCATGATGTTGAAAACATTCTTAACCAAAAAAGGTTTCGAAGTGAGTAGCGCATTTACTTTTAAAGAAGCAGAGCAACTAATACTAAATCAATCTTTTGATTTAGTCCTTACCGATGTAAGGTTACCGGATGATGATGGGGTATCAGTACTAAAATTTATCAGGGATACAAACAAAACCACACAGGTTATTTTGATGACGGGATATACTGATATAAAAACCGCTGTCAGTGTAATGAAATTAGGCGCCTTTGATTATGTTTCAAAGCCGATAAATTCTGAGGAAATTTTATTGACCATTCATCAGGCATTAAAGAAAAAAGCAAATTATTCAATTGTAGAGTCGGATAATGGTGATGGAGAAAAAAGCCGGAAAAAATCGGGAGATGAAGATAATAACTATCATCTTTCAGTTATAAAAGGCAAGAGTGAAAAATCATTAGAATTGCATAATTTTATCGATGTGGTAGCTCCGACGAATATCTCTGTTTTGATCATCGGAGATAGTGGAACAGGAAAAGAAAATGTTGCCTATTCTATTCATGAACAAAGCAAACGATCAGATAAACCATACATAGCGGTTGACTGTGGCGCCATACCAAAAGATTTAGCTGCAAGCGAATTTTTTGGTCACATTAAAGGATCTTTTACCGGGGCAACTACAGACAAGACTGGTCATTTTGAAGCAGCTAACGGTGGTACTATATTTTTAGATGAAGTAGGGAATCTCTCATACGAAGTACAGGTACAATTACTACGCGCCTTACAGGAGCGAAAAGTAAAGCCAGTAGGAAGCAGTAAAGAAATAGATGTTGATATACGCGTAATTGCAGCTACAAATGAAGATCTTCAAAAGGCAGTAAGAGAAGGTAATTTCAGAGAAGATCTTTACCATCGTTTGAATGAATTTTCTATTAAAACACCACGACTTTCTGAAAGAGGAGATGATATCCTATTATTTGCCGATTTCTTTTTAAAACAGTCAAATACGGATCTTGAAAAACAGATTTTGGATTTTTCTGAAGAAGTAAAAGAAATTTTTCTGAGATACGATTGGCCGGGAAATCTGAGAGAGATGCGGAACATTATTAAGAGAGCAGTATTACTGACTCAGACGGACATTATCCAAAAAAACGTATTGCCGTGTGAAGTAATCGAACACGAAAATTATTCATCTGATGAAATTATTCATAAGAGAGATGAAGATGATTTAAAATTGTTTTCTTCTAAAAATGAAGAGAATACCATCAGGGTAGCTTTAGAAAAAGCAAAATATAACAAGACAAAAGCAGCCCAGATTTTAGGAATAGATCGCAAAACCTTATATAATAAAATAAAACTATATGAAATCGAGCTTTAAAAAAGCTCGATTTTTTTTAGTTCTTCTATAATTTTCTGAATCTTACCAACTGCTGTTACAACATCTTCTTTTAATTCTTCTGCATTACCATTATATTCATAACGTTCAAGTTTTTCCAGATCAGCAATAACCATATCAGCACTTAACTGTCGAAACATTGGTAACATTCTGTGTGTGATCTCCGCTATTTTTTTTCGATCATTTATCCCAACAGATGCTGATAATTCGTCACAGTTTTTTATGGAAGAGTCAATAAAAACATTTAATATATCCTGTGTAGCATCCAAATCATCCTGGGTAAAACTCAATAATTGTTCTAAGTCAAAATATTCATTTTTTATCTGCATTTTGCTTGTAGGATTAACAGGCTTTTGTTCTCTGTTTATTTCTAACAGCCTGTGTATCGTATTCATTAATATAGGAATATTAATTGGTTTTTGCAGCAACGCATTGAATCCTAATTTAGAAATTTCATTTTCATCCAAATCAATCTTTCCTGTAAATGCAATAACAGGTGTGTTTTTATATTCGGGATTTGAACGTATTGCCTGAATGATTTTATATCCGCTGTAATTAGGCATTTGAATATCTGTAATGATTAAATTATATTTATTTTCATTTAAATATTCTTCAATCAGTTCTCCTTTTTTAAGTGTGGTAATCAGATTCACTTTGTCTTTGATCACTTCATTCATAAGTCGTAATTGCAACATATCGTCATCTACCACTAAAATGTTTTTATGGATAAGTTTTTTTTCATTATCAAAGACGATATCCATATTTTTAAACTGATTATTTTCTCCTTTCTCTACAGGTATTCTAATCGTAAAGATTGATCCTTTGTCCAGACGGCTTTCAAATGTTAATTCTCCTTTCAGTAATTTGATAAGTCTTTTTGAAATATTGAGTCCAAGACCGGTTCCTCCATATACTTTTTCAATATCACCATGTGCCTGTTTAAATTCCATAAAGATATCTTTATGGTACTTTTCATCAATTCCAATACCTGTATCGGTTATTTTTAAAACAGCTTCATTACCATTAAGTACAGCTTCCAATGTTACGCTTCCTTTATCTGTAAATTTAATTCCGTTGGAAAGAATATTTGTAAGAATCTGTTTGATACGATATGGGTCTGAAAAAAAATAGTCATCCAGTTTCGGATCTACGTTGGCAATAAGTTCAATTCCTTTTTTATCAGCATCATTTTTTAATGGAGTTGTAATGCTCAATAACAATTCATTAAAATTAAAAGACTCTTTCTTTAAGACCATTTTATTGTATTCCAGCTTAGAGAAATCTACCAGATCATTTACCAGATTACGGATGTACTGACTGGAATAATTAATATTTTTAATATATTCTTTTTGTGTTTTAGTCTTTAATGTCTCATCTAATAATTCAGAAAATCCTATTAATGAATTAAGCGGAGAATTGATATCATGTGTAACAGAAGCCAGAAAATATGATTTTTGTTCCATAAGATTTTGTAAATCCTTATTTAACCGTTCCAATTGTTTCTTATAAGCACGGCTTTTGTTAAGATCTCTTAGTACTACACCTCCTAAAATAATTACCATTAAAAAGCCAATACCGCCAATCCATGCCAGATTTATAGCTGTTTTATCAATGATCTCATTAGAAAAGTTTATTCTGGAATAGGAGTTTTCCAATACACTTTTCTCCACTTCAATCATAAGACTTTTTATTTTTTCTGAGATATGGCGGTTTTCATTTATCAGTTGTTCCTCTTTCTGATAAAACTCTTTCGCCAGTTTATTTTCACTGTCAATAGCCTGAGAAAAAATATTTTCAGTCATTTTTGCCAGACTGTCTCGTTTACTCTGGTGAATCTTATTCAGTTGTTGCTGTTGTCTCAACTGACGTTCTCTGTCTTCTTTTTCTTTCTTCTCAGAATCGACTACATTTCGGATTCTTTTCCAGAAACCTTCCTTACTTTCCGAAGTAGAATCTTTCGATACATTTACAGCTATATTTTCAATATCATCTTTTGCGGCTCTTACCTTTTTAAACGCTTCATCAAAATATTGTGAATTCATGAATTTCTTTCTGGCCGCAACAATTTCATCAAAACTTTTTTCCTTTTCTCTGATAAGAGACTGAATGGTATCGAGTTTTAAAATCATCTCATCATCCGTAACATTAGTCTTAAAATTGACAATTTGACTTTGTATGGTGTCTACCAATTGATGATATTTCTGAATGTCTTTTTTATCTGTAGAAATCATTGCTACCCTGCCGGATGAATCAGCAGTATAAATATTGGTAATGATACTTCCGAGATTGAGTACTTTATTGTTTTCACTTATTAACTCTTCTTTCGGTTCATTCATGACCTTTACTTCATTGAAAATATACCAGACCGAAAGAATAGCGGTGATACCCAGTATCAGATATCCCAGTGTTAGTTTGAGTTTGATTGCTTTATCGTTATTCATAGCTTTAATAAAAGGAGATGAAAGATATAAAAAAAGTCTGACGTAAGGTCAGACTTTAATTTTATAATAAGTCAATATTATTTAGAGATACCTCTGGAAATAACCACTTTCTGAATTTCTGAAGTACCTTCATAAATTTGAGTAATTTTAGCATCACGCATCATACGTTCAACATGGTATTCTCTTACATACCCGTTACCACCATGAATTTGTACCGCTTCAATCGTTGTATCCATAGCTGTTTGGGAAGAGAATAATTTTGCCATAGCACCAGAAATAGAAATATCTTCTCCGTTATCTTTTTCAGCAGCTGCTTTGAAACACAACATACGGGCAGCAGAAATTTGCGTTGCCATATCCGCCAGTTTAAAAGCTATTGCCTGATGATTGATGATTTCTGTTTTAAATGCTTTACGTTCTTTCGCATATTTTAATGACAATTCATAAGCTCCCTGAGCAATTCCTAATGCCTGTGAAGCAATACCGATACGACCACCGTTCAATACATTCATAGCAAAAGCAAAACCAAAGCCATCTTCACCAATTCTATTCTCTTTAGGTACTTTTACATCTGTAAACATTAAAGAGTGTGTATCAGATCCTCTGATCCCCATTTTTTGTTCTTTCGCGCCGATTTCAAAACCTTCCCATCCTTTTTCAACAATAAAAGCATTGATTCCTTTATGTCCTTTTTCAGGATGTGTATGTGCAATTACAATATATGTTGAAGCTGTTT
>NZ_JAUFQU010000012.1:0-12840 GCF_030409925.1 Paenimyroides ceti
GTTTCCTTTCTGATAAAAAAGCAACTGAAAAAATATGGAAAATTGAGTATAAGGAGATTTCCATTTATACTCCAGGTTTTATAAATGAAGACAAGGCAACACTATATATATCAGATGATTATTCGTTTTGCAAAACAGAATTTAAAGAGAGTGCATATAGTGCAGAAGACCTAATGGCAAGTGATGATTCAATTTTAGTGATTGATGATGATAATTTTGATGAAAGTTTTAATGAAATAGTGGTAAACCGAAACGAAAAGACATTAACCGAATATCTTTTTGAAGATATGGTATTGAAAAACAAGTTTGCTGTTGAGGAGTCTTTGCCTGAAATGAAATGGGAGCTTTTAGAGGAGAAAAAAAGGATTGGCAATTATAATTGCGAAAAAGCCAAAACGGTTTTCAGGGGCAGAATGTATGAAGTGTGGTATACCCCCGAAATTCCCTTGTCTTCTGGTCCATGGAAGTTTAACGGACTATTTACAATGTACCTCTTTTCTCTTGTTCTCTTTCAATCGATTCAAAAAGCGCTTTAAAGTTACCAGCTCCAAAACCTCTTGCTCCCATACGTTGAATAATCTCGAAAAATACGGTTGGACGATCTTCAACCGGCTTGGTAAAAATCTGCAACAGATAACCTTCTTCATCTGCATCAATCATAATTCCAAGTTTTTGAAGTTCGTTAATATCCTCTTTAAACTTTGACATATGATCTTTTAAACGCTCAGGAATAGCATCATAGTAAGCTTGTGGTGGCGTACTTAAAAACTCTACTCCTCTTGCTTTCATTTGTGACACTGTTGAAAGAATATCATCTGTAGCTACAGCAATATGCTGAATTCCTTCGCCTTCATAGAAGTCTAAATATTCTTCAATCTGAGAACGTTTTTTACCTTCTGCAGGCTCATTGATAGGGAATTTAATACGACCGTTTCCATTAGACATTACTTTAGACATCAAAGCCGAATATTCTGTATTGATCTGTTTATCATCAAACGAAAGGAAATTTACGAATCCCATTACTTCTTCGTACCATTTTACCCAGTTATTCATCTGATTCCAACCAACATTACCTACCATGTGGTCAATATACTTCAAGCCAACAGGTTCTGGTTTATAGTCCGATTCCCATACCTTATATCCCGGTAAAAATACACCGTTGTAATTTTTGCGTTCTACAAACATATGTACTGTTTCACCATAAGTGTAAATTCCGGCACGGACAACTTCACCAAACTCGTCTTTTTCAACAGTTGGCTCCATAAAAGACTTTGCTCCTCTTTTAATCGTCTCTTCATAGGCAGAGCGTGCATCTTCAACCCAAAGCGCTGCTACTTTTACTCCATCTCCATGTTTTTTCACATGCTCACCAATAGGAGATTCACTATTTAAGGCTGTAGTCAATACAATTCGGATTTTGTCCTGTTTCAATACATAAGACGCTCTGTCTCTGATACCGGTTTCCAATCCTGCATACGCCAATGACTGAAAACCGAATGCAGTTTTGTAAAAGTGCGCTGCCTGTTTTGCATTTCCTACATAAAACTCAACATAATCTGTACCCAATAAAGGCAAGAAATCCTGAGCTCCTTCAAATATTTTCTCTAATCCGAATTCTACTGATTTTAAATTATTGTCCATTTTAATTTTTTTAAATTTTGTTGTTTTGTTGTACTATGATGAGCAGCTTAATCCAGCCATGACTGATAATACTTCTCATCAGCAATTTTCATTGCTTCTTCTGTAACCATTAAAGGCTTAAAGGTGTCCACCATTACAGCTAATTCTTGTGTGTCTTTAGCCCCAATACTTCTCTCTACAGCTCCCGGGTGTGGTCCGTGCGGAATACCAGCCGGATGCAGTGATATATGTCCTGGTCCTATATCATTTCTACTCATAAAATCACCGTCTACATAGTAAAGTACCTCATCTGAGTCAATATTACTGTGATTGTAGGGAGCCGGGATAGATTCCGGATGATAATCATATAGTCGCGGAACAAATGAACAGACAACAAAGGCATCTGTTTCAAAAGTTTGATGTACTGGTGGCGGTTGATGGATTCTTCCTGTAATCGGTTCGAAATCATGAATTGAAAAAGCATACGGATAGTTATAACCATCATAACCAATCACATCAAAAGGATGTGTTGCATATACCATATCAAAGATTTCATCCTGTTTTTTAACTTTTATTAAAAACTCACCTTTTTCATCATACGTTTCCAGTTTTTCCGGACGGCGGATGTCTCTCTCACAAAACGGAGAATGCTCTAACAATTGTCCGAACCAGTTTCTGTAACGTTTAGGGGTATAAATAGGTCTTCTCGATTCCACAATAAACAAACGATTATCTTCCGAATCAAAGTCTATCTTATAGATAATACCTCTTGGTATGAGAATATAATCACCGTATTTGAAATCAAGATTTCCTAACATTGTACGAACGACTCCTGTACCTCTGTGGATGAAGATCAATTCGTCAGCGTCGGTATTTTTATAAAAATATTCCTGTGTCTTACCGCTTGGAGCAGCCAAAACAATAGTACAATCACTATTGGTCAGTACCGCTTTTCTGCTTTCAAGATAATCAGCAACCGGATCTACCTGAAATCCGCGAAAACGGTATGACTGAATGTTATTTGCTTTTGCAATTTTAGGAGCTACACTATAAGAACCCTTGATTTCCTTTACCTGTGTAGGACGATGTTCATGATACATGTTAGTAGACATTCCATCAAATCCTATAGTTCCGAACAATTGTTCGTAATAGAGATCTCCGTTTGGTTTACGAAATATAGTATGTCTTTTCGGAGGGATATTTCCCAATTTATGATACATTGGCATAACGCTATTCTTTTAGTTTGTTTATAAAATACCTAATAAGCAGGTGCTTCTCATTCAGGATTTCTCTTGATGAGATATTTAAGATGTGATAAAAGTCCGTTCCAATTTTTCATATCTAACAAAAATATCTATTTTTTTTTCGACTAACAATAGATACCTGTTAATTTTAGAAGTTTTTGGGAATTAAAACCAAAAACCAACACTAAACCATGTGTAATGGTTTCTGGTATCGGGAGACCAGCTATGCTTAATTTCTATAGGTCCGATAATTGCCTGATATCCGTAACCGATGGCATAACCATTGAATTTTGGTTTTGAAATCCAGTCAGAGTATTGAAAAATATTGTTGCCTATCTGTGCATAATTAGCCGCTATGTTGAGATGATGTTTATTAAAAACCTCATAGTCCACTCTAAAAAGCACTTTTACATAGGAATCATCAAATACACTCAAAAAATCATATCCATAAAATTGTTTAACATTATAAACGGACTGAAAACCATATCCTCCAAAAAAGTACTGTAGAAAACTGGAAGATTCACTACCGATAGTAGCACCAATTTCTGCTTTTGCTTCAACACTAACTTTATCAAAAAAAGTTCTCACAGTTCCTAATTCTGCATTGATCTGTGAGAAATTCTTAAAATTTCCTGTATAATCTGATGAATGAAAGTAGTTTTTATATTCTGCATTAAATATTACACCTTTACGCGGAAAATATTTGTTATCATACGTGTCAAATACAATATTTCCGTAAGCAGATAAATAATGGCTTTTATCTATCCACGGCATATCAAAAATCAGATTTTTAATATCGACCTGATTGAATTTATGCTCCAATCCTACCGCGACAAGAAACTGATCTCTGTAAAATGTTTGAAAATAAAGACGGTTAGTAACATCTACAAGATCTAAACTCAGACTGTTAGGCAAAGTAGGCAGTTCTATAAAGTTGCTTGTGATCGGACGATTGATATTACGCGAAATCTTGTTGAGCTTAGACTGAAAACCAACGCTCCATCGATAACCATTATCTACATAATAATTTAAATTATAACGAAACTGATCACCAACTCCCAAATCAAGCGAAATAACATCATTTTTAAACAAGAGCTTTTTTTGAGTAACATTGACTAAAGCAGCACTTTTATAGAGGTTATCAAAGTGTAACCCAAATTTAAGATAGCGCTGGGTTTTTGCTTCTTTCAGGTTTAATTTCAAGACATCTCCGCCGTCTTCTTCAGCAAAACTGTATACAATACTGCTAAAGTTCTGGGTACCATTCATATTATTAATTCCTGTAGAGAAGTTATCAAATGTTAAGGTCGTATTTGGTGTAAACTTTAGCTTTCCATATACATAACTCGAAGTAAAGTTTTCCATTTCATTAATTTCTACCCTTGATATACACAGATCCCCTTTGTATTTTTCTCTGAAACTCGGAGGGTTGTTGATGTATTCCGGACTTCCCATTTTTTTGAACTCCTCAGTAAACGGAGCTGCTGCTTCGATTCCTTTTTTTATAATATCACTTCCTTCTCTAAAGGAAATCACAGAATATCCTTTGATATCGGGTTTTATGTATATATCTGTTTCCCGAATTTTACGACTCATATCCTGAACCATTGAAAAGTTCGAGATCTGCAATAAAATATCTGATGCTCCTCTGATATCTTCTCTGTTTTTTAGCCCATCCTGAACATCAACTCCAATAACAATCTCTGCTCCCATTTTGCGCAGTTCATCTATCGGATAGTTATTGGCCACCCCACCATCAATAAGCAATTTACCGTCTATTTCTACCGGGGAGTACAAGGAAGGAAATGCACCACTTGCCAATATACTTTGAGGTAGTATACCCTTATCCAGAATAACCTGCTTACCGGATTCTATATCTGTAGCAATACATAAAAACGGAATAGCCAGTTTATTGAAATCTCTTTCATGCCTTACATGCAGTAACAGCCCTGAAAGTAAATTATAATTATACATTCCTTTTGATAACGCAGCAGGCATTCCTATTTTAAAATCATCAAAAGGAAGCTGAAGCGCATATATTTCATCATTTCTTTTTTCATAAAATGATTTCGATATTCTCGGAATATAATCCTGCAATAAGGCTTCAGTATCTACATTTTTAAAGATTGAATCAAGTTCACTGGCGGTATATCCTGAGGCGTATAAGCCTCCAATGATGGCCCCCATACTTGTACCCGCTATATAATCTACTTTTACGCCGTTTTCTTCAAGTACTTTTAAAACTCCAATGTGCGCCAGCCCTTTCGCACCTCCGCCACTTAACACTACCCCTACTTTTTTTCGCTGATTTTCCTGTGCTTTTGCTACACTAAAACTCATTATCACGCATAAAAGAAAGGTAAGTGTTTTCATGTTTATTTATTTTTAAAGTATTCTACTACTTTTAATGTTTTCGATTTACCGATTACTTTTTCTATTTCTGTTTGCGGAGCCAGCTGTAATCTTTTTACAGATTTGAACTCAGCCAGTAATTTTTCCATTGTTTTATCACCTATTCCGGGAATCTGAGTAATGGTAGACTGGATGGCATTTTTACTGCGCTTATCTCTGTGAAAGGTAATACCAAATCTATGAGCCTCATTTCGCAGGTGTTGGATTATTTTTAATGTTTCTGATTTTTTATCAAGATATAACGGAACGGAATCACCCGGATAAAACAATTCTTCCAGACGTTTGGCAATACCTATTATGGCAATTTTACCCCTTAATCCTAAATCATCTAAACTTTTTAACGCAGAAGATAACTGTCCTTTACCCCCATCAATAATAATCAATTGTGGCAATGGCTGCTCTTCATCCAACAGCCTTTTATATCTTCTGTACACCACTTCTTCCATAGAAGCAAAATCATTTGGACCTTCTACCGTTTTTATATTAAAATGACGATAATCCTTTTTACTCGGCTTTCCGTCTTTAAATACAACACAGGCTGCTACCGGGTTTGTTCCCTGAATATTGGAATTATCAAAACATTCAATATGTCTGGGTTCAACTGACAAACGCAAATCCTTTTTCATTTGTGCCATAATCCGGTTCGTATGTCTGTCCGGATCTACAATTTTAATCTGTTTCAGCTGATCCAGTCGGTAATATTTTGCGTTTCTTTCTGATAAATCAAGCAATTGCTTTTTATCGCCCAACTTAGGAACTGTAATTGTAAATTCCGTTCCTAAATCTACCTCAAAAGGTACAATAATTTCCTTAGATAATAAATTAAATCTTTCCCGAAGTTCCACTATTGCCAATTGCAACAGATCGACATCTGCTTCATCTAACTTTTTCTTTAATTCAAGTGTATGAGAGCGAATGATCGCTCCGTGAGCAATCTGAAGAAAATTGACATACGCCATGCTTTCATCAGAAACAATAGAAAAGACATCTATATTCGTAATGCGCGGATTGACAACAGTTGATTTGGACTGATAGTTTTCAAGAATATCTATCTTCTCTTTAACTTTCTGAGCTTCCTCAAATTTCATATCCTGAGCAAAATGTGTCATTAATGCTTTAAACTCTTTAACATTTTCTTTAAAGTTCCCCCTTAAAATATTTTTTATTGCCTTGATCTTATTTTCATAAGAAGGAAGGAGTTCCAATTCTTCACACGGTCCTTCACAATTGCCAATATGATATTCCAGACATACCTTATATTTTCCTTTTCGTATATTTTCAAGGCTAAGATCATACGTACATGTTCGCAACGGATATAGTTCCTTTATTAGGTCTAATAGAATATGTGCTGTTTTTACACTCGTATAAGGACCGAAATAATCTGATCCGTCCTTAATCATACGCCGCGTTAAAAATACTCTGGGAAAAGGCTCGTTTTTAACACAAATCCAGGGATAGGTTTTGTCATCTTTGAGCAAAACATTGTACCTCGGCTGCAATCTTTTTATAAGGTTATTCTCTAATAGAAGCGCCTCGCTTTCGTTTGGCACTACAATGTGCTTTATCGCAACAATTTTACGAACCAGCACATTGGTTTTCCCATAATCATGTACCTTATTAAAATATGAATTGACTCTTTTCCGAAGATTTTTTGCTTTTCCAACATACAGGATTTTGCCGTCTTTATCAAAAAACTGATAAACACCGGGTTGGTCAGGCAAGGTCTTTATTTGTAACTCTATCTGCGAAAATTGCGTCATTTTTTGTTCTTTAATACAACAAAGTTAGTTTTTATATAGCAATAAAAGATATCCGTTTCTTTGTTTTGATGAATATTTTATAAATTTAAAAACTCAATTAAAAAAGATGTTTGAATTTAAAGATTTTACTTTACTCAATAAAACAGTAATTCCGGGTGAAACCAAAATCATCGAATTACAAATCGCAACTTTACACACGATGACGGAATTAAAAATCCCTGTTATCGTTTCGCGTTCTATTCATCCTGGACCAACGGTATTATTCAGCGCTGGACTGCATGGAGACGAACTGATCGGAGTAGAAATTGTAAGACAGCTGATTACTAAGAAAATCAATGAACCCAATATAGGTACTATTATCTGCATTCCGCTGATCAATGTTTTTGGTTTTGTAAACCAATCGCGGGAATTTCCTGACGGTCGGGATCTGAACCGGGTATTTCCGGGTAGTGCTAACGGTTCTCTCGCCAGTCGGTTTGCATATCGCCTGATCAAAGACATATTACCATTGGTAGATTATGTCATTGACTTTCATGCCGGTGGAAAAGCGCGTTTCAATGCTCCGCAGATTCGCATCGAATTTGAAAATGAAGCACTTGAAAAAATGGCCAAAGCATTTGACCCACCGTTTGTATTGTATTCGAAGAATATTGAAGGTTCTTTTAGAAATGCCTGTGATGAACTGGGCATTCAATACATTCTTTTTGAAGGAGGAAAATCACTGGATATCAATGCTGAAGTCGTACAAGAAGGTATTGAAGGATCGATGCGTTTTCTCTCCAGCCTAAACATGCTGAACAAAAAGTTTGAAGTTCCGTTATCGAATCACAATACGATTTTTATAGAAAGCTCTTCGTGGATCAGAGCACAGTATTCCGGATTGTTTCGCAGCGATGTAAGGTATGGGGATTATGTCATAGAAGGACAAATTTTAGGAAAAATCACAGATCCATACGGTGCTGTTGAAGAAAAAGTTATTGCTCCGAATTCCGGCTATATCATCAATGAAAATCAGGGACCAATTGTTTTTCAGGGAGATGCTATCTACCACATTTCAACACAATTAATCAGTAAAAATGAATAAAGCCGATTTACGAAAAAAATACAGAGAACTGCGTCTGCAATTGCCTCAAGAAACAATTGAAGAAGAAAGCTTACTCATCGCCAATAATAGTCTCAGACTACCCGTTTGGGACAAAACAAATTACCACATTTTTCTACCCATTACAGAAAACAAGGAAATCAACACAGAATATCTAATGCATATCTTACAGGGGAAAGATAAAAATATTATAATTTCTTCTACAGATTTTGAAACCCGCAGTATGCATCACTTCTTACTTACGGACAATACCGTAATCAAAAAAAATGCATGGAACATTCCGGAACCGGTTGGTGGTATTTCGGTTTTACCTGATGCCATTGAAGTTGTTTTTATCCCGTTACTGGCATTTGATGAAAAAGGAAACCGAATCGGTTATGGAAAAGGATTTTACGATCAGTTTTTATCGGAATGTCCCAAAGAAGTCATTAAAATAGGTCTTTCCTTATTTGAAGCAGTTTCTCATATAAATGATGTTTTTGAGACAGATATTCCTTTAGATTACTGTATCACACCAAAGCAAACGTATACCTTTTGATTTATTAACGTAGATTAAGACACCGCTTTTAGAATTGTTGTATTTTTGAAAAAAATTTGATTATGCAATTATTAGAAGCACTAAACTGGAGATACGCAACAAAGAAAATGGATGATTCTTATGTTGTTCCGCAAGAATTAGTAAATGAAATCATAGAAGCTGCTTATCTGGCACCTACTTCATCTGGCTTACAGCCCTTTCAGGTTTTTTCAATCAGTAACAAAGAATTGAGAGAAAAAATACAACCTATTGCATACGGTCAGTCTCAGATTACAGATGGTTCTCATGTACTTGTGTTTGCAGCATGGGATAAATATACAGATGAACGAATTGATGCCATTTTTGATCATATGAATACAGAAAGAGGACTTCCTCTGGAAACTACTGATGAATATAAAGCAGGGCTAAAAGCTCAACTATATGCCATGAGTGAAGAACAGCAAGCTGCACATGCTGCAAAACAGGCATATATCGGATTTGGTATAGCGATTACTGCTGCTGCAATGCTAAAGGTAGATGCGACTCCTATGGAAGGCTTCGTTAATGCAGACTTAGACAAATTATTAGGATTAGAGGAAAAAGGCCTAAAGTCTACAACAATTCTTACGTTAGGAAAAAGAGACGCAGAAGGAGACTGGCTTGTGAATATGAAAAAAGTAAGACATCCTAAGAATACATTTCTTACGGAGATTAAATAATTCTGGCTTGATATTTGAATATTATTCGTAAAATTCTATTTGTCATGAAGAAAATATGTATGCTATTATTTACAGCTGCTTTGCTGTACAGCTGCGGAAGTTTTAATCAAAAAAACAGCAACAAACCCGGAGGCAGAGAGAATCCTGCACAGAACAATAACAATAGAGACCGAAATAACGGAACACGTGAAAGTTCTTCAAGATCGGTAAACAAATCTGACAGTAGTAACAACTCTGGAAACAGATCGAGTGATACGAATCAAAGAAACAATTCGAACAAAAGATAAAAAGCAGCTCATAAGAGCTGCTTTTTATCTTTTACTGTTCTTTGAGATAGGCTTTCTGAACAGCCACGCTAAACTCTTCATTTAATTTCTGATAGGCTTTCGAAAATTCTTCTCCTTTGACAATTTCCGGAAGGCTGATCTCGTTTGTTTCTTCAAAATGTTTAATGGTAGATTTAAAATCATCATGGGTATAGTATTGTGCAAATAATGCCGCTGATTTTTCTTTAAACGTTGTAAAAGCAGTATCAAATTCTTCAGAGAAACGCTTTTTTCCCTCATCAGATAAACTTTCAAGAACACCCGTTTTTACAGCTTCTATTTTAGCTGTAAAGCCCGTAATTTCATTAAACCTAACAATGTCTTTTTTAAAAGCAGCATCCTGTGCAAAACCGATATATCCGTATAACGAAAGTATAAAAACCATTATTATATTTTTCATCCTATTCTGAATTTAAACATTATGACGAGGTTAAAGATACTAATCTCTGATGAACAGAAATCTGATTTATGATAAATTTTACTTTTTGACAATACCATTATTTACCATTTCTTTCACCCTATAATGGAGTACATGGAGATTAAAAAAATACTTTGTAACAAAAAAGCCCGGAAACCTAATATAGGGTTCCGGGCTTCATAAAAAACTATTTTATTAATATCCGAAGATTTCTTTAAGCGTCAGGGTTTTTACCTCTCCTATTTTTTTCAGGTCTTCCGGTTTTATGGCATCTGTTTTTGCCAGAACACAATAAACATAAGGTTTGTTTTTCATTTCCTTATCATGGAATACTTTCAAGTCAGGATAGTTTAAAGTAGGCACTTTGTCATATACTTCTTTTCTGATGTCTGTTTTATTTCCTAATTTTTCAGCAGACAAATAGCTCATCAATATTGATGCATTCGTGATGCGCTCACTTGCAAGAGATTTCAGCAAGCTTTCTTTGGCTGTCTGTAATGCTTTATTAGATTCTGGTAAATCATTTAAAAGCTCATTCATACCTTCTACGGCATCATTAAATTTATCTGCCTGTGTACCTACATAAGCACCTACAGAATTCAAATCTTCTTTTTTAGATGCCTGTCCAAAATACGCATACGTTGAATATGCCAACGCCTTAGATTCGCGAATGGTCTGGAATACAATACTTCCCATACCTCCTCCAAAATAGCTGTTGAATAAAGAAGCTACCGGTGCATTTTTAACATTGTATTTATCTGAGTTTCTAAACCAGAAAACTTCTGCCTGTTTCATATCAAAGTCAGCAAATAAAACTTTATTCTTCACGGTAGGCTCTTCTTTAAATACTTTTGCCTTTGGAATTGCAACATACTTAGCATTTTTAGCTTTAAGAGGGGTTAATTCCTTTGCCAATTGATCTACAGATTTTGGTCCGTAATACAATACGCGGTGTTTTGTCAAAGTCAGATCATGGATTATTTTTACCAAATCACTTGCTTTAACAGCGTCCAGCTCAGCATCAGTAAGAACATCATTAAACGGATTTTTTGCTCCGTATTTTGCGTATGCTCTTAATCCACTCATAATCACATTTTTATTTTCCTTCGCATTTGCACGTGATTGCTTGATTCCCTCTTTATAAGAAGCCAACGCCTCTTCATCAGCAACTGCATTTTTAAGCAAATCCTGTATTAAACTTACTGTTGCTGCAAAGTTTTCATTAAGTCCGGAAATAGAAATATAAGTTTCTTCATTGGAAGAAGATACATTGAATGAAGAAGCCAATTTATAGAATTCTTTACTGAAATCTTCACTCGATTTTTGTTTGGTTCCAATATACTCAAGATAGTCGACTGCTAAAGGAAGTAATTTATTGTTCCATTTACCGGTATTGTACTGGTAATACATACTGAACAACTCATTTTCCTTATTCTTTACAGCAAGGATTTCGGTATCATTAGAAACCGTCTTCTGAAGATCTTTACTATAATCTACCCAAACCGGTTTGATTTCGTTTTCAGGCATTTCATTAACCTTTTTAAGAAAATCTGACTGATCTTCACGGTTTACAGAAACAGCTGTAATAGGTGGTTTCTCAACTTTAACAACATCTTTATCTTCTCCTTTGCGCTTGTAAACAGCTACGTAATTATCGTTGTTCAAATATTTGTTCGCAAAATCAACAATATCTTTCTTGGAAATTTGGGTAAGGCGATCGTTATAGCTTAATTCATTCGCCCAGTCAAGTTCGGAAGTAAAAGATTCCATCAGCACATTTGCTCTTGAACTGTAGCTCTCGTTGGTTGCGATTTCATCTTTTTTATTATTATTGATAATGGAAACAATCAAATCATCCGGAAATCTCCTTTTTTCAATTTATCAATTTGTCCTAAAATCAATTTTTTAACTTCATCCAAAGATTGTCCCTGAGTAGGGTTTCCTTGTAAAATCAACATAGAGTAATCTTTTAATACATACGGAAATGCATATGCTCCTAATAGCTTTTGAGATTTTACCAGATTTAAATCAATCATACCTGCCGAACCGTTAGTAAGAATATTTCCTAACAGCGTAAGCATCTGTGCATCTTTTGTACCTGCTCCGGGAAAACGGAATCCAAGCATAATGCTTTCGGCACTTGGTCCGTATACTTCTTTTACAATTGGTTTTGTAATTGGTTTCTCAGGATCGAATTTATACTCAGGAATGGCTTTAGACTTCATATAGCTGAATGCAGCATCGATCTTTTTAACCGTTTCTGTAGGGTCAAAATCACCTGACATAATTACCCCCATATTATTTGGAACATAATAGGTTGTAAAATATTCTCTGATTGCTTTTAGTGATGGGTTTTTCAAGTGTTCGATAGTACCGATAGTAGTTTGTTTTCCATAATTATTATTAGGAAACATAGCCGCAAACATGGTTTCAAAAGCCTTACGTCCATCATTGTCAAGACCTCTGTTTTTCTCCTCATACACAGCTTCCAATTCCGTATGAAATAAACGAAGAATCGGATTTCTGAAACGCTCGCTCTGTACTGCCAGAAACTTATCCATAACATTGCTTGGAATGTTTTCTACATATACCGTTTGCTCAAAAGAAGTAAAAGCATTGGTTCCTTCTGCTCCCATACTGCTCATAAGCTTGTCGTACTCATTGGCAATGGCATACTTTGCTGCCTCTCCGGATACACGGTCTATCTCTTTATAGATTTCCT
>NZ_JAUFQU010000013.1:0-23316 GCF_030409925.1 Paenimyroides ceti
GTCAGGATTTTGATTTCACAGAAAAGTAAAAGCATTGACCTTACAGGATTTTGAAGAATTGATGGAACAATCCGGCATCTATTTATTGGAAGTTTTTGGCGATTATAAACTGAATCGATACTATGAAAAAGAATCTGACCGTTTAATCATGCTTTTTAAATAAATGATAACAATATACAGTATTCCGCTTATCGCGGTACTTTTAGGGTATGTATTAGCTGTTGTAATAAAACCGGCTAACAGACGAAATATTAAATTGCTGCTGGCTTTCAGCGGTTCTTTCTTATTGACACTTACCGTGACACATCTGTTACCTGAAATCTACTATCATGAAATTAAAAAAACAATTCAGATAACAGATCATCATGCAGCACACTCAGAAACAGTTTCTCAGGAAGCGCATATACACACCGAATCAGCTGTTCAACATACTGCTGATGAACACGACCATCACGATCATGGTTCTATGAAAAAGATCGGATTATTTCTCATGCTCGGAATTGTATTTCAGATTCTTTTAGAGTTTTTCTCCAAAGGGGCTGAACATGGACATGTACACGTTCATGAAAAGTTTAAAAAAATACCCTGGGCATTATTTCTTAGTTTGTGTCTGCATGCCTTACTGGAAGGAATGCCGTTGAGCCATCACCATAATCTGGCGTATGGAATTGCCATTCACCATTTCCCTATAGCGATCATTCTCACTCTGTTTTTCTTACAGGCAGAAATGGCTAAGAAAGCGATCTTCTTTTTTATGATTTGCTTTGCGTTTATGACTCCTTTAGGAACTTTTGCCTCACAGCATTTGTCTTTCCTATCTGATTATTACACAGAGATATCAGCTGTTGTCGTAGGAATTTTATTCCACATTTCTTCGACTATTATTTTTGAAAGCAGTGAAGGACATAAGTTCAACCTTGCCAAACTCATCGCCATCATAACGGGTATTGTACTTGCTTATTTTATATAAAAAAAACTCTGATCTTTTGATCAGAGTTTTTTTTTAAAGACTATTTTTTATATACCTTCAATGCTGCTTCTATAATACGGGCAGATGTTATAAGATCTTCTTTCTTCAATACATAGGCAAGACGTACTTCATCCAAACCAACATTCGGAGTTGAATAGAATCCTGAAGCAGGTGCCAGCATTACTGTTTCTCCATTCAAATCAAAAGATTCCAAAAGCCATTTTGCAAAATCATCTGCATTCTCAACAGGCAGTTTGGCAATACAGTAAAAAGCTCCCTTAGGATTTGCCACTGTAACACCTTCAATAGCATTCAATGCATGTACAAGCGTATCTCTTCTGTCTTTATACTCCGTGATGACATCATCAAAATAAGATTGTGGAGTATCTAAAGCTGCTTCAGAAGCTATTTGTGCATAAGTAGGCGGTGATAATCGTGCCTGTGCAAATTTCATTGCTGCTGCCATAAAATCTTTGTTTTTAGACACTACACATCCGATACGGGCACCACACATACTAAAACGTTTGGAAACAGAATCTATCATGATCGCATTTTCAGCGATTTCAGGTTCGTTCATTACTGAAAAATGTTGGTATCCGTCATAAGCAAACTCACGATACACTTCATCAGCAATCAAAAACAAATCATGTTTTTTTACCAATGAAGCCAATTGAGATAACTCTTCTTTAGAATATAAATATCCTGTAGGATTTCCGGGATTACAGATCAGAATAGCTTTTGTTTTATCTGTAATCAATTTTTCAAAATCCGCTATAGGAGGTAAAGCAAAGCCTGTTTCAATTCCTGAAATAACCGGAACTACTTTTACCCCTGATGCCGTTGAAAAACCATTGTAATTGGCATAAAATGGCTCCGGAATAATAATTTCATCACCCTGATCCATTGTACTACCCATGGCAAACATCAAAGCTTCTGATCCTCCCGTAGTAATGATAATATCTTCAGTATTTACAGGTAATCCCTGCTTTTGATAATAAGCAGCCAATTTATTTCTATACGATTCAAAACCCGCAGAATGACTGTATTCAAGAACTTCAATATCGGCATTCTTTACCGCATTTAAAGCAACTTCAGGCGTTTTGATATCGGGTTGACCGATATTAAGATGGTAAACTTTTGTTCCTCTCTTCTTAGCTGCCTCTGCTAAAGGAACAAGCTTACGGATAGGAGACTCAGGCATTTGTTGCCCTTTTTTAGATATTTTCGGCATAATTAATTGATGTTTTTACACAATTGTTACGTATTCAATTTTAAAAAGAAAACTTTCTAAAATTTCAGTTACAAATTTATAAAATTCCTATGGACTTGCAATCATTAATTATTCGTTAAAATACCCACACTACACCTATAAATAAGTATTTTTGTGGAATTTTAATATCTAGTACACTACTAAAATAAAGTATTTTATGAGTAAGATTTTCTCTTTTTTGTCCTCCACTCGTTTGATGGCGGTTTTATTCATTGTTTTTGCAGCCGCAATGGGTATAGCCACATTCATTGAAAACGAATACAATACAGATACTGCACGAATATTAGTATATAACACCAAATGGTTTGAATTTATTATGCTGATATTCGTTTTTAATTTTATCGGTAATATTAAACGCTATCAGCTTCATAAAAAAGAAAAATGGGCAACCCTGATACTGCACCTTTCCTTTATTCTTATCATTGCAGGTGCCTTTATCACAAGATACATCAGCTTTGAAGGTGTAATGCCTATCAGAGAAGGAGAAACAGCATCACAGATTTATTCTGACAGAACATTTCTTACCGTATTGGTCGATGGAGAAATCGATGGAGAAATGAAAAGACTTACTTTTGAAGATCAGCATTTGTTTTCGGGTGCGCTTGAAAAAGACAATCTCATCAGTTCATTTGCCAGCAATCACTTCAAAATCAAAAACGATTTCAACAAGATTCCTTTTGAAGTAGAATTCAAAGAATTTATAATGAACGCTACGGAAGAAATAGTAGAAGATCCCAACGGAAAAAGTTTATTGAAAATCGTAGAATCAGAACACGGAGAACGTCATGAACACTTTATTGAAGAGGGTACTGTAGAAAGCATTCACGGAACTCTGTTTTCCTATAACCAACCTACTAACGGAGCTATCAACATAACCTCAAAAGACGGCAAGTTTTATATCAATACCCCTTTTGAAGGTAATTATATGCGTATGATTGATCAGCATCAGGGTGAAGTGGCAAAAGATACAGAACAGGAATTTAACTTCCGTTCTATGTATAATCTCGGCGGGGCACAATTTGTAGCCGATCATCCGATCACAGGAAAAAAAGTATTAAAATCAAACAACAACTACAAAGATCAGCAAACTGATGATGCTTTGGTATTATCGGTACGTACAGATGGTAAAGAACAGGAAGTCGTATTGATGGGAAGTAAAGGTAAAATGGGCGTTCCTCAATCTTTCAAATTAGGACAACTTGAGTTTACTTTAATGTATGGTTCTAAAATATACACCACACCTTTCCAGATAAAACTAAATGATTTTATTGCAGAAAGATATCCCGGAACAGAAAAAAGTTATAAATCTTTTGAGAGCCAGGTAACGGTAATTGCTCCTTCTGAAACATTTGATGCCCGTATTTATATGAACAATGTTTTAGATTACGAAGGCTATCGCTTTTTTCAGGCAATGTTTGATCCGGATGAAAAAGGAACTATTCTATCCGTAAACCACGATTTTTACGGAACATGGACTACATATATTGGTTATACCTTATTATATATTGCGATGTTAGCTATTTTATTTACTAAAAACACGCGTTTTAGCGAATTAAAAAATAAACTGAATAAAGTAAGAAAGAAAAAAGCAGCACTTATGACTTTGCTGCTGCTGCTGATCTCTTTCTCAGGTTTTGCTCAGCATTCACACAACGCTCCAACCCCTGAACAAATTGATTCTTTATTATCAAAGATTAAAATTTCACAGGCACATGCCGATGCTTTTGGAAAAATAATCATACAGGATGCAGGCGGACGTATGAAACCGATCAATACGTTTTCTTCTGAATTATTAAGAAAAGTAAGTAAAGCAGACCATTACAAAGACTTTGACTCTGATCAGGTTATGCTGTCAATGGTTCAATACCCTACGCTCTGGTATAATGTACCGATCATTAATCTTAAAAAAGGGAATGACAGTCTCCGAAAGGTAATCGGAGTTCCTGTAGATGCAAAATTTGCGTCATTAATCAATTTCTTTGATGAAAAAGGAAATTATAAATTAGGCAAATATTTAGATGAAGCCAATCACGCTGCGGTAAAAAATCAATTTCAAAAAGATTTTATTGAAGTAGATAAACGTGTTATATTACTTCATCAGGCACTTTCAGGAAGCATTTTAAAAATATTCCCAATTCCAGGAGACCCTAACAACAAATGGATTTCATATCTTGAATTAAACGATGCCAATCTTAAGGGAATGGATTCACTGTACACCAAAAATGTACTCCCATTATATATTTCTGCATTACTTCAGGCAACTGACAACAATAATTATAAAGGTGCAGACGAATTATTAGAATCGATCAATAACTATCAGCACAAATTCGGAAAAGAGGTAATGCCTTCTGATACGCATATCAAAGCGGAAGTACTATACAACAAATATGATATCTTCAAAAACTTGTTTTCCTTATATATGTATGCTTCCGTATTACTATTTTTGGTCGTTATCATCCGTATATTCAAAGTAAACAGATTTTTAAACATCACTACAAAAGTATTTATTGGCCTCACGGTACTTCTTTTTGTACTACATACCTTAGGTCTTGCAGCCCGTTGGTATATTTCGGGTCACGCACCTTGGTCAGACGCGTATGAATCGATGATCTATGTGAGTTGGGCAACCATGCTGTTCGGATTAATTTTTGGAAGAAAATCCGAACTTACAATTGCTTCCACAGCCTTTGTTGCCGGAATGATATTGATGGTAGCACACTGGAACTGGTTAGACCCGGCCATTGCCAATTTGCAACCGGTATTGGATTCCTACTGGCTTATGATTCACGTAGCCGTTATTGTTGCCAGCTACGGTCCGTTTGCTTTGGGAATGATATTGGGAATAGTAGCATTATTACTCATGATTTTCACTACAAAAGACAATAAATCGAAACTGGATTTGAGCATTAAGGAAATCACTTATATCAACGAAATGGCACTGACAGTGGGCTTAGTTCTGCTCACAATTGGTAACTTCCTTGGCGGACAGTGGGCTAATGAAAGTTGGGGCGTTATTGGGGATGGGATCCTAAAGAAACATGGGCATTGATCAGCATCATGGTCTATGCATTTGTAATACATATGCGTTTTGTTCCGGCATTACGCGGTACATGGATTTACAACTTTTTTTCTATCCTCGCTTTCTATGCTATTTTAATGACCTATTTCGGCGTTAACTTCTATCTGTCCGGATTACACTCTTATGCAAGCGGTGATCAGGTAGTAACGCCATCATTTATATGGTGGTCTGTAGGAAGTATTTTTCTGATAGCCTTTATCGCTTTCTTTAAATACCGAAAATATTATAAAAAATAAAACAATAAAAAAGCTTTCCGAATGGAAAGCTTTTTTATTTGACACCATTAACAATCTCATTGTTACAGATTTTATCTTTTTTCTCAATACTTTAAAATCATAAAAGAGCGTTCTATAGTAATAGAAAAACAGGCATAGAATCTTAACATTATTTTTTAAGATGCATCGTTTCTTGTTTTGTAATTTTATAAAAAAGTAAGAGATGAAATATCTATTAATTATCGGCAGCTTATTCTTATTTAACTGTTACGATGCAAATCAGACAAAGATGAACAAAGACAAAACAAATGATTCAGAAATGGTGTCTAACGAAAACACTATTTACAACTTTAAAGTTGAAGATATTCAGGGAAATACTTTTGATCTGAACTCCTTAAAAGGAAAAAAAGTGATGATCGTCAATACGGCTTCCGAATGCGGACTCACTCCTCAATTTGAACAATTGCAAAGTTTGTATACAGAATACAAAGACAAAAATTTTGTCATCATCGGTTTTCCATCCAATGACTTTATGGGACAGGATCCCGGAAGTAATCAGGAAATCGCTGCTTTTTGTCAGGCCAATTACGGAGTTACATTTCCTATGATGGCTAAAATTAAAGTAAAAGGTAAAGACATACATCCTCTATTTAAATACTTAACAACCAAATCAGAAAATGGTTTAGGTGACTTTACGGTAGAGTGGAATTTTCAGAAATTTTTAATCAATGAAAAAGGTCAGTTAGAAAAAGTAATCAGTCCGAGAACTTTACCGACAGATGCGGAAATTAAAGATTGGATCAAAGCAAAATAATATTTTATCATTTCATTTTACAAGCTTTGTTCGTACCTTTGAGTAACAAATGGTACTTCAAATGATACATCCCGAAATCCCTTTAGCGCAAAGCATTATTCAGATTGCTAAAGCAAAAGGACTCAACACTATAATCATATCACCAGGATCGAGAAATGCCCCATTAACCATAGGGTTTTCTTCCGATCCTTTTTTTAATTGTTATAGTATAGCAGATGAAAGATGTGCTGCTTTTTTGGTTTGGGCATAGCACAACAAACTCTTACCCCGGCCATTTTAGTTTGCACGTCAGGTTCTGCTCTCTTAAATTATTATCCGGCAGTCGCAGAAGCTTTTTACAGCCAGATTCCCTTGATTGTTATTTCTGCTGATCGCCCGACTGATAAAATTGATATCGGAGACGGACAAACGATTCGTCAGCGAAATGTTTATGACAATCACAGCCTGTATAACGCCAACCTTACAGAAGAAGCATCAGCTTCCAATGACTTGCTTATTCAGAATGCCATATCTGTAGCGATCAATAAAAAAGGACCGGTGCACATCAATGCACCATTCGAGGAACCTTTATACAACACTTTAGCAGAAAATACTTACACACCTGCTCTTGTTCATATAGAAAAACCCTCTTTGCCTGCTGTTGATTTTACATCTTTCAAAGAGTTGTGGAACAACACTCCTAAAAAATTAGTTCTCATTGGTGTTGAGAATCCGGGCTTTATGGATGTAGAAATAATTAACCTTCTTGGCAATGACCCTTCAGTGGTTGTAATGACAGAAGTAACTTCCAACCTACATCATCCTAACTTTGTATCTACCATTGACACATTGATTACGTCTTTTAATGAAGATGATTTCAAAAAACTACAACCTGATTTGCTGATCACAACAGGTGGAATGGTGGTTTCAAAGCGCATTAAAGCGTTCCTGAGAAAATATAAACCAAAAGCACATTGGCATGTTGATGAATTGAGAGCTTATGATACTTTTCAGGCGCTCAATGCGCATATTAAAGCAGATCCCAATCTGTTTTTTAAAGCAATGTATGCCTCATCAGAAGAGATTAACAGCCCCTACCAATCCTGGGTACTTACCCTTATGGAAAGCAGAAAAAAAGGACACCAAAAATATTTAGAAAACATCGTTTTCTCTGATTTTAAAGCATTTGATATCATTTGGAAACACCTTCCGGGCCATCTGCAACTGCAAATAAGCAACAGTGCTTCTATCCGTTATGCACAACTTTTTGACACAAAACCCTCAATCCGTGTATTTTGTAACCGTGGAACCAGCGGTATTGACGGAAGTACTTCTACAGCAATAGGAGCTGCTGTGGTGAGTAAAGAGCCTACCGTACTCATTACAGGAGATATTGGTTTTTTATATGACAGCAACGCACTCTGGAACAATTATACGCCAAAGGATTTTAAAATTATTCTCATCAACAATGGTGGCGGTGGTATCTTTAGAATACTTCCGGGTCATCAGGAACAGGCTGTTTTCAATACTTATTTCGAAACCGAGCACCAATTGGATGCTTCGCATCTTGCAAAAATGTTTGGCTATGAATATTATACGGCTACAGATGAGCAAACACTGGAAAAATCACTTTCCAGACTCTTTTCAGAACAAAACGAACGCCCTGCTATATTGGAAATTTTTACTCCCACTAAAATAAATCAGGACATTCTCAAAGAGTATTTTAAAGTTATTTAATATTACCTGAACAAGGATTTTTTCTATCTTTAAATAAAAAATATTTTGTTATGAGTAAAAGAACCGGATTAATTGAAAAATATGCAGCTGACTTAAAAGATAAGTGTGGTGTAACAGCAGATATGGAATTATTGGAAAAAGTAACCATTGGTTGCGGTCCGTCGATCTATAACAAAGATTCATCCGTTGTTTCCGGTTCCAGTAAAGAGGAATTACAAACCGTAAAAAATAATTTTCTCATAAAAAAATTAGGACTCAAAGATGATAAAACTCTGGAAGAAGGTCTGTCTAAAGTTATGGAACAATATGGCCATTCCAACAAAAACAAACATCGGGCAGTTGTTTATTACCTGCTGACAAAACACTTTAAAAAAGAACATATTTATAATAAGAAATAATTTTAAAAGGCTGTTAAACACAGTCTTTTCATCTTCAATATCGCTGTAAAAAATTTTATATGAAAAAAATAGTATTGCCTTTAGTATTTATCACATTGTTTAGCTGTACAGGTCTTCAACAAATAGCAAATCAGATACCGGAATTGTCGTCAGCAACAGGTGCCGGACAAACACAAATCGCAAACGGACTCAAAGAAGCCTTAAAGCAGGGTGTCGATAAACAAGTGAGTAAGCTTACTAAAACAGATGGTTTTTTTGGTAACCCTCTTGTAAAAATAGGATTGCCGCCAGAGCTAGAAAAAGTAGAAAAGGGACTTCGTACAGCAGGCTTGGGCAATCTGGCTGACGAAGGTATAAAAGCACTTAACAGAGCAGCAGAAGATGCTGTAAAAGAAGCAACACCTATTTTTATTAATGCCATAACCAGTATGACCATAGCTGATGCAAGCAACATACTGATGGGCAATAAAAATGCTGCAACTCAATACTTAGAAAAAAACACCAGTACATCTTTGTATACAAAATTTAATCCGGTTATTAAACAATCTTTCAATAAAGTGGGTGCTGATAAAATATGGAAAAATCTTATTAATAATTACAACACCTTACCTATGGTAAAAAAAGTTAATCCAGATCTGACAGATTATGTTACCAAAGAAGCATTAAACGGTGTTTTTATGATGATTGAAAAAGAAGAATTAAACATTCGAAATAATGTTTCTGCCCGATCAACCGATGTATTGAAATCGGTATTTGCACTGCAGGATAAAAAATAAAATTTTAACATTGACTCTCAATATTTTATATTAATTTTATAAGAAATAAAGATTTCATTATTATTTAGGGTTAGTTATGAAATTTTAAAAAAATGGCTGTCTATAGTATAGACAGCCATCATTTTTTATACACTTCTCTGTTCTCTTTCAACGCCTTTTTACAGTACATTCATAGAATCCCATATTGTAAAACGGCAAAAGAAATACACTACGGACACAAAAAACTACTATGAATAACTCCATTAAGAGACATAACTTCTTCTGAGACAATCTCTTTAGTAAAGTGTGTAACATTTTTGCTCTCCTACCTAATTATATAGACAACAGTTAATACACCGGATATTGGCTTAGTGGAATAATTTTACTATCTTTAAAATAAAAAATAAGTTATGGATACACACAAAAAAATATTCTCAGGTAGCGAAATTACTGCTTTGGCAGTTAAAAATATTTTGGAAGAAAACAATGTTGAGTACATTGAAAGAAATGACATTCAGTCCGCCATACGCTCCGGATTCGGTTCGGCAGATCAGGCTGTACACATCTTTGTTTTGGAAAAAGATTTAGAAAAATCACGCATTTTACTGTCTGACTTTGAATTGATCTTTGAAAGTGAGGAAGACGAAGAATAGCAAAGCGCTTAGATAGAAGCAGAACATGTGAAATAATTTTACAATAACAAGAGAAATCAGTAATTTTGAAGCTTGATCTGATATTTACACAATTCAAAAAATATTAATAAAAGTAACAACAATGATTATTAAACCGAGAACCAGAGGTTTTATATGTTTAACTTCACATCCTGAAGGAACATTACAAAACATCAAAAATCAAATCGATTACGTAAAATCAAAAGGGAAAATTAAAAATGGACCGAAAAAAGTATTAGTAATCGGTGCATCAACAGGTTTTGGTATTGCTTCGCGTATCACAGCCGCTTTTGGTTCTGATGCAGCCACTATTGGTGTGTTTTTTGAAAAACCTGCTGCTGAAGGCAAACCGGGAACAGCTGGCTGGTATAATTCTGCTGCTTTTGAAAAAGAAGCACATGCAAGCGGTTTATATGCAAAATCAATCAATGGAGATGCATTCTCTGATGAGATAAAAAAACAAACTATTGATTTAATAAAAAAAGATCTTGGACAGATTGATCTGGTCGTTTACAGTCTGGCTTCACCGCGTAGAACACACCCTAAAACAGGAGTAAATTATGCATCTGTACTAAAACCAATCGGACAACCTTTCACAAATAAGACAGTAGATTTCCATACGGGTGTTGTTTCTGACATCACCATTAATCCTGTAGACAATGATGAAGATATCCAAAACACTATTGCCGTTATGGGGGGTGAAGACTGGAAATTCTGGATGGAAGATTTGAAAGAAGCTGGTGTTTTAGCAGAAGGTGTAAAAACGGTAGCTTATTCTTACATAGGACCTGAACTTACTTATCCAATTTACAGAAACGGTACTATTGGTAAGGCAAAAGATGATTTGGAGGCTACTGTTACAACGATCAATAAGCTGCTAAAAGATTTGAACGGAATTTCTTACGTATCGGTAAACAAGGCATTGGTAACACAATCCAGCTCTGCAATACCGGTAGTGCCATTGTATATTTCTCTTTTATATAAAGTAATGAAACAAAAAGGCATTCACGAAGGTTGTATCGAACAAATGCAGCGTCTGTTTGCAGAATCCCTATACAGTGGTGAAAAAATATCTCTTGATGAAAAAGGCAGAATCCGCATAGATGATCTTGAAATGCGTGAAGATGTACAGAAAGAAGTAGCTGCTTTATGGGAGCAGGCAACAACTCAGGTCAAAAAGTATTGGCAGATACAGTTATTGCACCACAAAGAGGATATTGCGTTCAAAAGCATTTCAAAAAGCAAATGGGAAGACCAAAAACTTGCCGGTGATACGCTGAAGTCCGTCCAGCGTACCGGAACGGCTACGGTTGTATCTGTGGAAAGCAAGAATACCACGGAGCAACCGCCCCTACTGTTCGACCTCACAGGACTACAAAAGGAAGCGAACAAAAAGCTCAACCTCTCTGCCGAAGAAACCCTCAACATTGCCCAAAGCCTCTACGAAAAGAAGTTTATCACATATCCACGTACCGGAAGCAAATACATTCCCGAAGATATGTGGGCTGAAATCCCCGACCTCGTGAGAGCTTTGCAGGACAGGGAAACCTGTAAGCGGGCCGTAGCCAAAATGAAATGGGGACGTTTCAACAAACGTATCGTAAACGATCTGCGGGTAACGGACCACCACGGATTGTTGGTTACAGGCAAAGTACCGTCCGCACTCAACGCAAAGGAAAATGCAGTGTATGATATGATTGCCTTTCGCCTGCTCGAAGCCGTTTCACAAGCCTGTATCAAAGAGCTGACCGATGTTTCTTTGGAAGTGTCGCACTATGATTTTACGCTGAAAGGCTGTAAGATTATCGAAGCTGGCTGGCGTTCTATAAAAGGTACTTTCTCTGACGAAGATACAGAGCCAATACAGGATTTACCCGATTTGAAAAAAGGCGATGAGCTGAAAATCAGGGAAGCTACGGTTTTGGAAAAGAAAACCAAACCGCCTGTGCTGTATACCGAAGCCGGACTTTTATCGGCAATGGAAACCGCAGGCAAGGAAATCGAAAACGAGGAAGAACGGAAAGCCCTGCAAAGCATCGGTATCGGTACGCCTGCCACAAGGGCATCCATCATTGAAACGCTGTTTACCCGTAATTATATCAAAAGGGAAAAGAAATCCTTAATCCCGACGGAAAAAGGACTGCAGGTATACGGATTGGTCAAAGACCAAAAAATTGCAGATGTGGCAATGACCGCCGAATGGGAAGTGGCTTTGCAGAAAATCGAAAACAACGAAGCAGATGCAGGTGCGTTTAAAAAAGAAATGGAGCAATACGCCTCAACCATTACGAATGAACTGTTGCAGACCTCCATTGCCCAAAGCAACCTGCCGAAATTGATCTGTCCAAAATGCAAAAGCCGGCAACTCATTATCCGTGACAGGATTGTCAAATGTCCTGATGAGGTTTGTGATTGGATACAGTTCCGTAACGTGTGCGGGGTACAAATCGGCAATGCCGATATTGAAAACCTCGTCAATAAGGGTAAAACTTCACTTATCAAAGGAATGAAAAGCAAGGCAGGCAAGAAATTCGATGCGTATATCGTGTTGGATGCCGATTGCAAAACTTCCTTTGAGTTTGAAAAGAGAAGGAAGAAATAGTTATCATAGTTTTTGGAAAAACCTATTTGTAATGCACTAATGTCAGACAAACCTATAATAGCACAAAAGGAAATTGAAAACCTGATATATACGGTAAGAGGTAAACAAGTGATGTTGGACAGTGACCTCGCTTCGCTATTTCAAGTGGAAACGAAGAATCTTAACCGAGCTGTAAAACGGAATATTGAGCGGTTTCCGACATCATTCTGCTTTCAACTGACTGAAGATGAGGTCGAAAACTTGAGGTTCCAAATTGGCACCTCAAGTTTGAATTACGGCGGAAGGCGTTATTTGCCCTATGTTTTCAGTGAACAGGGCATAGCTCAATTATCGACTGTACTTCGTTCAGAAACAGCCATAAAGGTCAGCATTGAGATAATGAACGCCTTTGTAGAAATGCGGAAAATCCTTATCGGCAATGCTTCGCTGTTTCATCGTTTGGATAAAATTGAACTGAAACAACTGCAAGCCGACCAAAAATTTGAGGAAATATTTAAGGCTCTGGAAAGCGACAAGCTCCATAGCGAAAAGGGTATCTTTTACAACGGACAGGTTTTTGATGCCTATACCTTTGTATCGGATATTATCCGAAGTGCAAAAACCTCCATTATTCTATTGGATAATTATGTAGACGATACGATACTGACCTTATTGGGAAAACGTAAGGACAATGTAACCGCAAAAATCTACACCAAAAGCATCAGCAGTCAGCTACGGCTGGACCAGCAACGCTACAACAGCCAATATCCTCCGATTCAGATTAAGACGTTCTCCGATGCCCACGACCGATTTTTGATTATTGACGGTGCAGAACTATATCATATCGGAGCTTCGCTCAAAGACCTGGGCAAAAAGTGGTTTGCCTTTTCGAGAATGGATATTGAAGTCGGCAGGATGCTTCAAATATTGAATAACAAATAAACCCTCCGAATTTTCAGAGGGTTTATTTTAGCCCTTAGATGCTTCTAAAGATGCTTTTCTAAACTCTTTTAAAAGTTTCTCCAATTCAAGGGAAGCCTTGCGTGCTCTTGTCCCGGCTGCCTTGTTTCCTTTTTCAGCTTGCAATTCTGCATCAGCTTTCAATGCTTCGTAGCTTGCGTTGATTTTTTCGATCAGTTCGTTCATTATGGCAATAAATTAAAATTTAAAGCACAAAAGTACATTTTTCTGCCTTATTAGGAGATACCAATACGCCAAATCCTGCCTCTCAGCGCCAAACCCTGCCACGTTCACAGCTCCCGTTCTTCCCTTTAATACTTTGGCCGTGACAAATAAAAATGTATCTATTAAAATTGAACAGCAATGAATGCAAAAGTTAAAACATACGATGTCATCTACGCTGACCCTCCTTGGCATTTTAAAGTATGGAGCAAGAAAGGAGCCGGACGAAGTGCGGAAAGCCACTATCCGACCCAAAGCCCCGAATTTTTAAAGGAAATGAATATACAGGCTATTGCCAAGCCTGATTGTGTGCTATTGATGTGGACAACTTTTCCCTGTCTGGAACAGGCACTGGAACTGGGAAAAGCCTGGGGATTTACTTACAAGACGGTTGCATTTACGTGGATAAAAACCAACAAGAACAATGACAGGATTTTTACAGGAATGGGCTATTATACCCGTGCCAATGCGGAAATAGTCCTGTTGTTTACTAAAGGTAAACCACTTGTCCGCCATGCAAAAGACGTTCCGCAGGTGCTTGTATCTCCCCGGAGCAGGCACTCGGAGAAACCGGACGAAATCAGGAAACGTATTGTACGCCTATTTGGAGAAGTGGACAGAGTGGAGCTTTTTGCACGGCAAAGTCCGGCGGAAGATAACAACAATACTTTTGAGGGGTGGGATGTATTCGGCAATGAAGTGGACAACTCCATTGAGATACCGGGATAGGATCTACTGTACGCCAAATCCCGCCTCCCAACGCCAAACCCTGCCACTTCTGCAAAAGCTCTTATCTACCACTATAATTTTAGGCTTTCAGCAAAATTCTAAATAAAATTATAGTATGAATACACAGCAAAAAGACCTGTCTTATTTCAGATTACGGTTGCAAGAACTGCTAAACAGCAGCTTCCCCGAAAAGGCACACGACCAAAAATTTATTGAGCAACGTTCCTCGTGGGCTGCCAGTGCCTATGAGGGAGCATTCCGCTCCGGCAACGCTATTGAGCAATGTGATGAAATAGCTAATTACATCCTCTTTGAAGGTCTGCATTTCTCCAAGTTCGATACGGTTTTTCAAGTGGTATGCAATGAGTTTGATACCCTGATGGCAGACGAAGAACTGCGACCGTTCGCCCTTAAAATGTTTCCTGTCTGTGCCCCTGTTTTTGTAAGATATGAGCTAACCGATGATTTTGCTTACGGCTATGCCTTTGACCTGCTCTACACCGAACTGACCGGAGCAATCGCTATATGGATAGAGGAAAATGGGCTTCAGTAAAAAGCAACATCTTAGGCAGAATATTGATGCCCTGCGGATTGCTTTTACATTGGAAAAGGAGAAACGGCAAGCCACCGCAGACGAAAGACTGTCATTGATGCATTACAGCGGATTTGGCGGTCTTAAATTCGTATTGAACCCCATAGCCAGCAAAACAGACATCAATAATTGGCGGAAAACTGAACACGATTTATTCCCCATTACGCAGGAACTCCACAGGCTGCTCAAAGAAAATTCTGAAGATGAAAAACAGTACCGCCGATATGTGGACAGTATGAAAAGCTCTGTACTGACGGCTTTTTATACGCCTCCACAGGTCATTGATGCGATTTCTGAAACCTTGCGTGAAAGCGGTGTGAATATTCAAAAATTTTTAGAGCCGTCCGCAGGTATCGGCTCGTTTATACAATCCTTTTCCGAAAACCAACAAACCAATGTAACCGCATACGAAAAGGATTTGCTGACAGGCAAAATCCTAAAGCACCTTTATCCCGAAAGCAAAATCCGTGTAAGTGGTTTTGAGGAAATTCCCGAAAAGGAACAAAACAGCTATGATGTTGTTGCCAGCAATATCCCGTTTGGCGATACTTCCGTATTCGATTTGTCCTTTTCCCGAAGTAAAGACCCTGCAAAAGTACAGGCTTCCCGAAACATACATAATTACTTCTTTCTGAAAGGAAATGATATGCTCCGTGAGGGAGGCATACAAGCGTTTATTACCTCGCAAGGTGTTCTCAACAGCCCGAAGAATGAACCCATACGCAGGGCGTTGATGCAGGATAATAATTTGGTTTCGGTTGTAAGATTGCCCAACGACCTTTTTACAGAATATGCAGGTACAGAAGTCGGCAGCGACCTGATTATCCTGCAAAAGAATACAGTGAAACAAAGCCTGACCGAAACGGAAGAGCTGTTTTGCCAAAGCAGACAAACCAAATACGATACACCAAGCAATGCTTTCTTTCAGAACGGTTCAAGGGTCATACATACCGACCGTAAGATTGACACCGATCCTTACGGCAAACCTGCAATAATCTATACACATCAAGGTGGTGCCAGCGGAATTGCCAAAGATTTGAAGCAAATGCTTTCCGAGGATTTTGGAAACCGTTTAGACTTAAACTTATACAAGGGCGAACGGAACGATGAGCCATTGGTACAAACCCCTGTTACACCAACGCCAACGGTTACACCTCCGGTCGCAGATGTACCTCCTGTAATCATTTCCCAAAAGCCACAACCCGAAATCCATCGGGAAAGTCCGCAGGAGCTGAAACAGTTGAGCATTTTCGACCTGTTTGAAAATGTGGGCGAACCTGTAATGGTGGTTGCTCCACCCAAAAGAAGCACACAAGCCAAAAGACAGACTGCTAAAAAAAGAAGAAGTACAACGGCTCGCCAGACCAATCTGTTCGGCAGTGCGATGCAACAACCTTATACACCGCATAAACCGAACGGAACTACGAACGGTACAATTCAAATAAACAGTAAAAAACAGGAAGCTATTGGCGATTTGTTTTCACAAGAAAATGGGAATGACCAAGCGGACACGCCGGTCGTTCCCAATATCGCCATCAACACCATTCCCAAACCTGCTCCGTACAGTGGCGAACTGCAAACGTTCCACCGGAACGACTGCCTTGTCACAGATAACGGTTGGGTGGGTCATCTGCAAGACGTGGATACAGAGGAAGGTACGGCTGTGTTCCACCCCTTGAAACTGTCGTCATTGCAGAAAGCAAGAGCCGAAGCCTATATCGGGGTGCGTGATGTTTATCAACAACTTTATATCAAAGAAGCGGAACTTCAAACAGAACACAAGGAAGAAAGGGAAAATATTAACCGCCTGTACGATGCCTTTGTCAAAAAGTACGGTAATCTCAACGATGCCAAGAACATTGAACTTGTCAAAACGGACAGTGCGGGCAAGGAAATCCGGTACCTGGAGCGTGTCGTTGGCGGTGTGGTACATAAAGCGGACATATTCAGCCGTCCTGTAAGTTTTTCCACCGCCACCATAGCAACCGACAATCCCGAAGAAGCCTTGTCAGCTTCGCTGAACAAAACGGGAAAGGTGGATTTGGACTATATGTCCGAAATCAGCGGTATGCCTGCCGATACGTTGAAAGAAGCTTTACACGGTCGTATTTATTACAATCCACTGCAAAAGGAATACGAAATAGCCGAACGCTGGATTGCTGGCAATGTGGTGGAGAAAGCTCAAGCAATTAAAGCCTACGTTGAGCAAAATCCCGATGATGAGGAAGCAAAACAAAGTCTTACGGTATTGGAGGAAGCCCGACCAAGACGTATCGAATTTGAGGAGCTCGATTTTAATCTGGGCGAACGGTGGATACCTACGGGGATTTATGCCCGGTTTGCCTCGCACCTGTTCGAGGCGGAAGTCCATATACATTATGCTGAAAGTGCGGATGATTTCTCCGTGACCTGTAAACAAAAGAACGTCCATATATGGGATAAATATGCGGTCAAAGCCCAAAGCCGGACGTTTGACGGAATTGCCCTGCTCAAACACGCCCTTGTCAATACCACGCCTGATATTTCCAAAACGGTACAGGTCGATGGCAAAGATGTCAAGGTGCGGGATATGGAAGCCATACAGATGGCGAACACCAAGATTGACGAAATCCGTATCGCCTTTACCGAGTGGCTTTACGCCCAGAACGATGAATTCAAAACACGGCTGACCGACCGATACAACAATACCTTTAACTGTTTCGTCCGACCGGACTATGACGGCTCCCATCAGGAATTTCCGGGATTAGACCGCAAGGGTTTAGGGATTGAAGACCTGTACAGTAGCCAAAAGGATGCCGTATGGATGATAAAGCTCAACAACGGTGCTATCTGCGACCACGAAGTAGGTGCAGGAAAGACGTTGATAATGTGTACAGGGGCACAGGAAATGAAGCGTTTGGGATTAGCCCACAAACCGATGATTATCGGGTTGAAAGCCAATATACCCGAAATAGCCGAAGCCTACCGCACCGCTTATCCCCACGCAAAAATCCTCTATCCCGGCATTGATGATTTTACGCCCGAAAAACGCCAGCGGATTTTCGGGGACATCAAAAATAATGATTGGGATTGCGTAATCCTCACGCACGACCAGTTCGGAATGATACCCCAGTCGTCCGAAATACAAAAGGACATCCTGCAAGCAGAGTTGGACACTGTAGAGGAAAACCTTGATGTTATGCGAAGCCAGGGCGATGAAGTAACCAGATGGATGCTAAAAGGAGCGGAAAAACAAAAGGAAAACCTCGAAGTAAAACTGAAAACGTTACAACACGATATTGAAAACCGCAAAGATGATGTAGTGGATTTTAAGATGATGGGCATAGACCACTTGTTTGTGGACGAAAGCCACCAGTTCAAGAACCTTATGTTCCAAACAAGGCATTCGAGGGTTGCCGGATTGGGCAATCAAGAGGGAAGCCAAAAGGCAATGAACCTGCTCTTCGCTATCCGTACCATACAGGAACGCATTGATGCAGATATGGGAGCAACTTTCCTTTCGGGTACAACTATCAGTAATTCGCTTACCGAACTGTACCTGCTCTTTAAATACCTGCGACCACGGGCATTGGCAAAACAGGGCATCAACTCCTTTGATGCGTGGGCGGCGATTTATGCGAAGAAAACAACCGATTATGAATTTTCGGTGGCTAACAATATCGTGGCAAAAGAACGTTTCCGCTACTTTATCAAAGTGCCGGAGCTTGCCCAGTTCTACTCCGAAATCACGGACTACCGTACTGCCGAAATGATTGGCATCGACCGCCCCGAAAAGAACGAGATATTTTATAACATACCACCCACGCCCGATCAGGAAGATTTTATCCAAAGTCTGATGCAGTTTGCCGAAACAGGCAAGGGCGAATTGTTGGGCAGAGCACCGTTATCCCAAAGGGAGGAAAAAGCAAAGATGCTTATCGCTACGGACTACGCCCGCAAGATGTCGCTCGATATGCGGATGGTAAGCCCACATTACGAAGACCACTCCGACAACAAGGCTACGCACTGTGCCAATAATATCGCCAAGTATTACAACAAATTCAATGCACAGAAAGGAACGCAGTTCGTTTTTTCGGATTTGGGAACGTACAAACCTAACCAATGGAACATCTATTCCGAAATCAAACGCAAGCTCGTGGAAGACCACGGCATACCTGCACACGAAATCCGCTTTATACAGGAAGCAAAAAACGACAAGCAACGCAAGGCACTCATCAAGGGAATGAACGACGGTACCATCCGTGTGCTGTTCGGCTCAACGAGTATGTTAGGTACAGGCGTAAACGCACAGAAAAGGGCTGTTGTCGTGCATCATCTGGATACGCCGTGGCGACCGTCCGACCTTGCACAAAGGGACGGTCGGGCTATCCGAAAAGGTAATGAAATCGCTAAACATTTTAACAACAACAAAGTGGACGTCATCATATACGCAGTAGAAAAATCGTTGGACAGCTACAAGTTCAACCTGCTGTACAACAAACAGCTATTCATCAACCAACTAAAATCCAACAATCTTGGCAAACGGACGATTGACGAGGGCAGTATGGACGAAAAATCGGGAATGAACTTTTCGGAGTACGTGGCTATCCTGATGGGAAACACCGACCTGCTGGACAAAGCTAAAATAGAAAAGCAGATTGCCGGACTGGAAAGCGAACGCCAATCGTTCTACCGCTCCAAATCAGGTGCGAAATATAAATTGGGAGAATATACGGCAGAACTGGAAAAAGCCCAGTCCCGCTTTGACCGTATGAGTCTTGATTGGAACAACCTGCAAGGGCGTATCCAAAAACGGTCTGACGGCACTGTTGCCAACCTTATTAAATTGGAGGGCTTATCGCCCAATGCGGACACCAAACAAATCGGTGCAAAGCTGGGTCAGCTTGCGGATAAATCCCGCACAGGCGGGGATTATGAAGAAATCGGCAGTCTTTACGGTTTTCAGCTTTTGGTCAAAACGGAAATGTCGCAAAAAGAGGGCGTGGATATTCGGGTAAACCGTTTTTTGATACAAGGTGAGGGCAATATCAAATACACCTATAACAACGGTATCATCGCCAAAGATGAGAAACTGGCATCTATGAATTTCCTCAATGCATTGGAAAAGCTACCTGTCTATATTGAGCAGGAGCAAAAGAAAATTACTGAAATACAAAAAGATGTACCTGTTCTTCAGGAAGTGCTGAATGGTACGTGGAGCAAAGAACACCGGTTGAGTGAACTCAAAACGGAGCTGGCTTCCGTGGAGCGGAAGATACAGCTGTCTATGACAAAAGCGAAAGAAGAACCCGAAGAACAAGCGGAAAAGCATACAGAAACTCCAAAGGTGTCTGAAAGTATCGTTCGGACTAAAAGTGTACATATCCCACGGGGAGTACTGTAATTGTGTTCATTATCTTTCGTCCTGTTCGTCCATTTTCTTTATCAGGGCATCCCGCAGACTATCAAGGAATTTAGTTTGGTTTATTTTTCGGGATTTTAGTTCCATAAATGTATGATAGAAATCGCCCAAGTCAATATTAAGGGTGCTTTCAAATGTTTTGGCAATCAATCTTATGTCTGCATTTCCATTATTGAATACACCGTGGGAATTCAGGGCATAAATCAGTTCGGTCAATGCCGTTTTACTTCCTGTCCAATTGAGCGAAGAGTTATCAAACGCTTTTTCCTGATTGCTATTGAGCTGGTCTTCAAGGTAAACCTGTATCAAATCATTGGCGATTATTTTGGCGACTTTATAATCATGAGAAGTACAAAAACGGTGGTCTGCTTCAAAATAAAACGTATCCAACCACAACCTTATATCGTGTTTTCCACGTACAAAGAAATTCTCATCGAGAAAAGAGTTGCCACTACGGTAATACTTGTAAAAATCAATATTGTTGTCAAAGAACTTTTTGAGTTTTTTCTGTTCCTTGTTAAGGTATTTCTTTACTTGCTTCTCTCCATAAGGTTTTTTTGTCTCTATTTTATAGATAGCGTTATAGTAAATGAGTTTTGCAACAATGACTGGTTTTTGATATTTGAAAAAGTGGATCTCTCCATCTATACTTTCAAAGCCATTTTTTAGTATATATTCCTTTATTTCCGAAAGTATCGATAATATCAATTCAATAATAACTTCATACAAAGCTATGGAACCATCCAGTTCAAGAGACACCTCTTTTATTTCATTTTCTAGTTTCTTTATTATAACTGGGTATGGCCGAGACATACAGGAGATTTTTCACTTTTCCGTATTTATGCCGATAAAAACAACCGCCCGGCAGCGTATTCAAAAGACAATGTACCTTATACCCCAAAACACTTCTTGCCAATTTCTGTTGGCGGCGTAGAAGAAAATGATTTTACACTGGTTTTTGGTTTTCCGGGACGTACTCAGGAATATCTTCCTTCCTATGCCGTAGAGCAGATTATTAATGATCTGAATCCTGCAAAAATAGAAATCCGCGATGCTTCCTTAAAAGTAGCAGACAGCTATATGCGTCAGGACGCGGCTATCAAAATTCAATATGCATCTAAATATGCAAGCATTGCCAATGCATGGAAAAAATGGATTGGTGAAATCCAGGGATTAAAAAAATCGGATGCTGTAAAAGTAAAACAGGCTTTTGAAAAAGATTTCACTGCGCGTGCTGCTGCAAAAAACAAACAAAAGGAATACGGAACGCTATTGCCGGAATTCGAAAAACTATATAAGGAAATCACACCTTATGCTCTTGCAAGAGATTATTTTCAGGAAGTTGCCTTACGAAACAATGAGCTGCTACAGGTAGGATTTCAACTTTACCAGCTTGAAAATGTTTACAAAAACCGGGGCGAACAATCTTTTAACGATCGAAAAGCGAATCTGATCTCTTCTTTAGAAACACTTTATAAAGATCTGAATACCGATGTAGATAAAGGTATTTTTGAAAAAGCGGTTGCTCTTTATGGTAAAAAAGCACCTAAAGAACTTACTCCTGCTTCGATTCAAAACATTAATTATGAACAACTCGCAGAAAAAGTATACAGCACCTCAGCTTTAACAGATTATAATAAATTAAAAGCTTTATTGGACGGAAAGGCAGAAGATGTTATCAAAAAACTCAACAAAGATGCCGGATTTATATTGGCAAAAGAGATGGGAGACAATTACTTTTCAAAGATAGCTCCTGCTTATGATGCCTTAAATGAGCAAATCAATGCTTTGCAGCGTACTTATATGAAAGCGCAGCTCGAACTGTATCCGGAAGCACGAATTTTTCCGGATGCCAACAGTACTTTGCGTCTGACCTATGGAAAAGTAAAAGGATATGAACCAAGAGATGCGGTTTCTTACAGCCATATTACCTATCTGGACGGCGTTATGGAAAAATATGTACCCGGAGATTATGAATTTGATGTTCCTCAAAAACTAATGGATTTATACAATGCAAAAGATTTTGGAATTTATGCAGATAAAAATGGTAAACTGCCTGTAAACTTTATCGGTACCAATCATACTACGGGTGGTAACTCAGGTTCTCCTGCCATTGATGCCTATGGAAATCTTATCGGCTTGAATTTTGACCGCGTATGGGAAGGAACGATGAGTGATATTTATTACGATCCGGAGATTTGCAGAAACATTATGGTAGACAGCAGATATATTTTATTCATCATTGACAAGTTTGCCGACGCAAAACATCTGATTGATGAAATAAAAATCGTAAATCCGAAACAAAAAACCAAAACAAAGCGTTAACAATCAATATGTTAATCTTTTTTAAAAAAAATATCACATTTTTATCATCGAATCAAAAATTTCATATCTTTGTTTCGAATTAATAATTAACTTTTATAATTAAAAAAATGAAAAAAATCGCATTAAGCTTAGCATTCGTTGCTTCATTAGCATTCGTATCTTGTAAAGAAACTAACAAAGAAGCAGCAGTTGAAGAAACTCCAGCAGTTGAAACTCCAGCAGTTGAAGAAGCTCCAGCAGTTGAGGAAGCTCCAGCAGTTGAAACTCCAGCTACTGAAACTCCAGCTACTGAGACTCCAGCTAACGAAACAGCTCCAGCTACTCCAGCTAACTAATTTTTAGCTTTGGAAATAAAATCAGCCTCGCATTGCGGGGCTTTTTTTATTTCGTTATTTTTGTTTCTGACACTGCTGTGATTTTATCTTACTGAAATCTATATTATATTTGTATAAACTAAAATACACCCCTAAAAAAATGTCTGCTAAAGTAAAAACGCCGAAAGAAGTAAAAGAAACCCCTTAATGAAACAGTACAACGAGATTAAAAATAAGTATCCCGATGCGTGCTTGCTTTTCAGAGTAGGTGACTTTTATGAAACATTTGGTGAGGATGCAGTGC
>NZ_JAUFQU010000014.1:0-31085 GCF_030409925.1 Paenimyroides ceti
TAATGTTAAGTGTGTTAATTGTGATGGCGAAATTCTAAGAACAAAGCAAGGCTGGGATGTGAAAATTATTTAATCGAAAATGTGGAATGTTTATTTACCGTTCTTATAATGGAACTGTAAATGACTGAAGATATTGTAAGGTTATTAGTTACTGCAACTACACTCCTTTTTTAAATTTTACTTCAAAACAAGGAATTAATTTTCAAGCAAAACTTTTTGTAAATGACAGTACTTTTCAAGTGCAATTTGATTACTCTTAAGGAGATTGTCCGAAGTGTAGCGTACTGTATTAAAAATGGAAAAATTCTTTGGTTGTACTAATTACTTATCAGATATTAAATGTGATTTAATAATTTGGCCATCTATTTTGACTATAATTTTATCTTTTATTGATGTAGAAATATTACTTAGAGGAGATCAAACTGATGTTAAATCTTTTAGGTGAAAGATAAGAATTTTGAGGGAAGGCTTTCATTAGATGAAAATTTTTTAAATGTAAAGTGTCATAATAACTTACTAGTTATCATTTAATTAAAAAATATATATGTATAGTAATATATAATAAATATACATATAAAAAAATATATACATATTTAAATATAAATATAGCTTTATATTTAAATATTGTTTTATAATTTAGTCTTCTTTTTAAGATGATTACGATAATTATCAATTTTAAAGCATTAAAATATTAATGTAAAGTTCCTCCCTATTACTGTTTCAAATGCTATATTTGCATAAAAAATATTATAATGAAAGAACTTTTAGAACAATTGAACGCAGAATTTGAAACGTTCATTCAGATGCTCAATTACAAATGGAAAAAGAAAATAAAGCTGCTGGAACTAGAGCGAGAAAATCATCTTTAGCTTTAGAGAAACTTTTAAAACGGGAGTGTACGTTTGTATCAGGATCAGATCAATTATATCAACATTTAACGGTTCGATTCATACCAACAAATACTAAAAAGAGCTGTTCTCATAGAATAAGCTCTTTTTCTTTTTGATAGCAAATAACTTATATCTCCAAAAAATATGTCTATAGAAAAATTAAAATATCCGATCGGAAAATTAGAATTACCTGAAATAATTTCAGATGCTGTTTTTCGGGAATGGGTTTCCATACTGTCTGTTTTTCCGTCAAAGTTAAAAGCAGCAGTACAACATTTAACCGATGAACAACTCAATACTTCCTATCGTCCTGGAGGATGGACCATAAGACAGGTAATACATCATTGTGCAGATAGCCACATGAACAGCCTCATCCGTCTAAAACTTGCTCTGACGGAAGAGCAGCCAACTGTAAAGCCTTATGATGAGAATAGCTGGGCTGAACTTACAGATACAAAAGAAATGTCTGTTATACCGTCTTTAAGTATTCTTGAGGGCGTTCACGCCAAATGGGTATTTTTATTGAACAGTCTTAAAGACGAGGAAAGACAGAAAACATTTTTCCATCCCGAACAGAGAAAGGCATTTCGTATTGATGAAGTTACCGGTATGTATGCGTGGCATTCCATGCATCATTTAGCTCACATAACAGAGGCGATAAAGCGTCATGAATGGAGATAGTTTTCTACAATTACAAAAAAACCGCAGTATCATCTGCGGTTTTCCATTTTTTAAAATCTCATTTTCTGTATTCTTACTGCATTCAGTACGGCAAGAAGGGCTACCCCCACATCGGCAAAAACAGCTTCCCACATGGTTGCAAGTCCGCCGGCTCCCAGAATTAAGACAATAACCTTTACCGTAAATGCCAGAGTGATATTCTGCCAGACAATTTTTTTAGTCTGTTTACCAATATTGATTGCCATTGGTATCTTTGAAGGCATATCATCCTGTATTACTACATCTGCAGTTTCAATTGCAGCATCGCTGCCCAATCCTCCCATGGCAATACCTACATCGCTGAGCGCTATTACAGGTGCATCATTAACCCCATCTCCGACGAAAGCCACACTGCCACTACCCGCTAATATTTCTTTAACCTTATTTACTTTATCTTCTGGTAGTAAATCGCCATACGCAGTATCTATTGCCAGTTCATGAGCCACATAATTTACAACAGCGGTCTTATCACCACTCAGCATAACGGCTTTGACATTCATATCATGGAGCTTTTGTACCGTAGCCTTGGCATCGGTCTTAATACTATCGGAAATGGTCAGATAACCGGCAAATTTACCTCCGTAAGCAATGGCGATAACCGTATATACCATATTTGCGGTATCAGCATCATAACTGATATTAAATTTATCAAGCAGCCTAAAATTACCTACCAACAGTTCTTTACCGTTTACTGTAGTTTTGAGTCCATGACCGGCAATTTCTTCTATATTCAATAATTGTATGGTAGCATCTGTTTTTCCAACATAGTTGTCAATGGCTGTGGCTACAGGATGGGTACTCATTTTTTCGAGCATGTTTACAAGAAGCAGAATTTCATCTTTATTGAACTCAGGTTTTATGACTACCTCCTGTACTTTAAATACTCCTTCTGTCATAGTACCGGTTTTATCCATCACCACATTTTTTATTTCGGCCAGTTTATCAAGAAAATTAGATCCCTTGAATAGAATACCGTTCCGGCTTGCTGCTCCTATTCCACCAAAGTATCCCAAAGGAATAGATATAACCAAAGCACATGGACACGAAATAACCAGAAATACCAATGCTCTGTATAGCCATTGTGTAAACACATAGTCCTGCACAAAAAAATACGGCAGCAAAGCAATTCCAACCGCTAAAAAGTAACAATCGGCGTATATATTTTAGCAAACTTGCGAATGAACAGCTCAGTAGGTGATTTTTGTTTTGTTGCATCCTGAACAAGTTCCAATATTTTACTCAATTTACTATCGTTATAAGCCGCAGTAACTTCCACTTCAGTAACCGTATTGAGATTGATCATTCCCGCAAGAACAGTTTCTCCTTTAGATTTGGTATCCGGTTTACTTTCTCCGGTAAGTGCCGACGTATTAAAAGAAGCTCTGTCAGAAAGCAATACCCCATCAAGTCCTAATTTTTCTCCGGGTTTTAATTGTAAAACATCTCCTATTTTAGCGTCTTCTGCTTTTATTGTTTTATAGGTGCCATTTTGTGAAACAGTCACTTCGTCAGGCCTTTGATCCAGTAGATTTTTAATATTGCCTTTTGCTCTTGATACGGCCATAGTCTGAAAAGCTTCTCCAACCGCATAAAAAAGCATAACAGCAACGGCTTCCGGATATTCACCTATTGCAAAAGCTCCTAAGGTAGCGATACTCATTAAAAAGAATTCAGAAAAGAAATCTTTATAACGAATGCTTTCCACTGCTTCTTTTATAACCGGTAAACCTACCGGTAAGTATGCAATTACATACCATGCCGTTCTAACCCATCCGCTGAACCACGGTTGTGAAAAATAATTATCAAAACCAATTCCGGTAAGCAGCAGCAGTAAGGAAATTATAGCCGGCAAAAATAACATAAACGTACTTTTATCCGTATCATCATGACTGTGATCATGCCCGTCTGTATCATTATGTTCTTTATGAGAATGATCTGAAGCGGTTTGCTTATGTGCTTTTTTTACATCTGGTGTGTCATCTTCTGTACTACAACATATTTTAGACATAACTGTAAGATTTTAGATTCGTAATCAATTTTTGAAATACTAATATTACATTTCACTAACAAAAGTAAAGGCATATTTCGGGAACCTGGTTGCAAATACAAAATGTAATGAGATCATTACTTATTAAGTGATTCTTTTTTATCCCCATAAAACATAAAAAAAATCAGGAACATTTACTACACAAACCTTTCATTACAAAATTAACGTTTTGCAATAAAAATTGTTCAGGCAGCTGTATCGAAGGTATTGAAATGCTTTCCAGACAATAGGTATTTTTACATTTATTACAGGTAAAATGCACATGCAATTCGCCCAATGTACACATACAGTCATCACTACATATTGAATATTTCATAGAACCGGATCCGTCGTCTATTGTATGGATAAGGAGTTTTTCCAAAAAGAGATGCAGTGTTCTGAAAATAGTTGATTTATTGACCGTTTCTAATGCCGTTTCCAAATCTGTAAGACTAAATGCGGTTTTAAATTCGGTCATTGATTTCAATATTAACAATCTTACAGAAGTAGGTTTTATGTCTCTTTTCAATAATTTATTTTCCAGATTTTCCATTTTTGTCTGAATGAAGATTTGTATAAGTACCGTTTCCTTTTAGAGTGCTATTTTATCGTCTGCAGTTTGATAAAAGTACTTTTATATTCTTATATTATTGTAGATAAATATAAGCAATTATATCAGGTGATTTTTGGTATATGAACACAAATTTTAAAAAAATTACCTTTCAAAAAATGTAGCAAACTTAAAAAATATACTATTCCATACTATTAAAAAATAAAAGAGCAATTATTGCTCTTTTATTTTAGCAGCTGGCTGCTGTGTTCTTTTGTTTTTACTTTGGTAATAATATCTTCAATATATCCTTTTTCATCAATTACAAAGGTGGTACGGTGAATGCCGTCAAATTCTTTTCCCATAAACTTTTTGGGACCCCATACGCCAAATGCAGTAATAACTTCTTTTGCTTCATCAGCAATCAACGGAAAGGGCAATTCATATTTTTCTTTAAACTTTTGCTGACGCAAAGCGCTGTCTGCACTAACTCCTAATAGTTCATAATTCTGAGCCTTAAAGCGTTCAAAATTATCTCTAAGATCGCAAGCTTCTGCAGTGCAACCCGGAGTCGAAGCTTTGGGATAAAAAAAGATGACCAATTTTTTACCTTTGTAATCTTTTAACGTATGGATGTTTCCTTTTTCATCGGTTCCTTTAAATTCAGGCGCTTTATCTCCTATTTTCAGTGTCATCATGATTTTTTCAGGTAAATTTAGTCAATTATTTGCGTTAAAAGAAGAAATTGTATTTTTGATGTTTATAAAAATATGTGATGACTAAAAAGGAAAAAATCCAGTTTGTAATAGATACGCTTGAAAATATATATCCGGTAATACCGGTTCCGTTAGATCACAAAGATCCATATACGCTTTTAATTGCCGTTTTATTATCTGCTCAATGTACCGATGTACGTGTGAATCTTACCACTCCGCATTTATTTGCCAAGGCCGATAATCCGTATGATATGGTAAATTTAACTGTAGAAGAAATTGCAGATATTATACGACCATGCGGACTCGCACCGATGAAATCAAAAGGCATTCACGGTTTGTCTCAGATTTTGATAGACAAACACAATGGACAGGTACCTGCCAATTTTGCTGATCTTGAAGAGCTGCCGGCTGTCGGACATAAAACAGCAAGTGTGGTGCTGGCACAGGCTTTTGATATTCCTACTTTTCCAGTAGATACTCATATTCACAGACTCATGTATCGGTGGAATCTTTCAAACGGTAAAAGCGTTGAGCAGACGGAACGCGATGCCAAAAAGATTTTTCCTCAAAACATCTGGAATAAATTGCACCTGCAGATGATATGGTATGGCAGAGAATACTCCCCTGCCCGCGGATGGAATCTTGAAAAAGATAGTATTACGGCAACAATCGGCAGGAAAAGTGTATTAAACGAATATTATAAAAAGAAACAGCTTAAATAAAATATATATGCCCCGATAAGAGAATAACTTATCGGGGCATTTTTTAGTGCTTTTTTGTTCTTAAAATGTAACAAAAAAATAATTTTTTATTATTTTTTTATGTTAAATAATTTGTGTGGTTACATATTATTCCTATTTTTAAGAAAATTCTTCTACCAAAATCATTTTATATGAACCAAAAAAGAGCACTTTTATGAGAGCAATTTACACGATTTTGGTACTTATTGTAGCCCATTATGGCCATGCACAACAGGTACAGGAGTTTTTATTTACTCCAAAAGAAGAAAAAAAATTTATTCCGATTAGCACGCAACAAAAAGGAAAATACCTGCAGTTAAGTTTTGCTGATACATCGATTCAGAAACTGTTTCAGGATAAAAATATTCTGGAATATCGAAAAGCTTTTCCCAATTTAAAATCCTATTTAAATACGGTCTATCTCGTTAGAGTAGAAAATTCTTCGTTAAACCTTACCTCCCTTCTTAAAAATAAGTTTATTACGTATGGAGAAAAAATGGAAGAAGCTGCTTTAGCAATGGAATACCCAAATGATTTTATGTTACCGGATGGTTCCCCTAATGATTATTTAGAATTGATAAGAGCTCCATTGGCATGGTCTGTCACCAAAGGAGATCCAAATATTAATATTGGTATTGCAGATAGCTGGTTTAATACTGTTCATGAAGAGTTAGCTGATAAAATTATTGGAATTAGTGGCAGTACTGTACCACAAGGAGGTAGTTACAGCCATGGAATAGAAGTATCCAGTCTTGCTGCTGGAGACACGAATAATGGCAAAGGCTTAGCAAGTATTGGCTATAATACAAAGATTATTGGTAGAGTTGGACTTAAACCGATTGATGTTTATGAATTATCACAAATTCCCAATGTGAAAGTCATCAATATGAGTTGGGGAGATATAGATTATAAACAATATGATAATGATTTATATAACGAAATACACAATGATTTAGATATTGTATTAGTAGCAGCTGCAGGTAATGGTAGATTCTATTTTGATAACTTCAATCAATTTAGATACCGTTATCCGGCCTCTTATAATGCGGTAATTTCTGTTACGGGTGTTGGAAGTAAATATGATCAGGGTGTTACAGCCCCTAATGGTATTCAAACCAACTGGAAAGATGTAGCTACTTACTATATAGGTACTGAAAAAAGTACCATGACGGTAAATGATAAAGTAAATGTAGCGGTTCCATGTTATGACTTGTTCAGAGCAACCAATACTAATGGTATCGCAGGTTCTGTTGATACCTACAGTAGTGATGCTCCAGGAACTTCAGCAGGAGCACCGGTGGTTTCGGGATTGGCAGCTTTAGTCAGAGCAGCCAATCCTGATCTGACTGCCGTTCAGGTCAAACAGATCGTTGAAGAAACCACAGACAATATTTATCATATTCCTGAAAATGCACCGTTTATTGGCAAATTAGGAACAGGAAGAATCAACGCCTACAGAGCGGTTATGCGGGCCCATTGTATGCTCAATCCTTCGGATAATTTAGACTTGATGATTCGCGATAATAAAGAAGATCATGGAGCAGAGCCCAATACTTTAACAGAGGTATATTGGAACAGTAATGATATCTGGGTTCGTAATGAAGATGATGGTATCGAGCAACATCAAAATCCGGAATACCATACATCAAAACCCAATTATGTCTATATACGGGTGTTTAACAAAAGCTGTAAAGTATCTTCGGGCACAGAAAAAGTAAAACTGTACTGGTCTAAAGCCTCTACATCTTTGAATTGGGACACGCATTGGAACGGGCAAAATAATTTTCCGAATAACGGACCTTTATTAGGAGCTCCGATAGGAGAAATTACTATTCCGGTCTTGCAGCCCGGACAGGATGTGGTTGTTAAATTGCCCTGGCTTGTTCCCAATCCCAATATTTATCAATCTATTAATGATGAGCCCTGGCATTTTTGCCTGTTAGCCAGAATTGATTCTCCAGATGACCCTATGACTGTTGCTGAAGGCGAATTCTTAACTGATAATGTGAAAAAAAATAACAATATTGCATGGAAAAATCTTACTATTGTCGATTTAAATCCAAACAATATAGGGAAGCCTATCGGGGGTGTAATTGCTGTTGGTAATCCATTAAAAATCCCTCAAAAATTCAATCTGAAATTTACGATTCCCACCTCTGATCTCGGCAACAGTTTATTTAAAGAAGCCGAAGTAAAAGTGATCTTAGATGATATTGTGTATAATGCGTGGAAAAAAGGCGGATATAAAGGCGTTGGCATAAAAGTAAAAGGCAACAGCATCCTTATTACAGAAGCTGATGCAGAAATTCAGAATTTAGATTTTGACACAAAAGAAATAGGAACAGTTGATGTAAAATTTCATTTTCTTACAAGGAAAATAACTCAAAAAGAGAAATTTGTGATGAACGTTGTTCAGCAGTTGTCTGAAAGCCGAAAAACCTTTGGCGGTGAAACCTATGAAATACACAAATATCCAAGAGAGCTCTTTTATGCACGGGCTCAGGGTAATACAACAGTAGATAAAGAAGAACCGGTATATTTAAAAGCACAATCCGTTGGAAAACCTGCTGTGTATAACTGGTATGATATGGATGGAAATCTGTTGCATGAAGGGATCGATTTTGAAACGTCTGTAGCACTGTCTAACCGTTACAAACTGGAAGTGATCACACTTGAAGACGGTTTTAAAGATTATGATGACATAGAAATTACCCTAAAACCGGATACCATCACCCATGTTTTTCCCAATCCGGTTACTGAAAAGCTTATCGTAGCATACAAAATCAATAAAGGAAGTTCTGCCTATCTGTCTGTTACAGGTACTTACGGAACAAATGTATCTCATAATTATATTTTAAATATAGAAGACACGAATGTTCAGTTAGATTTATCCTCCTATCCTTCCGGAGTATATTCAATTGTATTAATTTCGGATGGAACGGTTTCTGATTCTAAAACCATTATAAAACAATCATTATGAAAAAGCAGGTTTACATTATTACGATACTATTTTTAGTATTAAATATACCTTTTATGAGCGCACAAACTCAGGAAGAAGAATTAAAAAACAATCTGTGGTATGTACACAAAGTTATTTTGGATGATACTGAATATATAGCTCCTTTAAATGAGGAGAGACTAAACTTTTTTTATAATTATAATTTTAATTTTAATCAAGATTACGAATATTTTGAATTATTCTTTTGTTCAAGTTATTATGGTAATAATGTTATGTTTTTAGAGAATCAACAATTCTCTGTTGAAGGATGGATTAGTTTGGCAATTATTCCATCATCTTGTTCTATTCAAGAAAATTCAGATTATGATTTTTTATACTCTTCAGTTATGAAGGTGTTTGAGCCTGTAACTCCCTACCTTTACTCTTATGAAGTAAATATCATAGACAGTGCTACTAAGCAATTGATCATCACTAACCAAAATGGTGATAAAGCCTATTTTTATAATTATTATTTATCCAACCCAATTTTTGAATTACAAGGTATCAATATCTATCCCAATCCCGTAAAGGATGTAGTGCAGATAGCGTTGCCTGATACCGCTAAAGAACGATATGACTATAAAATTTATGATAGTAATGGAAAACTCATAAAAGTCTTTAAAGATAAAAAAGGACAAAACATTACATTAGAGATACAAGACCTTGCTTCGGGAATCTATTGGCTGGAAATCAATACACCAGATACTCAGCAACACGGATATAGTACTAAGATTATAAAGAAGTAACCTAAAAAGTAAACCGTATGAAAAATTTTATATCTATTATGGCAGTAGTAGGTCTATTCCTGCAATCACTATCCCTACAGGCACAAACTCAGGAAGAAGAATTAAAAAACAATGAGTGGTATGTACATAAAGTTATATATAATGACATAGAATATATAGCCCCTGTGAATGATGAAAGATCTGGTTCTGTTCCTAATTTAAAATTTTTTGAGAATTCGTCTGAGGGTTTTTTTGTAATTATTTTTTGTTTTATTAGAACAAGCAATAATTTATTATTTTTAGAAAATCAACAATTTTCTTCAATTGGATGGATTAGTCCTGGTGTTTCACCTTCTGCTTGTATTGTTCAAGAAAACAATGATTATTACTTTTATTATTTTTCAGTGATGAATGTATTTGATGCTACTATTACACCTTATTTTTATTCTTATGAAGTTAATAGTATAGATAGTACGACAAAACAATTGATCATCACTAACCAAAATGGAGATAAAGCCTATTTTTACACTTCATATTTATCAAACCCAATTTTTGAATTAGAAGGTATCAATATTTATCCCAATCCCGTAAGTGATGTAGTGCAGATAGACTTGCTGGATACTACTAAAGAACGATATGACTATAAAATTTATGACAGCAATGGAAAACTCATAAAAGTTTTTAAAGATAAAAAAGGACCACACATTACATTAGAGATACAAGACCTTGCTTCGGGAATCTATTGGCTGGAAATCAATACACCCGATGCTCAACAACGCGGATATAGTACTAAGATTATAAAGAAGTAACCTAAAAAATAAACCGTATGAAAAATCTTATATCAATCCTATTTGTAGCATGCTTATTACTACAATCATCGCTTATACAGTCACAAACTCAGGAAGAAGAATTAAAAAACAATGAGTGGTATGTACATAAAGTTATATATAATGACATAGAATATATAGCCCCTGTGAATGATGAAAGATCTGGTTCTGTTCCTAATTTAAAATTATTTGAGAATTCGTTTGAAGACTATTTTGAATTTTATTTTTGTTTTTATAACTCAAGTAATTATTTATTATTTTTAGAAAATCAACAATTCTCTGTTGAAGGATGGATTAGCCTTGCTATTGTACCTTCTGCTTGTAGTGTGCAAGAAAACAATGATTATTACTTTTATTATTTTTCGGTTATGAATCCGCTTGTAACAGCCGCTCCACTTATCTATTCTTATGAAGTTAATACTATAGATGGCTCAACAAAACAATTGATCATCACTAACCAAAATGGAGACAAAGCGTATTTTTATAATTATTATTTATCCAACCCAATTTTTGAATTAGAGGGTATCAATATCTATCCCAATCCCGTAAAGGATGTAGTGCAGATAGCGATGCCGGATACCGCTAAAGAACGATATGAGTATAAAATTTATGACAGCAATGGAAAACTCGTAAAAGTTTTTAAAGATAAAAAAGGACCACACATTACATTAGAGATACAAGACCTTGCTTCAGGAATCTATTGGCTTGAAATCAATACGCCAGATACTCAACAACGCGGATATAGTACTAAGATTGTAAAGAAGTAATGATATAATACCAAATCCCTTATGAATAAGGGATTTGGTATTTTTAACGATTAGAAAAACTTAGTTCATAAAAAGAATAAACTCTTTTCGTTTTAAGCTCATAATCCGTACTGATTTTGAATAATTAAGCAAAAAATCAATCGTAGACTGGCTTGGTTTTCTGACGAGATTTTCTGTATCAGATCTGTTAGATTTGTAATTTTTTATCATATATAATACCTGTTTATTTTAATAAGATAACGGTATTACTTTTTCATTATTGTTTAGTGTTCCAAAACAATTTGATTTTTTTCAATATTCTTACGAAGGTTCAGAAGAGCGTATCGCATTCTTCCCAATGCTGTATTAATACTTACGCCGGTGATTTCAGCAATTTCTTTAAAACTCAAGTCCTGATAAATACGTAAAGTGATTACTTCCCTCTGATCTTCCGGTAAAGCATTGATCAGTTTTTGAACATCTGATTCAATCTGTGAAGTAATTAAATCACTTTCAATATTAGGACTGGCGTCTACCATATAGTTAAAAATAGAATATTCTTCCGTTTCACGCTGCATAGGCATACGATTGTTTTTTCTGAAATAATCAATAACCAGATTGTGTGAAATACGCATTACCCACGGAAGAAATTTCCCTTCTTCTTTATAATTTTTACCTTTTAGGGTATGTATAACTTTGATGAAAGTATCCTGAAAAATGTCATCTGCAATTTCCTGATCGTTTACTTTTGAATAGATGAATCGAAATACTTTGGATTGATGGCGCTCTATCAGCTGCGCTAATGCCTCTTCGTTTCCTGAAACGTATTGATGGATTAATACTGCATCAGGCAAATCATTCTTTGCCATAATAAATACTTTAAATTAGTGAGATAATTTTCTATGTTCTAAAAGTATTTTTATGTATAGGCTTGCGGTTTTTATAAAAGATTAACATTTCAAATATATTCATTTTTTTATTATCTCCAACAAAAGGTTAAAAAAAATATAAAATTTTCTTCTAATTCTATTTTTGTGATTGTATATAAAACTTTCAATCTTTATAAATTATGCGTAAATTTGTTGTTATTTATAAAGAATGAAAAAAACAGATTTTTCTGCCATAGATCCTAAGAAGAATATCATTATCAAAGGAGCTAACCTCCATAATTTAAAGAATTTAGATGTAGTTATACCCCGTAATAAAATGGTGGTAATTACAGGATTATCCGGATCCGGAAAATCCAGTCTGGCCTTTGATACTCTTTATGCTGAAGGACAGCGAAGATATGTGGAAAGTTTATCTTCTTATGCGCGTCAGTTTTTAGGCCGGATTGATAAACCGAAAGTAGAATATATCAAAGGAATTGCTCCTGCTATTGCTATCGAGCAAAAAGTAAACACGACTAATGCCCGCTCTACTGTAGGAACATCTACAGAGGTTTATGATTATTTAAAGCTGTTGTATGCGCGTATTGGCAAAACGTTTTCTCCTGTATCAGGCAAAGAGGTAAAAAAAGATACTGTTACCGATGTCGTGAATGAAGTGAAAGGGTTTGAAGAAGACAGCAAGTGGTTATTACTGGCTCCTCTTTATAAGAAAAAAAACCGTACCGTTATTGAGCAGTTAAAAATTGCTCTTCAACAAGGTTTTTTAAGAATATTACTCCACAATGAAATACAGCGTTTAGATGAGTATATTGAACAAAATCCGGATATTGATCTGAATCCTAAAGATGTTTATCTCGTTGTGGACCGTCTTGTTGTAAAACATGATGAAGATTTTTATAACCGTCTGGCAGATGCCATTCAGACTGCTTTTTTTGAAGGTGATGGCGTTTGTTTTCTTCAGGAACTTTCAACAGGCAATATATTTGAGTTCAGCAATAAGTTTGAAGCGGATGGGATTACCTTTCTGGAGCCGAATGTACACTTATTCAGTTTTAATAATCCGTATGGAGCTTGCCCTACATGCGATGGCTATGGTAATATCATTGGAATTGATGAGGATCTCGTCATTCCCAATTCAGCTTTATCCGTATATGAAAATGCCATTTATCCGTGGAGAGGTGAATCAATGAGCTGGTATCGCGATCAACTGGTAAATAAGTCACATCATTTCGATTTTCCTGTTCACAAACCTTATTTTGAACTTACAGAAGATGAGAAAGCATTGGTATGGAAAGGAAATAATTTTTTTACAGGACTGCATGCCTTTTTTAAAGAATTGGAAGAGAAGAATTATAAAATTCAAAACAGAGTATTGCTTTCACGTTACAGAGGAAAGACCAGATGTCCTGAATGTAATGGAAAACGTTTGCGAAAAGAAGCAAATTATATTAAAATACAAGGCAAAACTATTTCTGATCTTGTAGATTTACCTATTGATAAGCTGGCTGCTTTTTTTAAGCAGCTTGAATTGAATGAGTTTGAACAAAAAATAGCACAACGACTGCTTTTAGAAATCAATAACCGTTTGCAATTTTTATCTGAAGTAGGATTGAGTTATTTAACTCTTAACCGAAATTCTGCTTCATTATCAGGAGGTGAATCTCAACGTATTAATCTGGCGACTTCATTGGGCAGCAGCCTGGTAGGTTCTATGTATATATTAGATGAACCCAGTATCGGTTTACATCCTAAAGATTCTGAAAAACTGATACACGTTCTTCAAAGTTTAAAAGACCTCGGCAATACAGTTATCATTGTAGAGCATGATGAAGATGTGATGAAAGCTGCAGATGAAATTATTGATATTGGACCGGAAGCAGGATATCTCGGAGGAGAATTGGTCGCTCAGGGAGATTTTGATGAAATATTGAAGTCTGACTCGCTTACAGCACAATATCTCAATGGTAAAATGCAGATAGAAGTTCCTCAAAAAAGAAGAAAGTTTAAAAATTATATAGAAATAAAAGGTGCCAGAGAAAATAACCTCAAAAATATAGATGTTGTTTTCCCTTTAGATTGCCTTACGGTAATCACCGGAATTTCAGGAAGTGGAAAAAGTACGCTGGTAAAGAAAATACTGTTTCCGGTATTGCAGAAAAAGCTTACAGGAACAAGCGATAAAGCAGGTAAATTTACAGATATTCAGGGTTCCTATTCTCATATAAAACATATTGAATATGTAGATCAGAACCCAATAGGAAAGAGTTCAAGATCGAATCCTATAACTTATATCAAAGCGTATGATGATATTCGCGATTTATTTTCTAAACAGCAATTATCAAAAATCAGAAACTACCAGCCAAAACATTTCTCATTTAATGTAGAAGGTGGTCGTTGTGAAGTATGTAAAGGCGATGGTGAGGTAACCATTGAAATGCAATTTATGGCAGATGTACATCTTGAATGTGAAGTATGTCATGGAAAACGATTCAAAAAAGAAATACTGGAAGTTCAGTTTGAAGGTAAAAATATAGATGATGTCCTCTCTTTAACCGTTGATGAAGCGGTTCAGTTTTTCGAAAAGCATCAGCAGTCTAAAATTGTACAAAAAATACAGCCGTTGCTCGATGTAGGTTTGGGATATGTAAAGCTGGGGCAATCTTCTTCTACCCTTTCCGGTGGTGAAGCACAGCGTATAAAACTGGCAACATTTTTAGGAAAAGGAATGGTAAAAGAAAGAGCTTTGTTTATTTTTGACGAGCCTACTACCGGACTCCATTTTCACGATATTAAAAAGTTGTTACAGTCATTTGAAGCCCTTATTGAAAAAGGACATTCAATTATTGTGATAGAGCACAATCTTGACTTAATCAAATGTGCCGATCAAATTATTGATATCGGTCCTGAAGGTGGTGAAAAAGGCGGTGAAGTAGTCGCTTTTGGTACTCCTGAAGAAATCATTAAAAATAAAAAATCCGTTACCGGTAAATATCTTAAAGATAAATTAAAATAAATAAGAGCCTCATCAGAGGCTCTTTATTTTTATTGTGCCATCAGCAATGCGGCTAATTTTTCAGTTAATTTGCGCCGGCTGTAATACTGTAACCCCATACCGTATATTTTTAAATTCTGATCAAGGTATTGGTGGTAGTAATGGATAAGAGTCTGTTTTATGGCTTCTTTATCTTCATACGTATGAAATACACCAGTATTGGTCTTACGTATGATTTCAGAAAAATCTGCTCCTTCAGGTCCAATAGAAAGTATCGGGCGCTCTGCAGCCATATATTCAAATAATTTACCGGGTATAATCCCTACAGTGTCTTCAGAGTCAATTTCTAACAGTAATAATACCTGTGATGTTCTTTGTTGTATTAAAGCATCTGTATGAGAGAGATACCCCATATTATGAACGTAAGCTTCTAAATGAAACTCTTTTAAGACGGATAAAATTTCCTCACTTATTTTACCGATCAATTTAAGGCGAAAATGATCTTTAAATCCTTTTTCTTCTTTTATCAATTCTGCCAATGCTTTCCATAAAACTCTCGGATTACGGTTAGATAAAAGCGATCCGATATGGGCAATGGTAAATTCTTTGTCTAAAGGTTGCTTTTGTATTCTTTCAATATCATAACCATTGGTGATCACACTGACAGGCTGTTTTGTAATTTGCTCAAATTCTCTTTTAGTGGTAGGACTGGTTACAATAATATGATCTGCTGTATTTAATACTTTCTTTTCAAGCTCTTTATGCTTTTGAGCAGCTTTATCTGTTAGTTTAAGTTCTTTATGATAACCTATTGTTGTCCAGGGATCTCTGAAATCAGCCAGCCAGTTTATGGAAAACATTTTTTTTAATTTTAAACCGATAAGATGCACACTATGAGGAGGTCCTGTGGTAATAATACTGTCAACAGGATGCTTTTTGAGGTAATCTTCCAAAAAGCTTACAGACGGATTTACCCATCCTATTCTGGCATCCGGTATAAAAAAATTTCCTCTGATCCAGAGTAACGCTTTTTCCGTCAGTTTTTGTTTCTTTTGTACAGGAATAATACCTGAACTGATATCCTTAGTAGACTTTTTTGAAAACAAAGAAGCCATTTTATAAGGTTCTTTTATAGGATATCTGATGATTTCAACATCCTTGCCTATCTCTTTTTCCAGATCATTATCTATAATAGGATAATGTGCATTTTCAGGTATATATACAACCGGTTCAATACCAAACTCGGGAAGGTATTTTACAAACTTGAGCCATCGTTGTACTCCGGGACCTCCGGCAGGCGGCCAATAGTAGGTAATGATTAATACTCTTTTCTTCATTATTTAGCTATAACAAATCCTAAAAATGTAGCAGCTAATGCAACAATTACACTGCTGAGCATATAAAAAATGGCGAGCTGATACTGGTGATTCTGTAGTAACCTTAAGGTTTCTAATGAAAAGGTTGAAAAAGTTGTAAAGCCACCGCAAAGCCCCGTCATTAAAAACAAATTAATCCATTTACTTTCCGGATTCTTTAGTGTATAAGCAAACAAGATTCCGATTAGAAAACTTCCTGATATGTTGATTATCCACGTTGATAAAGGAAAACTGTTCCACAGCATCAATTTGTTTAACAAATAACGGATACAGCTCCCAATTGCTCCTCCAAACGCAACTAATAAGATGGATTTCATTCTCTATGCTTCTTTCCGGTTACTGCTTCTGAACAGATAAAAAATACCTCCAATCAGTAAAATAAACATAGCAATATTACTGATCAGAGCAATCGTACTTCCTGTTTTGATTACCTGTGGCTCAAATTTAAACTCAACCGTATGATTTCCTTTTGGTAATGGTAAAGCCCGTAAAGTATAATTGGCTTCTATCATTTCTGCCGCTTTACCATCAATGGTTATCTTCCATCCTTTTGGATAATATACTTCTGAAAACACAACCAATCCGTCATTTGCATTGTTTGTTTTATACTTTATATAATCTGAACGATAATCGGCTACTTTTACAGATGCCAGACTGTCTACTATATATTTTTGAGCGATTTTGTCTGCAAATTTGTTTTCTACTACAGCCGTTGTTTTTGTGTTGCCTTTCGTAAGTGCCTGCATTGCTTCATCTGCAGTTGCTACTTTTTCTACCTGAGAAACGAACCATGCATTTCCGTTTGCCTCCGGATTTTCTAAAGCTATCGGCTGTTGGTTATCATCTGTATCAATTACATATTTTACATTCATCATATTAAGTACCTGATGATTGTTTTTTGCAATTTGATAATCAAATAACTCCTGTATTTTTTTAGGTTTAGCGGCATGATATCCTCCTAATGAATGGTGGAAATAAGAAGTTCTTGCACTGTTAAAGCCTCCGCTTAATTCGAAAACACGGAATTTAGTAGTATCCTGTAAAATTTTTTGATCAGCTGCTGTAGGTTGAAAAGGTGTTTTTACCTGAGATGCTTCCACAAAATTATCTTTATTGACATAATTGAGATCCAGACTTACAAGATCAATTACGGCTAATGCTCCTATGAAAATCACTGTGTACTGCATCTTCAGTTTTTCAATACTGAAGAAGTATAATATTCCGGCAGCACCCGCTACATAGATAAAAGTACGGATCAAATCAGATGTGTACATCGCACTTCTGTCTTCGATCAGTGCTTTAATAAATTCGGGAACTATTTGTCCAAAAACCCTTGTACTGTAGTAGTTGTCTTTTTCTGAAGCAAAATCCAAAAACCCTTTACAAATAAATAAGAAGACGATAACACTGCCGGCTACTATTGAAGCTTTCTTTAGTTTTTGCAATCTCTTTTCTCTATTGAGGTTAAAAAATGACTGTAAACCTAATAATGCCAATGCAGGAAAACAAATTTCAGCAATAACCTGAATGGAAGTAACAGCTCTGAATTTGTTGTACATCGGAAAATAATCAATCATCAGATCGGTCAGGAAAAAATTATGTCCCCATGACAAAATAATGGAGAAAATGATTCCCGTTATAAAAACATATTTAATTTTTCTATGTTCAGTAAATAAAGCGAGAATAAAAAGAAAGATAACAACAGCACCTATATAAGCCGGTGCTGCAACTCCGGGCTGATTCCCCCAATAGGTGAGTACATGCTTTGAAAACTCAGCTGCTTCCGCTGGTGAAGCTCCTACTGCTACAAAAAACTTTCCTACATTAGAATCAACTCCTAAATTTTCAACATCGCCTCCGCCCATGAGTCTTGGAACAAATAGATTGAATGTTTCAAAAAGTCCGTAACTGTATTCTGTTATATATTCATGAGACATCGCATTATCAGATGGTTTTGGCAATCCGTCAGCACCAATAGTCAAATCACTCTTACTTCGGGTACTGAAACCTGCATATTCAGAAGTTGCCATAAGATTGGTGGCATTGCTTCCGATAGCAACAATGGCTGCTACAAGAAATACAGCCATCACTTTACCCAATTCTTTGTATTCTTTCTTTTTGATAAAATCTATAGTATAAAAAACAGCTGCTGCAAGTAATAACAATAATAAGTAATAGGTCATCTGAAAATGGTTGGCTCCTATTTCCAGTGCAGCTGCAACCATGGTTAACAAACCTCCGACAATATAACGCTTCCTGAATACAAGCAATACGCCTGCAAGTACCATTGGCATATACGCAATTGCATGGGCTTTAGCATTATGACCAGCACCAATGATGACAATGAGATACGTAGAAAAACCAAATAACAAAGCCCCTGCAAACGCTTTTAACGGGCGTACTTTTAAACAAAGGAGCAGTATATAAAAACCGATGAAATATAAGAACAGATAATCTGCAGGGCGTGGTAAAAATCGCAGTACACTATCCAATTGTTTTACATAATTGTGTGGATATTTGGCACCCAACTGATAGGTAGGCATCCCCCCAAAAGCACTATTGGTCCAGTAGCTCTCTTCTTCATATTTTGTTCTATAATCCATTTGTTCCTTTGCCATCCCGGTATACTGTACAATATCACTCTGAATGATCTCTTTTCCTGATAAAACAGGATTAAAATACGCCAGAGATAAGATGATAAAACCTATGAAGGCCAACAAATGAGGTAAATAGTTCTTATAGTTTTTCATACAACAATTAAATGCTTTTTTAGAATAAAGGCTAAAGTAACAAATATTATCAAGGCTACAAAAAAATAAAACCTTACAGAAGTTTGATTCTGTAAGGTTTTATGGATATTATAAAAAGAAAATGACTAATTCAGTTCTTCAAAATCTATATATTCTCCGACTTTTTTCTTTTCACGCGGAAATTTGTTTTTTGAAAACTGCTTGTTTATATCTTCAGATTGTGTCTGATTGTTTTGTGACTGATAGTTCTCCTGATATCTTCTCTGTTTTTCCTGAAAACTCTGCTCGGCTTTTTTAACTACTTTTGTAATTAAAATAGGAGCAAAAAGTCTGAAGGCAAACTTAAATAAATAGTATAATAAAACAAGAATTAAAACTGTTTTAATAAAATTTTGAAAAGATGCTAACTCCATATGGAATTGATTTTTAAATTATATATGTTCAAATTTAAGAAAATAAATAGGATACTGCCTGATGCTATCTCTTAAAAAAATGATAAATATTAATATTATATCATTTACCCTCTTGAACAGCTCTCCATGCTTCAAAACCACCTTCAATCTCTTTTACGTTTGTAAATCCAAGATTGCTTAAGATTTCAGCTGCTGTCTCGCTCCTTCCTCCTAACTTGCAAAAAATAATCAATGGCGTATTCTTATCAATTTTTTCAACTTCACTTCTGAAAGCGTCATTTTCAACATCAATGTTTATAGCAGAAGGAATCGTTCCTTCCTGATATTCTTCGGGTGTTCTTACATCAATCAAAAGGTAATCTTGTTGCTGTACTGCTGACACATCTTGTGCTCTGATAAAAGAAGATTGCTGTGCAGTAGCAGTTGTGATACCGAACAAAAGAAAAATTCCTAATATTATTTTAATATTCATAATCAGAATTTTAAGTTATTTAATATAAATAATTACTTTACCTCGGCATACTCTTTTAAATATTCAAAACGAGCAGTCAATTTTCCATTTTCACAAATAGTCCCTCTTTGTAATACACCATCTTTATCTCCGTTAAAGAAAGCAGGTACTACAGATTCCAAAAACATCTTTCCAAAACCTTCACTGGCATCTTTCGGTAGTTCACAAGGCAGATTATCTACTGCCATCACCACAACTGCTGCCGGATGATCGATAGATACTTCCTGGTTGTCACGAGGATAATATCCGTATAAAGGTTCTTCTATAGTAGAACTTCTGATTGTTGACTCTATAGGACCATTGATATCACAAGAAATATCGCCAATAACTTTTATCATGTTTTTAGCATGATTAAGCATATCACGTGTCAGGATTACCGGTGATCCGTCTTTATAAAAATGTCCTGCAATAAAAATATCTGATACAAAAACAAACCGTTCAAAATCAGATTCATATTCTTCAGGATTTACGAAGAAATCATTTCTGTCTGAAGGTTTACCATCTTTTCTTCTGTTATAATCCGTTACGTCAATTTGAACATACACAGGTTCATCGAATTCTTTGTGGAGATAGTCTTCAATAGTCACTTCCTTCATTTTCATAGCATCGAGCATTTCTTTAGCTCCCATTGCAACTTTCCCCTTTCCGGTCAGAACTATTTTTATCGGTGGTAAATAAGGTTTTTTTAGACGTTCAATAAGTTCTTCTTTTGATTTTAGTGTTGTCGCTTTTGCAAGATTAAAAAGCTCATATTTAATACCAAAGGCTCTGATGGTGTTGTATGCTCCTACAATTCCTGCGTATCTTCCAAAACCAATTAATCGGTTCCCCTCATCATCAACCAGTGTTTCATGGTCTATAAGTCTGATATTTTTTTCAAGACATGCCTGTAATAGTTTTTTATTATAAGGCTGTTTTTTTATTGTATGTGAAAAGAAAAAATAAGTTTTATTAGGAATAAGTTGATCTAATGGGACTTCCTTTACCCCTAATAAAACATCACAATCCGTCATGTCTGTTGTGATTTCAAATCCCTGTTGCTCATACTGTTCATCTTTAAAAACTCTGATATCAGAAGATTCAACCTTAAATGAAGCTTGTGGGTATGCGTTTTTAAAATGTGTCAATTCATCAGGTGAAAAAACCACTCTTTTATCATGTGGTATTTTCCCTTCTTTAATAATTCCGAATTTCATGTAAATAATTTAATTTCTCAAATATATTTCAAATAGTTCACTTGGCAAAAGAAAGCATTTTTTTGCATGAAGATTTTTTATTAAATCTAAATAACAGTATATTTGCATAAAAATTAATCCGATGAAAAAAATATTTTTTGTAGCAGCATTTGCTTTTGCAGGTTTAACAATGGTATCATGTAGTAGTGATGACAGTTCACCAGTTGTAACTACCGATACTCCTACTCCAAGTACTGACAGTCCGAATCCAGGTACTGATACTCCAAATCCGGGAACAGACACTCCGGATCCTGTAAGCTTAATGGTTGGTACATGGAAAGCGACAACATTGTCTTATAGTTTTACAATTCCTGGTCAGGAAGAACAAACGCATCAATTTCCATTTGATCATGCAAGTATCAAAGGAGGTTGTGCCACTGACTATCTGACTGTTGAAGAAGGTACTGTAGTAAATTTAAAACAGAACAATAAAAATGAAGAAGGCAACTGTGTAGATGTAAACATTGCAGGAACCTGGACTGAAGATGCTATCAGCATCACCGGAGAAACTCAGCCGAGAGAGGTTGTTTCATTTAATCAAACTGAATTGGTTTTAAAATATGAGATGACTTTCAACGGTCGTTCTACTGACGTTACTGTAAAATATACCCGTCAATAAGCATATATTTAATATATAAAAAGTACGAAGTTTTCACTTCGTACTTTTTTTTACTTTTTATTGAAAATCAGCTGCTGCCTGAAACTGCATTCTTTCTCCACTCACAGGATGTGTGATTTCGAGCATCTCAGCATGCAAATGAAGCCGATTGGCTGGTATTCCATATAAATCATCGCCTACAATAGCATGATTAAGTCCCGATTGATGAGAAGCATGTACTCTGAGCTGGTGTGTTCTTCCTGTTATCGGATAAAAATATACCAGTGTTTTTCCTTCTTTTTTTGTAATCATTTCCCATTTAGTCACTGCTTTTTTTCCATAGTCGTAGCAGACGAGCTGTCGCGGTCTGTCATCGAGATCAACTCTTAACGGAAGATCGATTATACCGGATGATTCTTCTAATTCACCGTCTAATAATGCTACATATCTTTTTAAAACAGTTCTTTTAATAAACTGTGATTGCAGCTGTTTGTGTATTTCTTTTGATTTAGCAATGATAAGCAAACCTGAAGTGGACATGTCCAGACGATGAACAATCAATGGTCCCGTAGCATTAGGATATAAGGCTTTTATACGTTCAAAAACAGAGTCTTTTATATGAATACCCGGAACAGTAAGGAATTCTGCCGGTTTATTGATAACTACTATATAAACATCTTCATAGACTATCGGAAGTTTTATATTGACATCCGGATTTTTAAGCAATGGATTTTCATCTATTATTAATCCCGTGAGCATGTGTTTCAAAATGGGTTCACATTTCCCCCAACATGCGGGATAAAACTGTTTATGCTTTTTGACTTCTGATTTTGGAGAAGCACCCCACCAGAATTCTGCCATGGCAACAGGTCTTAGATTATGAAGATAGGCATAATGTAAAAGCTTGGGAGCACAACATTCCCCTGCCCCTGCCGGAGGATGACTGTGGGTATTAGGAGTAAAGATGTCGAGAAGATTTTTAATATTTCCTTCTGCATTCAGAAATTGGTATTGCTCAAACAATTGTTGTTGCAAAATACCGGATTTCTTTTTGCGTAATGCTTTTAATTCTTCAATCTTTAGCTGGTATTCTTCAATGTTGTTTTCTAAAACCTCTAAACGTATTTTCCAATCTTTAAGCAATGTATTGAGTTCGTGTTTATCTCTCAAACTCTGTCGGATCAAATCTTTTTTCTGTTCTTCCCGGTCTTCACATTCAAAAAGATCATTAAGTTGTTCACGCTTGATTTTTCTTTCAGCTTTTAACCGTTTAAGACTTTGTTTTTTATCATTAATCTGCTGTTTTGATGTGACAGATAGTAAAAGTTTTTCTTTCAAAAGGGCTTTATAGGCTGGATCCTGTTCCAGTAGTTCAATTTCTTTGTTGATGTTGTTTAAAACTTGTTCTTCTTTTAGAAAAAAACTGTTCTTTGTAAGCATATCAAATACCGGAGGTACAAAAGAGCCGATGTTATTAGAGTTAGCCAGCTTTCCGGAAAAAGCAGTGAGATATCCTAATGTTCCATTCTGTTTTTGAACTACCAAAACACCAAACATTTTACCGATGACCAAACCTTTTTGCAATGGATCTAATCCAAAATTATGTTCAAAATCAGTCTGTAGCGATAAAAATTCCTGAAGCTCAGTTGCTGCTATTACACTTAGCGGATGCGGAACATAACTAAATGGAAAAGTAAACTTTTCAGGTAATGTGAATGCATCTGTATTTGTTTTAAATTCTGTAAAACAATTTTCTATACCCGTTTGAAAAAAGGAGTTATTCATGGTACAAAAGTAAAACAACCAGATGTATATATTGTCAGACTCATTAAAATGATTGGAGTTTTTTCAGCTGATATGATTTTAAATACTCTATAACACATAAAAAAGTTCTATTTTTGGATGAGCAAAGAAAATATATGATTCAGATTATAGAAAACCAGATTCCTGTTGAAACGTATCGAATGCTTCGTTCTGCATCAGGTTTATCTGAAAAAACTACAGAAGCAGCAGAAAGAGGACTTAAAAATTCACTTTACAGTATTTTGATTGAACAAGAAGATTTACCCATAGGTATGGGGCGTATCATAGGTGACGGAGGCTGTTTTTGTCAGGTTGTTGATATCTGTGTATTACCTGAACATCAGGGTAACGGAATAGGTAAAGTAATTATGGAACATATTATTACTTATATTGAAAAACTACCTGAATCTTGTTATGTAAGTCTTATTGCTGATGGTGATGCTTACCGATTATATGAAAAGTTTGGTTTTAAAGATACCCTGCCCCGATCAAGAGGTATGGGATTGAAAGTTTAATACGTTATTATATAACAGACGTATTCTTCTGAAAATAACAATTGATAATAACATCTATCAATTATGAAACTATTTAGGGAGTTTTATTGATTTTTCATCAAAAAAACTTCTTAAAAATCATTCTTAATTGCTATTTTAGCCTATTGATATGAGAGAGATAGCTTTTATAAAACAAAATAAAGACAAATGGCTTGAATATGAAGAGATCATTCTGGGGAAAGTAAAGAAAACTCCGGATGAAATGGCTCAGATGTATATTCGGCTGACTACAGATTTGTCTTTTGCCCAAACTTATTATCCCAAAAGTAAATTGACAAAATATTTGAATTATCTGTCAGCACAGATTTTTCAGAAGATCTATAAAACGAAGCGGTATAATGAAAATAAGCTGGTGCATTTTTTTAAAACAGAAGTACCCCTGTTACTTTATCACTACCGCAAGTATCTTTATTTTTCTTTTGCCTTTTTTCTACTTTTTGTAGCCATCGGAGTTATTTCATCTAAATACGATGATAGTTTTGTAAGGTTGATTTTAGGCGATGGTTATGTAAACATGACGCTTGAGAATATTGAGAACGGAAATCCAATGGCAGTTTATAAAGGCGGATCTTCCTGGGGCAGTGCCTTTGCCATAACACTTAATAACCTTTGGGTAGGACTTCGCTGCTACATTTATGGAATTTCAGGTGGCTTAGGTACTTTTATGTTTGTTTTCTATAACGCTATTATGCTGGGATCATTTCAGTATTTTTTTTATGAAAAAGGATATTTTATGGAAAGCATACGAGGTATATGGCTGCATGGAGCAATGGAAATATTCGGGATGGTAGTTGAAGCTGCAGCTGGGTTTATTTTGGGAGCCAGTATCTTGTTCCCTAAAACCTTTTCACGTCTTAATTCCTTTAAAATCGGTTTCAAAAACAGTTTTAAAATTTTTATCAGCACACTTCCTTTTACCTTCTTTGCCGGAATGATTGAAGGTTATGTAACCCGCTATGCGAAAGAAATGCCTAATGCATTAAACTATAGTATTATATTAATAACTTTGGGGATAATCACTTTTTATTATTTGATTTATCCTGTAATAATCCACAGAAAAACTTTAAAATAACGTCTTATGTTTCCATTATTTAAAATAAGAGATTTTGGTATTTTGTTCAATGAAACTTTTGGTTTCTTTAAAATAAAAGGAAAAAATTTCTTTGCCAATTATTTTAAATCACTTGCTATCTTATTTGTAGTGTTATCCGTAATACTGTATTTCTTTGGAAACTTTTATTATACCAGTTTTTTTCAAAGTTTGGGCAACGGAGATTTTAATGATGCCTATTTGAGTAATTATTATAGCGACAATGCCGGAACAATTGTTTTATTAGGTATCTTAATGCTGCTTATTAGTCTGGCAATAGGTGCCATTCAAATATCATATCCGGTTCTATACCTTAAATTACTCGAAAAAGATCCTGAAAAGAAACCAACCTACAATGAGATTAAAAAAGAAATTTGGAGTAATTTAGGCAGGGTTCTTCTGTTTGTTATAATCAGTATTTTCTTTTTTGGAATTCTCAGCATCATCATATTGGGAATTTGTATGCTGTTGATTTTTGTAATTATTGGTATTCCGTTAATGTTAATCGTTTTTCCATATCTGATGGGATTATTTTATCTTACTTTTTATCAATACATTATTAAAAAAGAGGGTTATTTTGAATCCTTTTCATTTGCTTTCAGAACAATTAATAATAATTTCTGGACTATTATAGGAAGTATTCTTTGTATTTCATTCATCATTAATATTATCAACTATATCATACTTATGATACCTTATATGATTTTTTTCTTTGCTATGTTTGCCGGAGCATCAGGTAATAATGTAGGAACTGAGGATATGGGTATGATGGCAATAATGCTGATGCTTATTTATATGATTGCCATTATCACTACCATGTTGTTAAACAATGTCATACTTATCAATTGTGGACTTATTTACTACAGCGAAAGAGAAAAAATTGAAAATCATGCTGCAAAAAATGATATAGATTTAATCGGTCAGATGGATGAGTAAAATTTGTAAACTATACAGTATCTTCTTTTTTTGCGTTTTTGTTTTTACGGCAAATGCTGACTCATTGCAGCAACCTGCTGAACAAACAAGCTATACGGATGAGGTAGAAATACCATCTATGAACAAGTTTTCATTAGATGCTTTAAAAAAAGATACGATTCCCGTTTTACAAAAGAAATTTGCTCCAAATTTTAAAGACAAATACGACAGTTCAGATTTTGATTATACCTATGAACGACAGAGGAAAAGAAGTCTGATAGAACAATGGATTCAAAAAATAAAAGAGTTTTTTGGCTTTGTTGACCGCAATACCGTCTCTACAGAATCTTTTTTTGACTCAACTCTATTCCGTATTATTTCTCTGGTTATTATTGCATTGATTCTTGCTTACATTATTAAATTGCTGATTCAGAATGATTTTAATCGTTTTTTTAAAAAATCAGCTAAAGATATCGGTGTAGAAACAATAAATATTGAAGAACAAATTCATAAGGTTGATTTCGAAAAACTGCTCCAACCCATCCTCAAGACAGAAGATTACAGATTGGCTATACGGTATTATTACTTATGGGTATTGAGAAGGTTGTCTAATGCTGAAGTTATCAAATGGCATACAGATAAAACCAATGCAGATTATTTATTTGAAATTAAAGATCAGCAACTTAAAAAAGATTTTGAATACTTATCCTATCTGTACAATAATATATGGTATGGTGAATTTACGCTTACTTCGGAGGAATTTTTAAAAGCACAGGAAGCATTTATCACATTGTTAAATAGATACAAAAACTATGAATAGTACAGTAAAATACATCCTTTATTTTATACTGGGATTTCTGGCAATTGTATTTATCCAAAGCCTTTTGCCAAAACCTATTAATTGGCAGCGCTCATTTAAAACCAATGATAAAATCCCATTCGGATTATATATTCTTAATAAAGAACTACCTACCTTACTTTCACCAATAGCGGTTGAAAAATATGCGAAAACACCTTATGAGTACTTTGTTGAAGAATTTGATACAATCAACCCTAAAAAAGAAACATGGTTTTTTGTTTTAGATCAGGAACAGATAGATAAAGCATCAATTGAAAAGTTACTGAAAGCTGCAGCTATGGGAAATGATATTTTTATCAGTTCTATGAGTCCTCCTTATTTATTATTGGATTCTATTGGTTTAGGAAGTAGATATATGTATGGTAATACAAATAAGGATACGAAATTCCAGTTGTTGAATCCCTATCTGAAAAAAGCTTCTTGTAGTATAAATGTTCCAAGTTTAGAAGTATTTACGGTTCAGGATTCTACCGGATTAACAATTTTAGGAAACTCTGGAGATGAACCCGGCTTTATCCGTAAAAAAGTTGGAAAAGGTGCTTTTTATCTGCACAACAGTCCGGATGTATTTGTAAACTACCACTTATTGGAAAGTAATAATCATTTATATGCTGAAGGTGTACTATCATATATCAATTCTGATAAACTGGTATGGTTCGATCCACAAAGAAATTATAACGAACAGATCGATAATTTTCCGTTGCGTTTTATTTTCAAACATCCGTCTTTGCGTTGGGCATGGTATTTTGTTATTATAGGTTTTTTAATTTTTATCCTATTTAATATAAAACGGCGTCAACGTATTGTACCTGTAATTCCTCCTGTACAAAATACTTCTGTAGAATTTGTAAGAACCATTGCCAATCTCTATTATCAGGAAAACAATCATGAAGACCTGATTCAGAAAATGATCGTTTACTTTTTAGAACACACGCGTATCCGGTTACGGATTGATACAAGTAAATTGGATGAGAAATTTATTGAGAATTATCACAAGAAAACAGGAAAAGATAAGCAAGACATAAAAGAAGCAGTAGATTTGATTATAGAATACCGTAAAACAAATCAGCCCCGTTCAGAAAAAGAATTAAACAAGCTATATCAGAGCATACAAAAAATAAGCATTTAATATGGAAGAATATCACACAAATAGCGATTCTTTATCCTTTGAAAATCGTATCAATTTAAGCGATTTAAAACAAAAAGCGGATGATATAAAGAATGAAATAGGCAAAGTCATTGTTGGCCAACATGAAATGATTGACTTACTTTTAGTTGGATTGCTCGCCAATGGTCATGTCCTTTTAGAAGGAGTACCGGGAATTGCGAAAACGATTACAGCAAAATTACTGGCAAAAACAATTAATACAGAATTCAGCAGAATTCAGTTTACCCCTGATCTCATGCCTTCGGATATATTAGGAACTTCTGTCTTTAACACCAAAAGCAATGAATTTGAGTTTAAAAAAGGACCTATATTTTCTAATTTCATTCTTATTGATGAAATCAACAGAGCGCCGGCAAAAACTCAGGCAGCCCTGTTTGAAGTAATGGAAGAGCGACAGGTAACACTCGATGGCGTTACGCATAGCATGCAACCTCCTTTTCTGGTAATTGCAACGCAGAACCCGATTGATCAGGAAGGAACTTATCAGTTACCGGAAGCACAATTAGACCGTTTTCTTTTCAAAATAGTCATTTCTTACCCTACTGCTGAACAGGAGGTACAAATTCTGATGAATGAACATTTATTACAGGATAAAGATAAAACAGAGCAAGTAAATGAAGTAGTAAAAGCATCGGAAATTATCGCGTATCAACATCTGGTAAAACAGGTTATTGTAGAACAAAATCTGCTGAAATATATTGCAGAAATCGTATCCGACACCAGAACAAACCCTTTCTTATACCTTGGAGCATCACCGAGAGCCTCTATTGCAATATTAAATGCCGCAAAAGGATATGCAGCCATCAATGGCCGAGATTTTGTAACTCCTGAAGACATAAAATTTGTAGCTGTTCCCGTATTACAACACAGAATTATTGTAGCACCAGATAAAGAAATGGAAGGCGTTACAAGCCCTGAAATCATTCGTCAAATCGTAGAAACCATCGAAATTCCGAGATAATATTTTGAAAAATATAAAAGCATTATATATAAATTCTCTCGTATACTATTGCATTGCTGCAATTGTACTACTGTTTATATGTTCTTTTTTCTTTGCTTTTCTATACTATATTGTCTGGGTTCTGGTAGCGCTGTTCTTTATCCTTTTCATAGCGGATATATTACTAATTTATGGTGTAAAAAATGGAATAATTGGACAACGTATTACGCCTGAAAAACTGTCAAACGGTGATGATAATTATATATCCATTCGTCTGGAAAATAATTTTCCTTTCAAAATATCGGTCCGCATTATAGATGAATTACCTTTTCAGTTTCAAAAAAGAGACTTTTTAATAAATAAGTCATTGGCATCGAAAACAGCTGACCATTCCACTTATCTGGTAAGACCTACCAAAAGAGGCGAATATCATTTTGGACATTTAAACATCTATGCATCAGGTCCATTGAAATTGATATCAAGACGCTATATTTTCGATAATAATCAGATAGTAGCCACCTATCCCTCCTTTTTACAAATGCGTAAATATGAATTAATGGCGATTCATAACAAACTCTTTATGCAGGGATTGAAAAAAGTCCGCAAAATAGGAAATACAAGAGAATTTGAGCAAATAAAAGAATATACTCTGGGAGATGATATCCGGACCATAAACTGGAAAGCTACCGCCAAGAAAAGCCAATATATGGTAAACCAGTATCAGGATGAGAAATCTCAGAATATTTACATGATTATTGATAAAGGCAGGGTTATGAAATCTCCTTTTAATGATCTTACATTATTGGATTATGCAATCAATGCCAGTTTGGTTTTATCCAATATCATCATCAAAAAATATGATAAAGCAGGTCTTTTTACTTTTTCTAAAAAGGCAGATAATCGTCTGAAACCCGATAATAAACCGGTCCAGGTACAAAAATTTATGGAAAATCTGTATAAAGTAACTACTGATTTTCATGAATCCGATTTTAGTAAACTATATTCAGAAATTAAACAAAACATCCACCAGAGAAGTTTATTGATTCTTTTTACTAATTTTGAAACTTTAGATGGCTTAAACAGACAGTTAAAGTATTTAAGAGCCATCACTAAAAATCATTTGCTTGTTGTGGTATTCTTTAAAAATTCAGAACTGGATCAAATCGTACACTCAGAAGCAAAGAATACTCAGGAAATATATGACAAAGTCATTGCAGAAAAATTTCATTATGACAAAAAACTCATTGTAAATGAACTTATGAAATATGGCATCTATTCTGTATTGACTAATCCTGAGGATCTAAACTTAAATGTCATCAATAAATATTTAGAAATAAAAGCGAGAGGCATCTTATAATGAAGCATATCAGCAGTAGTCAGAATCCGTATATAAAATCATTGGTTCAATTGCAGGACAAAGCGAAAAACCGAAAAAATTCCCAATCTTTTCTAATAGAAGGTCAACGTGAAATAATGCTGGCATTAAAGGGAAATTTTAAACTTAAAACCCTGCTGTATTGTGAAGAGCTTATTTCTCTTCAGACCATTAATGAAATAGGTGCCCGTGAATCTGACACGGAATTTATAAAAATCGATAAAGAAGTATATCAAAAGTTAGCCTATCGCGACACTACAGAAGGAGTTCTTGCTGTTGCTGAAAGCAAAAGCAACCGGCTTGAAGATCTGAAGTTAAGTAAAAAACCATTAATTCTGGTGGCTGAGGCTCCAGAAAAACCCGGAAATATTGGTGCTCTTTTGCGAACTGCTGATGCCGCTAATATTGATGCTGTTATCATTGTCAATCCTAAAACAGATATTTACAATCCGAATGTGATTCGTTCCAGTGTTGGTTGTATTTTTACAATTCCGGTAGCTACAGCTACAACTTCAGAAGCTATTGCTTATCTGAATTCTAAAAATATAGCAATATATGCTGCTATTCTTCAGGAGGCAGCTCCTTATTATTTACAAGACTATAATGATGCTACAGCAATTGTAGTAGGAACAGAAGCGACTGGACTTACAGATGAATGGAGAATTGCTTCTGCTCAAA
>NZ_JAUFQU010000015.1:0-11915 GCF_030409925.1 Paenimyroides ceti
CATTTATTTCATAAAAATTTTAGCTGCTTTCTTGCAAGCGTACATTTTCACAATATTATCATCACTGTTTATAGGTCAAGCTGTTCAAACGGAAAGTGAACACTAAAAATTACTTTACTTTGGTAATCATTCGAGTTTTCGAATTTCAATCGATTATAAAATAGAATATCTATTTATTCTAAAAACAGATTTAATTGTATTACCTGAAATTCAATGTTCTAAAGACGAGAAACCTCCAAAGCGATCCAAACTGACCAACCTCCTAATGAAGAATCAAGACCACCTCCTTTAGGGTTTTGAATCATTATAACAATGATTAATAAAAGGGATACGATGGTTATTAGTACTAAAAAGATTGTAAACGTATTCATTTTTTAACTATTATAGTTTTGTAACATTTTAATATTGGAAATTCGGTCTGCAAATAAACTACTTTTTTCTGGATATTTCAAAATTAATATTTCATAAGCTTGAATTGCTTTTTGATATTTTTTTTGTTCCAGGTATATTTTTGCAAGGGTTTCGGTCATTAAAAAAGATTGGTCATCCTCGTTTTTCTCAATAAATACAGGCACTGAAGACATGTTTTTATTAGGGATTATTTTAGGATTTGTTTCAATAAAGCGATTGATAAGCTCTTCTTTTTTTCTTTTCTCTTCTTGAAGTTTTTCTTCTTTTTGTGGTTCAATAGCTTCCGTTTCCTCTTCTTTTCTTTTTATTGGCTCTGCTTTTGTCAGTTGCAGCCACTCAGAGAAAGAATGTTTTTCGGCTGAAGTAAATTCAATTGGAGTACCGATTTCTAATTTTTCTTCCAGTGTTTCAACAGAAGTAACTACAGTCTCTTCATCTTCTGACAAAATATCCTCCTTTTTTTCTTCAGGCTGTGTGATTTCTTCTGTTATGAGTGTCTTGTTTGCATCTCTCTGTTCGAGTTTGGACAAGATGAGAGGCTCTTTTTCTTCGTTTTCTATATATGCAAGAGTTGATAAAATTGATTTTTCAATCGATTCTTCAAGTGTGATCTCTGGTTTTTTAGTAATCAGATAATCTTCATCAATAACTTCGACATTTTCGATATTGAGGGGCTTGTACACCGTGAAATTTTCAGAAATAATAAAATCAAACAACACATCACGATCGGTAGTATAAGCAGCTGTTTTTTTGAGCTCGCTGTTATATAAGTGATTTCTTTGGGAATGCAATCCTTTTAGATACAAGGCACGAACAGATTGTAAATAAGGATACCGCTCAATAATCTGTGTGAAGTATTGATTGTCGTTCTCATTTACCGACTCAGGATGGTTGAGTTTATTGATTAAATCTGTTAGCTGCATATTCTTACCATTTTGCTAAGGAAGCATTGAAAACATCCTGTGTTATTCTTTCGTATATTTCGTCAATGGCACCATTTAACCGCGCGCCTATCAATTGTTCATTTGCCGGATAATCGTAAAAGTGGGAAAAAGATTGTTCAAAATCATCTTCCGGTTTGTTTTTGTTGGTAAAACGTACTCTTATGGAAATGTACAGTCTGTTTTGAGCTGCTGTCTGATCAGCTGTAGCGGTCATAGGTGAGATACGGTATTCTGTAATTTCACCTTCATAAACCAGATCAGCATTGGTATTGGTAAGTGTCAGCACGGTTTGATTCTGAATCAGATCCTGAAGAGCAACCGTAAAGGTTCTTTCAATACCGGGTTCTACCAGTGTAGCATTGTTAAGAAAATTGTTGACCTGGAAAGATACCGCATCAATTTTACCTGTTCCTGTAAAATTGTATACAGAGCAACTGTTGAGCAAAAGGCTGAAAAAAAGGATAAGTGCCAGTGGCTGATATTTTTTTAATATTTTATAAATCATATTGTTTGATTTTTCTATAGAGGGTTCTTTCAGAAATACCCAGCTCTTCTGCTGCAATTTTTCTTTTTCCGTTATTGCGTTCCAAAGCTCTTTTGATCAGTTGAATTTCGCGTTCATCCAGACGAAGGTTTTCTTCGTCATCTACTGTCTCTGCAATAAGATAATGACTGTCATCATCCTCTTCTTCCGTTTCGGGATTGATAAAGTTAGGATTTTTATGATTGTTTTCTATAGGTAAAGCAATGTTTGTATGGTCTGCTGTTTCGGGCATGTCTTCTTTTTGACCGTATATGCGCTGAATCAGATTTTTATTGGTTTCCTGAACATTTGATGAATTGCCGTTTTTCATCAATTCCAAAGTCAATTTCTTAAGGTCGTTTAAATCGCTCTTCATGTCAAAGAGTACCTTGTACAGAATTTCACGTTCATTGCTAAAATCACTTTCAGACTTTTTGCTTTCAATTAAGGAAGGCAGTTGCTTATTTCTGTTAGGTAAATAAGATTGGATGATGGAGAGCGTAATATCTCTCTTGGTTTCAATGACGGATATCTGCTCAGCAATATTTCGGAGCTGACGTATGTTACCATCCCAACGGTATTGCTTAAGATATTCTGCCGCCTGTTCATCCAGTTTAATAGGAGGCATTTTGTATTTATGAGCAAAATCTGCAGAAAACTTTCGAAATAGTAAATGAATGTCTTCACCGCGTTCCCGTAAGGGCGGCAGATTTATTTCTATGGTGCTTAAACGGTAATAGAGGTCTTCTCTGAATTTCCCTTTTTCAATAGCCTCCATCATTTTTACATTGGTTGCGGCTATAATACGCACATCCGTTTTTTGGACTTTGGAGGAACCTACTTTTATAAATTCACCGTTTTCGAGTACACGAAGTAATCTTACTTGTGTTGTTAAAGGAAGTTCACCAACTTCATCCAGAAAAATGGTACCTCCGTCTGCTACTTCAAAATAACCTTCCCGATTTCCTACAGCACCCGTAAAAGCTCCTTTTTCGTGTCCGAATAGCTCGGAATCTATAGTTCCTTCCGGAATAGCGCCACAGTTTACTGCAATATATTTTCCGTGTTTACGGTGAGATAATGAATGAATTATCTTTGGAATATTTTCTTTTCCAACACCGCTTTCTCCGGTTACGAGTACCGAAATATCTGTCGGAGCTACCTGAATCGCTTTTTCAATTGCACGGTTCAGCTTCGGGTCGTTTCCTATGATTTCAAAACGTTGTTTGATGGCTTGAATTGATTCCATTTTATTGTTTAAACAGTTTAATGTTGCATTTCTGAATATCCTATAGCTTCTCCGATGAGAGTGGCAGAAGTACAATCTGTCACCTGAACGTTTACAAAATCACCGACTTTATAAGTTCCTTTCGGGAAAACAACTACTGTATTATGGGAATTTCTTCCTGACCAGTACTCATCAGAACGTTTGGACGCTTTTTCAATCAAAACTTCTACGGTTTGACCTACAAAACGTTGTGTTTGTTCCAAAGCAATTCTTTGCTGTAGATCCACAATTTCCTGTAAGCGGCGTTTTTTTATAGCTTCAGGCACATCATCTTCCAGTTTTCTTGCTGCCAGTGTTCCGGGTCTTTCTGAATAGGCAAACATATATCCGAAGTCATAACGTACATATTCCATTAAGGATAAGGTGTCTTTATGGTCTTCTTCTGTTTCTGTCGGAAAACCTGTAATCATGTCCTGTGAAAGTGAACAATCAGGAATGATTCTTTTGATGTTATCTACTAATGCCATGTACTCTTCACGTGTATGCTGGCGGTTCATTTCATGTAGAATCCTTGTGCTTCCTGACTGAACCGGCAGGTGAATGTATTTACAGATATTATGATGTTTGGCAATGATATGTAAGACTTCTTCATGCATATCCTGCGGATTGGATGTTGAAAATCTGAAACGCATTTTAGGATACGCTGTTGCGCACATATCAAGTAGGTTAGCAAAGTCTACTGCTGTTGCTTTTTGCATATCGGTAGCTTTAACGTAATCTTTTTTAAGGCCACCCCCATACCATAAATAGCTGTCGACATTCTGCCCTAAAAGTGTTACTTCTTTAAATCCTTTTTCATGGAGTTCTTTTATTTCCTGCATAATGCTTTGAGGATCGCGACTGCGTTCTCTGCCTCGTGTAAAAGGAACAACGCAGAACGTACACATATTGTCGCATCCGCGTGTGATAGATACAAAAGCAGTAACACCGTTTGAATTTAATCGTACAGGAGCAATGTCTCCATAAGTTTCCTCTTTGGATAAAATTACGTTTATAGCATCACGTCCTTCTCCTACCTCTTTTAATAAGTTGGGCAGGTCTTTATAAGCATCAGGTCCTACTACCATATCTACAATCTTTTCTTCTTCAAGAAACTGACTTTTCAAACGTTCCGCCATACACCCCAATACTCCCACTTTCATAGAAGGATTGATTTTTTTTACAGCATTATATTTTTCAAGACGTTTGCGAACGGTCTGTTCGGCTTTGTCACGTATAGAACAGGTATTTACCAATACTAAATCAGCTTCTTCAAGATTTTGGGTTGTATTGTATCCTTCATTTGCTAATATAGAAGCAACGATTTCACTATCAGAAAAATTCATCTGACATCCGTAACTCTCAATAAATAACTTTTTTGAGTTATTTGAGTTTTGCTCTAAAACCAATGTGGTTCCCTGTTTGTTTTCTTCAATAATCTTTTCCATAAACCAGATAAATGGGTGCTAATCAATTTGCAAAGATACGATATAATTTTTCTTTATGACAAGATGTCAGCGTGAGTTTTGGATTTTTTTGCGGATATTTAGAGCGGTTTTAAAGTAATGGGGATGGAGCAATTTTTAAAAAAACTACACATATATATATAGGTGTATGGTTTCAAATAAAAAAAATCCCATACTTTTGCCAAACTAAAACGTGAAGAATGGCAAAAAATTTAGTGATTGTGGAGTCGCCGGCAAAGGCAAAGACAATAGAAAAGTTTTTAGGAAAAGATTATCAGGTAGAATCCAGTTTCGGTCATATTGCCGATTTACCTTCTAAAGAGATAGGGGTAGATGTGGAAAATAATTTTAAACCAAAGTATGAAGTTTCTACAGATAAAAAAGCAGTAGTAAAAAAACTAAAAGACTTAGCAAAAAAAGCTGATTTGGTTTGGTTGGCTTCCGATGAGGATCGTGAAGGAGAAGCTATTGCCTGGCATTTGGCAGAAGAACTGAATTTAAAAGACGAGAATACACGTAGAATTGTTTTTCATGAAATCACGAAAACAGCTATTAACAAAGCTATAGATAACCCAAGAAAAATAGATTACAACCTGGTCAATGCACAGCAGGCACGTCGTGTCTTAGACCGTCTTGTGGGATATGAACTCTCTCCTATATTATGGAAGAAAGTAAGAACAGGTTTGTCAGCAGGAAGGGTACAGTCAGTATCTGTTCGTTTGATTGTAGAGCGTGAAAAAGAAATTAATGCCTTTACAACAGAAAGCTCTTTTAGTATAACGGCAGAGTTTCAGACAACAAAAGGCAAGATTTTTAAAGCAAAGCTGCCTAAGAACTTTAAAACACAACAAGAAGCAGAGTCCTTCTTAAAGCAAAATATAGGAGCGCAGTTTAAGGTTAGTGCACTGGAGACAAAACCGACTAAGAAGTCTCCGGCTGCACCTTTTACTACTTCTACTTTACAGCAGGAAGCTGCACGTAAATTATATTATTCTGTTGGACAGACAATGATGTTAGCACAAAGGTTATATGAAAGCGGACTCATTACTTATATGAGAACGGATAGTGTTAATCTTTCTCAGGAAGCTATGCAGGCTGCCGAAGCAGAAATTATCCGTTCTTACGGAAAAGAGTTCAGTAAACCACGGGTTTATACAACAAAAGCAAAAGGCGCTCAGGAAGCTCACGAAGCCATAAGACCTACTGATATGTCTAAACACAGTGTCAGTATTGATAGAGATCAGGCTCGTTTATACGATCTGATATGGAAAAGAACACTGGCTTCACAGATGAGTGATGCGGCTTTGGAAAGAACCAATGTAACAATTGTAGCAGATAAACATAATGATCATTTTTCTGCAACAGGAGAAGTGTTGTTATTTGAAGGATTTTTGAAAGTTTATCTTGAAGGACATGATGACGAAGATGAAGAACAGGAAGGAATGTTGCCTGCATTGATTGTCAATGAAAAACTTGATAATAATGCTATTATTGCTACTCAGCGTTTTTCCCGACCTCCAGCACGGTATACAGAGGCTTCATTGGTAAAAAAACTGGAAGAATTAGGAATCGGTAGACCTTCTACTTATGCACCGACTATTTCTACAATCATTGCGCGTAATTATGTTGAAAAAGGAAATGCTGAAGGAATAGAACGAAATTATGAAGTTATGCAGCTGATTGACGGAGTAATAAAAGCATCTGTGCAAACAGAAAAAGTAGGTGCTGATAAAGGAAAGTTGATTCCTACTGATATCGGTATTATTGTAACCGACTTTTTGGTAAAAAACTTTTCGGCTATTCTCGATTATAATTTTACAGCTAAAGTTGAAGAAGATTTTGATGCGATTGCAGAAGGAAATGAGGACTGGACCAAAATGATGAATGATTTTTACAGTCATTTTCATCCTGTAGTACTCGATGTGGAAAAGAATGCTGAACGGGAATCCGGTGAACGGATATTAGGTAAGGATCCAAAATCAGGAAAACCAGTACTTGTGAGATTGGGTAAATTTGGTCCTATGGCACAGATAGGGGATATTGAAGATGAAGAGAAACAATATGCAAGCCTGCGTCCTGATCAGAATATCGGAAATATTTCTCTGGAGGAAGCATTGACTTTATTTTTGCTTCCCAAAAATTTAGGATTGTATAAAGATGAAGAGGTTGAGGTAAATAATGGTAGATTCGGACCTTATGTGCGTTTTGGGAAAATGTTTATTTCGTTGCCAAAAGGAGAAGAGCCGCTTGATGTAACTCTTGACAGAGCCATTGAGCTTATTAAAGAAAAAGAAAAAGCAGATGCGCCTATCGCAACTTATAATTCTTTGCCTGTGCAAAAAGGTGTTGGGCGTTTTGGTCCGTTTATCAAATGGAATAATATGTTTATCAATGTAAATAAAAAATACAATTTTGATCATTTATCTCAGGCAGATATCAACGAGTTGATTGAAGATAAGATACAGAAAGAAAAAGATAAAGTTATTCATAACTGGGAAGAGGAAGGAATTCGCGTTGAAAAAGCCCGTTGGGGACGATCTGTTGTGCTTAAAGGAAAGATAAAAATAGAGCTAAGTAAAGATGTTGATGCGGCGGCACTGGATCTCGAATCGGTTAAGAAAATGATAGAAGCAAAAGAGCCTGCCAAAAAAACAGCGGCTAAAAAGACAACCACTAAAACAGCTGCAAAAAAGAGTCCTGCCAAAAAAGCAACTGCCAAAAAAGCGACCGTTAAAAAGAAATAGTATATGAATTATGAATTTTTAAAACCTGTTTCTGCAAATTTGCTGGTATATCTATCTGATCTTCCGGTAAATACGGTAGGTGAAAAGCTGCTATTGCATACCCCGGATCATTTTCCAGATCTGGAAGGGATACAATTGGCTCTTATTACTGTTAATGATTCAAGGGGATTGAATGCTAAAGGAGACAAGGTTAACTTCGATGCTTTTCGTAAAAACTGGTATGGATTATTTCCCGGAAACTGGAGTGCTATAATGGCAGATCTTGGTACAATAGATGCAGGTGAAACGCTCAATGATACGTATTTTGTTGTGAAGAGCATAGTGGCAGATTTGCTGCATAAAAACATTTTACCAGTTATTATCGGCGGCTCGCAGGATCTAACTTATGCGATATATCGTGCGTACGACAGATTGGAGCAAATGGTGAATCTTGTTGCTGTTGACAGTAAAATAGATGTTGTTTCGGATGTCATAAACCCTTCAGAATCTTTTCTGACTAAAATAATAATGGAGGAACCTAATAACCTGTTGAACTATGCTAACATAGGTTATCAGACCTATTATAATTCCCAGGAGGAGATAGATCTTATTGATAAATTATACTTCGAATCTTACCGATTAGGTGAAGTTGCTTCTAATATAGCGCTTGCAGAACCTATATTAAGAGATGCAGATATTGTAAGTGTGGATATCCATGCGGTAAAATCTGCTGATATGGGTTATTTTTCAAAATTTAATCCGAACGGATTTGATGGAAGGGAAATTTGTGCATTAGCAAGATATTCAGGACTAAGCGATAAAGTTAGTAGTTTCGGAATTTTCAATATTGACACTATTTCTGCTGAAAGTTTGTTAATTACACAAATTTTGTGGTATTTTGTTGAAGGATTCAACTTCAGAGTCAATGAATATCCTTACATTAGCAAAAAAACATATTTCAAATATAATGTTTTACTTGACGATCAGGAACTTGTATTTTACAAGAGCGATGTTTCTGATAGATGGTGGATAGAAATTGATCAGGCAATTTATAAAGAGGGTGGAAGAAAAGTTTTATTTCCATGTTCTTACGAAGATTATATTTCCGCTACAAATCAGGTAATTCCGGAAAGATGGTGGAAAGCGATCAAAAAAATGATTGATTGATAAGAAAAAATACAAGTGTTAAATAAAATTTAAATTTTTTTTTATTTTCTTTGTATAATTCAAAATAAATAAATAGGTTTACGCTTTAGAAAAAAATTATAAATAAACCCCGATTAATATATGAAGAAGTTCATTACACTTACAGCGGTTATTTCATTGTTGTTCAGTTGTGGTTCAGGAGATAGAGGTGAAGTTCTAAATGGAGTTCAAGGTAAACGTTGGGTTACCGAAAAACCTCAGGGAATGGCTTTTGTTCCAGGAGGATCCTTTACAATGGGTAAAACGCATGAAGACCTATTGGGAGCGGAAGATGCTCCTCCAACATTAAAGACCGTTGGTTCGTTTTATATGGATGAGACAGAGGTTACAAATAATCAGTACCGTAAGTTTGTTGAATTTGTAAAAGATTCAATCGTTAGAACAAAATTAGCTATTATGGCTGATGAGATGGGGATGGATGCAGCAGCAGGAGGTATAGGAGCTTTTGCTTTTTTACCGGAAGAAGATCCTTCTTTGAATCAGAACCAATCTGCGTATGATCGTTATATGTATGACAATTACTATAGTATGGCGATGGACACAGATGAGTATGCCGGAAGAAGATTGAATAAAAGAGCCCGAATCATAACTAATCCACAAAGATATCCGGATGAGTACTATGTTGAAGTGATGGATTCATTATATATTAAAGCTGATAATAATACAAAAGGTTTGACTACGTTTGATGTAGCTAAACTGAACTTCAAATATTCATGGTTTGATAAAGAAGCGAATGTTCGTGATAATGTAACAAGTCCGAGAGATCGTAAAGCAAAATATCTTAAAACCGAAATTGTAAACGTTTATCCTGATACAACAAGATGGGCAAAAGATTTTAGCTACTCGTACAATGAGCCGATGTTAAATGAATATTTCTGGCATGAAGCATACGGAGAGTATCCTGTTGTTGGAGTTAACTGGAATCAGGCCAAAGCATTTACAGCTTGGAGAACGCTTTATAAAAATACTTATTTAAAATCGCGCAGAGCCAATCATACACTAAACGAATACCGTTTACCAACAGAAGAAGAATGGGAATATGCTGCTCGTGGAGGAATCCAAAACGCAATGTACCCATGGGGTGGTCCTTATATGACCGATGAGAAAGCTTGTTTCTTGGCTAACTTCAAGCCGGACAGAGGTAATTTCGCAGATGACGGAGCATTGTATACTGCTGAAGCAAGATCTTACAAACCAAACGGATACAATTTGTATAATATGGCAGGTAATGTGGCAGAGTGGACCGCTACAACATACGATCAGGCATCTTATGTAATGAATGCTTCACTTAAGCCAAAGTCAAAAGAATCATTAAATCCTTTGAAAGTAGTTAGAGGAGGTTCATGGAGAGATCCGGCTTATTTCTTACAGGTAGCTACACGTGATAAAGAGAATGCGGATTCCGCAAAAAGTTTTATCGGGTTTAGAGTTGTTGTTGCAGCACCGGATCCTTTATTACAGTCGACTTCTCCAAGAAGCGGAAGAAGTGGCAGATAAAAATTAACTAAATTACTATTTATTATATTATTAAAATTAACAGATTAGAATTATGGCAATACCGAAAAAAGTAATGAACTTCTGCTATGGAATGGGTGCGGCAGTTGTAATTGTTGGAGCTTTGTTTAAAATTACACATATTGAGTTGGGGCCGTTAAATGGAAACAATATGTTGACTGTTGGATTATTGGTAGAGGCATTGATTTTTGCAATATCTGCTTTTGAACCAGTTGATGATGAGTTTGATTGGTCAAGAGTTTATCCTGAATTAAAAGGTGGTGAGCCAAGACAAATGCAGGTTTCAACAGGTGGGTTTTCTGGGTCTTCTGTAGTAACAGGGACAGGATCAGGATCAGCCGTTTCTGGTTCAGGTTTTGCAGGTAGTGGAAATGCAAATTTCTCAGGAGGTTCTGGTTATTCAGGTGGTGGAGCAGTGATTGCTACTTCAGAAGAAAGAACGTTATTGTCAGAAAAATTAGATAAGATCTTAAAAGATGCTAAAATTGACGGGCAATTAATGGAAAGCTTGAGCAACAGCATTCGAAACTTCGAGGCAGCTGCTAAAGGAATTGCGCCTACAGTAGATGCAGTAGCATCATCTAACAGATATGCAGAAGAAATGAGTACAGCTGCTTCACAGTTAGAGTCGTTAAACGCAATGTATAAATCACAGTTAGAAAGCGCTACAAGAAATGCTGATATCAACAAAGAAGTGGCAGAAAATAACTTTAAATTAAAAGAACAAATGCAGTCGTTGACTTCTAATTTGTCAACTTTGAATGCAGTATATGGTGGAATGTTATCTGCTATGGGTAAAACTGCTAATTAGTATTAATCTATTAAAATCTAATTAGAGAAATTATGGCAGGAGGAAAACAAACCCCAAGACAAAAAATGATTAACCTGATGTATTTAGTGTTCATCGCTATGATGGCTCTGAATATGTCTAAGGAAGTGCTTTCTGCTTTTGGTTTAATGAACGAAAAGTTTGAAAATACTAATGAAGCTGCGACTATGGTCAACACTGGCCTTTTAGAAGGTTTAGAGATTAAAGCTTCTGACGATCCTACTCGTTATAAAGAGCCTTACCAAAAAGCACAACAGATAAGTAAGCTTTCAAATGATTTCTATAATTATTTAGGAACGCTTAAAACATCGATTACCGAAAAATTGGTATTGACCGATGATAACAAATTGCCTTATGAACAAATGGATAAAGGGGAGGTAATTGATTCTGGATGGTTTATTGGAGATAAGTATAGTGATAAAGGAAATGAAATCATCTCTAAATTTAATCAATATAGAGAAGAAGTTAAGAAAGTTTTAGGTACAGATGTAAGCTACAAATTCTTAACACAGAATCTGGATCAGAAATTCAATACGGACGATGTAAAAGATTCGCAGGGAATTGTAAAACCTTATTTGGACTATCACTATAAAGGTTTCCCTTCCATCGCTTCTTTGGCTAAATTATCTGCTTTGCAGAATGATGTAAAAGAAATTGAAAATGAAGCTTATAACCTGTTTTTAGGAAATTCTTTGAAACAAGCGGCTTCTATGAAAAATTACCAGGCATTTGTAATCACTGATAAATCGGTTTATTTCTCTGGAGAACCAATCAAAGGAAAAGTAGTTTTAGGACGTTTTGATAAGTCAACTGTACCAACTGAAGTTATAGTTAACGGAAGTAAAATTAATTTATCAAACGCAAATGCTTTCTCAGACGGTCAGGTAATCTTAAACATGACAGCTGGTTCTGTCGGAGAGCATAAGTTTAGTGGTAAATTTACCTTTATGGAAGACGGACAGGCTGTTCCTGTAGATATTCAGAATTCAAATTATGTTGTTGTGGCACGTCCAAATTCAGCAACGATTGCT
>NZ_JAUFQU010000016.1:0-14517 GCF_030409925.1 Paenimyroides ceti
TCATTAACAAAATTAGAACTTTTTCATAATAAAGTTTTTAGATATTAGTTAAAGATAAATCAAAATAGAGAAGAGGTAATTTGACATTACTTCATCTGTTTTTTTTGTTGACATGTGTTTCGGGTTTTGTAAAAGTATAAAATATTAACATAAAATAAAATATAAAATGTTAAAGTTTATTAATTGAATGCTTTAGTGTTTTTGTTTATAGGTGGTGTTCCTATATTTTATAAGTATAATGAGGATTTCTTCAACTGAATATTTTTTTAATAAAAAGTTAAAAATATATAAAAATGTTATTTTGGTAAATATGAAAAAGTTTGATTGAATTTGAAATTTAAGCAGACAAAATGAGTATTACTATTTTATGTATATTTGAGTACATCCAAAAAAACAGTATATATGAAAATCCCGCACCTGCTTATTCTTTTCCGGCTGTTATTGGCTCCGTTAATTATTTTTTTTGCTTATCAGCTTGGAGATGCTTCCAGAATTCTGATTTTAATATTAATGTTTCTGGGACTTATATCTGATATCTTTGACGGTATTATTGCGAGGAAGCAGCAAATATCAACCGTGGGGTTACGCCGTATGGACAGTCAGGTAGATATGGTATTTTGGCTTGCAATAGGTGTCAGTTGTTTTATACTCAATCCGGAACTCATGAAAATGCATAAAGCCGGTATTATTGCACTGCTTGGTATGGAGGCTCTATGTTATCTAATAAGCTTTATACGATTTGGAAAGGAAACCTGCACTCATGCTTTTCTATCTAAAATATGGGGTATTATATTGTTTATTGCCTGTGTTTCTCTAATCGGATTTGAATATGCAGGACTTCCGATGCAACTCATGATTTATTGGGGAATTTTCTCGCAGCTTGATGTTATTCTTATTGTCTTACTACTGCCTCAATGGCAGAATGACATTCCCAGTTCGTACCATGCCCGGCTTATCAGAAAAGGAATTCCTATTAAAAAGCATAAGTTGCTGAACGGGTAAGATGAGGTGCGTAAAATTTTTTGAAAAAAAGTACTCAAAACAAACATTTTTTATAACCAAAAATAATAAAGATGGCAAATAATCATCACAAGCAATTGTCTGCTGAGGAAACGACCCAAATTCTCAAAATTTTAAAAGCCCGTTTTAATCAAAACATGAATCGGCATGAAGAAATAAAATGGGCAGCAATACAGAGTAAACTTGAAACGAATACAGAGAAACTCTGGTCATTGAATGAAATGGAGAAAACGGGAGGTGAACCTGATGTTGTCCAATATGATAAAAAGTCGGATACCTATACCTTTATGGATTGTGCTGCTGAAAGCCCGAAAGGGCGCAGAAGTGTTTGCTTTGACCGTGAAGCACTGGATTCCAGAAAAGAGCACAAACCACATGACGATGCTATGAGTATGGCCGCTGCAATGGGTGTGCGTATGCTGACAGAACAGGAATATCGTCTATTGCAGTCAACAGGTGAAGTGGATTTAAAAACATCTAGCTGGATAGCAACTCCTGCTGCTATCAGAGAACTTGGAGGAGCTCTTTTTGCAGATCGCAGATACAATACGGTTTTTGTATATCACAACGGAGCTTCTTCTTATTACGCCGCAAGAGGATTTCGCTCAGCACTGGAAATTTAATATGTAAACAATATTATGTAATGGAAGCTATCTTTTTTGCCACTCCAAAAGAGTTTAGAGTATGGTTAGAAAACAATCATCTGAAAGAAACAGAATTAGTAGTTGGCTATTATAAAGTCAGTACCAAAAAAGAATCCATGACCTGGTCTGAATCCGTTGATGAAGCCTTGTGTTTCGGATGGATAGACGGGGTGCGGAAATCTATTGATGCAGCGCGTTATTGTATTCGTTTTACACCGAGAAAGAAAAACAGCATCTGGAGTGCTGTCAATATCAAAAAGGTAGAAGAACTTCGGAAAAATGGACGTATGCTGCCACAAGGTGAAAAAGCATTTGCTTTGAGAACAGAAGATAAATCGGGTATATATTCTCATGAAACCGAATCAGTGGCTTTGGCAGCACAATATGAAAATCAGTTTAAAAAAAATATATTGGCATGGGATTTTTTTAAGCAACAGCCGCCTTCTTATAGAAAGGTAATGGTACACTGGATTATGTCAGCAAAGCAAGAAAAAACGAGACAGTCAAGATTGGATCAATTACCTGCTCTTCTGTTAGTGTGTTATTAATCTGATAAAACTCTCTGGTAGTTCTGGCAGCCTTTAACCCTGTAAAAACGGCCTGATTAAAAATTTGCTGATCCAGATTAGCCGATGCAGTTGATTGCCAGGGCTGCCCGAACGGTACTAAAATTGTTGTACCTGGTTGTCCAAGAATATCTCCGGGTAAAGCACTTTTCTGGAGTATCGCATTGTATGTTAGATCCCCGGAAACAGTGATTTGGGGTAATGCCATAGCACGTACTTCAGCAATTTTATGCTCACTGTTTTGTATGTCGAGCTTTGCTTTGACAGCATCTGCTTTATTGGCCAAAGCGTATTCAATAGCATCTTTAAGACTCAGTTGCTCTTGAGCTTGCGCAAACACTCCTAACAATAGTGTGGCAAGAATGGTTAATTTGTATTTCATTGAATGGGACGTTATTTATTTAATATTTGCTCTAATTTTTTCAATCCTTTTTCAGTAACTATAGCTCTTAAATGATATTCCAGAAATTCTGCATCCACTTTTTCTAAGGGAAAAACCTCGACCGGAAAAAGCTTTTCATCGCATAGATTTGCCGTAGTCACAAAGAAAAACCTGCCTACCAATTCTATATCAATCTCTTTTCTGTAGTAGCCGGTTTCTAATCCTCTTCTTAAGTTTTCGAGGATAGTTTCATCGAATTGCTCATATCTTTTCTGATTTAATTTTTCCGTTACTTTAGGATAGTACTTAATGAGTTCGTACATCAAGCGGGTTTGCAATTCGGGGGACAAAATATTTTTAAAAGCCGACCTTACGTCAAAAAGCTCACTGATTACATCATCACTGTTTTCAATAATTTTTTCAACCTTTCCCAATGCCACATCATAAAAATATTCAACAGAGGCTTCTACCAAATCAGGTTTTGACTGATAATGCAGGTAGATTGTCTTCTTGGAAATCCCCATTTCTTTTGCTATATCATCCATTGTTACTGCTCTGAATCCTCTGTGGATGAACAATTCGGATGATTTTTGTAAAATCTGATTTTCCATTTTGTTTCTAATTTCGACTGCAAATGTAGTCAGGAAACTTTTAAAACCAAAAAAGTTTCCAAAGTTTTTTTAAAAAATTAACCAATTCGTAAAATTGGTTTACATTTGTCTTTCTTTTTAAATATAATAAAATCAAATGCGAACCATTTCAGGATATAAAGAGATAATAGCGGACTATATTGAAAATCTTCAAATAAATAAAAAACCCGATGAATTGTATGACCCGATAAAATATATTTTGTCTTTAGGTGGTAAACAGTTGCGTCCGGTACTAACCTTATTTGCAGCAGAGATTTTTGGAAGTGATTATCAAAAAGCCATTCATGCAGCAAGTGCTATTGAATTGTTTCATAATTTTTCTTTGATTCATGATGATATTATGGATGACGCACCTTTGAGAAGAGGGCATCAGACGGTACATGAAAAATGGAATGTGAACACAGGTATTCTTTCAGGGGATGCGATGTTGATTTTAGCCTATCAGTATTTTGAAAACTATGAACCAGTTATCTTTAAAGAATTGGCAAAGCTTTTCAGTAAAACAGCATTGGAAGTTTGTGAAGGACAGCAAATGGATATTAATTTTGAAGAGAGAAACGATGTGTCAATCGATGAGTATATTACCATGATTGAGTATAAGACGGCTGTTTTGGTTGGAGCAGCTTTGCAAATGGGGGCTATAGTTGCCGAAACATCTGAAGATAATAAGAAAAGAATCTATGATTTTGGCCGTTGGCTTGGCATTGCTTTTCAGCTACAGGATGATTATCTTGATGCTTTTGGGGATATGGCTACTTTTGGTAAAAAAATAGGAGGGGATATTCTGGAAAACAAGAAAACATATCTCTACCTCATGGCGTTGATAAAAGGAACTAAAGAGGAAAAAGAACGATTGTTGGAATTGTTTTCTGTAACTGATGTCCCTGAAGAAGAAAAAATAAGCATTGTGAAAAATATTTTTGAAAATACGAAAGCAACTGTAGAAATTCAGCAGCAAATTAAAGATTATACACAAAGAGCGTTAGAAGTTTTGGAAAGTTTAAACATAGAAAACACCCATAAAGAAGAGTTGCGAACATTTGCTCTTAATTTAATGGATCGCAAAGTGTAATGGAACAATCGGTTGCGTTTTTAAAAGAAAAATTAGTTGAACCTCACTTTATAAAACAGCTGATAGATCAGATAAATAAAGATTTTTACAGAGCAACACAAATAGAAGCTGTCCCTTTAGAAGCAACAGTTCATGAAATTGTTGTAAATGTAGAAATAGCTCTGAAAGAAATTATCCATAGAGATGCATCTAAAATCAGTACACTTCTTTATTTGGTTGATGTTCCTGAAATTGAAGTAGAGCAATATTTAAGTACTACTACCGAAAACTTACTTTCGGTAGTTACTTTTCTTATCCTCAAGAGAGAATTTCAGAAGGTTTATCTTAGAAATAAAATCTTATAAATGGCATCCATGCCTGATTATAAACAAAATTATCTTTATCATAAAGGATATTATAGCGTACACCAACTGTAAGTCCGTTCATAGAATATCCGGCTCCTAAAAAGATAGCGGTATTCCAGAAATTATCTTCCATTCGGTCTCTTCTCCATATGTCTGTATAATACACATCATAGGTATTGTTTACTCTTAACTGTTCAACTTCAGCAGAAAGTTGAATTTCAGGAATGGGATTATAGAGTCCGATAACATTAATTCCGTATGAGAGACTTTCGTAGTATCCTTTTGATTTTAAATAATTAAACTGTAATCCGGTACCTACTGCAAATTGGTTGTTAAATTGATAAATAGCACTGGGTGCGACCATCACATCTGCAAAACCGTCACCAAAACTCAGTCCAAGTCCTCCTCCAAAGCGAACATTTCTCCAAAAATAGTTTTTATAGCTGTTGTCGAAATCATAGTTTCGATCTTCATTTTGACTATTTGCGGTAACGCCAGATAATAGAAAACCGGTGGAAATTAAACACGAGAATAGGAGTTGTTTCATAAAAGAGTCGTTTTAAAAAGCTAAAATACTAAAATTGAATAGTAATCCTTCTTATTTGGATGCATAAAAGAATAATTTATGAATACATTAACCAAAAGATATCATTGTTTTTATCAGAAGAACAAGTGTAAATTTACTACAAATATTTAAATCGTTTTGTATTTGAGAAAAATAACTGTTTTGAGGATATTGTGTTGGATTTAAGCAAGTTTATGATGATTTGTAAACATCTTTTTTTACAAATCATGTAAAAAAAAAACCTTATATATACGTTCAGAGCTATAAATTCGGAGTAAAAAAGTGTAAAAAACAATATAACTGTTAAAAAAAGAGGATTTCATGTTTTGCTGGCTCTTAATTCTGAAAAATAATATAACAAAACTCAGTAAAAGATTGTTTAATTTTCATAAAGTATCGTATTTTTGTAGGAAAATTTTTTTAAACAAAAAGGTCTTTAGACAAAATTATGGATAGGTTTTCCTTTTTAAACGCGGCACATACCGCATTTTTCGCAGAATTATACGATCAGTACTTAGTAAGTCCTGACAGTGTAGAGCCAAGCTGGAGAAGTTTTTTTCAAGGGTTCGATTTTGCAAACGAATACAGTGATGGTTCAGGTTTTTCTGATAATAGTGCAGATAACGGATCTTCATCTCTGGCGATTCAAAATCTTCAAAAAGAGTTTGCAGTACTAAAGCTGATCGATGCATACCGTACAAGCGGACATCTGTTGACTAAAACAAATCCACTTAGAGAGCGAAATGTAACAGCACCGGATCTTTCGATTGAAAAATTCGGATTGTCTCAGGCAGATCTGAATACTAAATTTGATGCAGCCAAATCAATTCAGTTACCAACAAGTACACTACAGGAGATCATCAATCATCTGGATAAAGTTTACTGCGCTTCTACAGGAGTTGAGTTTGTGTACATACCAAATGATGAAAAAAGAAACTGGGTAGCAAAATATTTTGAATCAAAAGCTAACGGATTTGATGCCGAACAGCGTAAATATATTCTGGAAAAATTAGTAGAAGCAGCAGCTTTCGAGAATTTTTTTCAAACTAAATATGTAGGGCAAAAGCGTTTTTCTTTGGAAGGGCTTGAAGCTACAATTCCAGCATTAGATGCCATGATTGATGCAGCGGCGGATGCTGGAGTTGAAGATGTTGTATTAGGAATGGCTCACAGAGGGCGATTGAATGTATTGGCTAATATTTTTCAAAAACCGGCTCAAAACATCTTTACAGAATTTGATGGAAAAGATTATGCAGATGTATCTGATTCTTTTGATGGAGATGTAAAATATCATCTTGGATATACTTCTGAAAAAATAACTCATACAGGCAAAAAGTACAGCTAAACTTGGCGCCAAATCCGTCCCATCTCGAAACAGTTGGTGCTGTTTTGGAAGGAGTTGCCCGTGCTAAACAGGATAAATATTTTGCAGATCAGTTCTCAAAAGTATTGCCTGTCTGTTTGCATGGAGATGCCGCTATTGCCGGACAGGGAATTGTATATGAAATTGTACAGATGTCTAAACTTCGGGGATATCAGACTGCAGGAACAATACATGTAGTATTGAATAATCAGGTTGGATTTACAACCAGCAATAAAGATGCACGTTCAGGTGTATATTCTACAGACATTGCAAAAGTAGTGTCAGCTCCGGTGGTACACGTCAATGCTGATGATACAGAAGCTGCTGTCAGTGCTTTTCTGTTTGCCCTTGCTTACAGAATGGAGTTCAAAGAAGATGTATTCATCGATTTGGTAGGATACCGTAAATACGGACACAATGAAGGAGATGAACCACGTTTTACACAACCTATTCTATATAAATTGATTTCAAAGCATGAAAATGCACGAAATATATACAATGCAAGATTGCTTGAAGAAAAAGTGGTTACGCAGGATTATGTAAAAGGTTTGGAAGATAAATACAAGTCAATTCTTGAAGAAAATCTGGAAATAGCAAAAGCAAATCAAAAAGCAGTTGTTATTCCGTTTATGCAGAAAGAATGGCAGGGATATAATATCGCTGACAGCAAAAGAATGTTGCAGACTTTTGATACAAAAGTGTCAAGAGAATTGTTGGATGACGTTGCCGAAGTAATTACAAAATTACCGGAAGACAAAAAATACATCAGTAAAATAGCCCGTCTTATAGGTGATCGTTACAAGATGTATTTTGAAAATGATAAATTAGACTGGGCGATGGGTGAGCTGTTGGCTTACGGAACATTGATCTCAGAAGGGTATGATGTGCGTTTTTCAGGACAGGATGTTCAGAGAGGGACTTTTTCTCACCGCCACGCAGTAGTAAAATCAGAAGATACAGAAGATGAATACATTGCATTGAACCATTTAAAATCTCAAAATGGGCAGATGCGTATTTATAACTCTTTATTATCAGAATATGCGGTTTTAGGCTTTGAATACGGATATGCATTAGCAAATCCAAAAGCTTTGACTATATGGGAGGCTCAATTTGGAGATTTCTTCAACGGAGCTCAGATTATGGTAGATCAATATATTTCTGCTGGAGAAGATAAATGGGGAAATCAAAACGGATTGGTGATGTTATTGCCTCACGGTTATGAACATCAGGGAGCAGAACATTCATCTGCACGATTAGAGCGTTTTCTACAGTTGTGTTCTTCTCACAATATGTATATTGCTAACGCGACTACACCCGCAAATCATTTTCATTTATTGAGAAGACAGTTGGTTACTGATTTTAGAAAACCGTTGATCGTCTTTTCTCCAAAAAGCTTATTGCGCCACCCGGAAGCAACTTCTTCTATTGAAGATTTTACAAGTAAAGAATTCCAGATGGTGATAGATGATCCTAAAGTGGAGGATAAAAAATCAGTAAAAACACTGGTGTTTGTATCGGGTAAATTTTATTATGACTTACAGGCAGAAAAAGAAAAAGCAGGAAGAGAGGATATCGCTTTTGTTCGTTTAGAACAGTTATTTCCATTGCCTGTTGAGCAGTTAAAAGAAATAATTGCCTCTTATCCGAATGTGGATGATTATGTATGGGCTCAGGAAGAACCAAGAAATATGGGTGCTTACGGATTTATGTTGATGAATTTTGATTTGGTAAAATTGCGTCTGGCTTCTCCGGTTGCTGCTTCAGCTCCGGCTGCAGGTAGTTCGGTACGCTCAAAAGCACGTTATGCACATGCCATTGCTATGGTTTTTAATAAAGACTTAAAATAATAAATCTAATAACAATATTAAAAGAAATACAGATGAGTGTCTTAGAAATGAAAGTTCCATCACCAGGTGAATCAATTACAGAAGTAGAAATTGCAACCTGGTTAGTAAAAGACGGAGATTATGTAGAGAAAGATCAGGCGATTGCTGAAGTTGATTCTGATAAAGCTACGTTAGAATTGCCTGCAGAAGCAAGCGGGATTATTACTTTAAAAGCAGAAGAAGGGGATGCGGTTGCAGTCGGTCAGGTTGTTTGTTTGATTGATACAAGTGCTGCAAAACCATCTGGTGAGACAGATTCTGAGGCTCAGAAAGAAGAAAAGGCTGCTGAAGCACCTGCAAAAGAAGAAGCACCTAAAAAAGAAGAAGCACCTAAAAAAGAAGAGGCTCCTAAAACGGAAACGTATGCAACGGGAACTGCCTCTCCTGCAGCTAAGAAAATATTAGATGAAAAAAATATAGAGTCGGCATCTGTAAAAGGAACCGGTAAAGACGGTCGCGTAACTAAAGAAGACGCTATCAATGCAGTGCCTTCTATGGGAACACCAACAGGGGGACCAAGAGAGACAGAGCGTAAAAAAATGTCTATGTTGCGTAGAAAAGTAGCGGAACGTTTGGTAGAAGCAAAAAATACTACTGCAATGCTGACTACTTTTAATGAAGTAAATCTTACTGAGGTAAACAAGCTAAGAAGCGAATTTAAAGACGCATTTAAAGCTAAACACGGTGCTTCTTTAGGATTTATGTCTTTCTTTACAAAAGCGGTTACAAGAGCATTACAATTATTCCCGGATGTGAATTCAATGATTGACGGACAGGAACAGATTAAATTCGATTTTGCGGATATCTCTATTGCAGTTTCTGGACCAAAAGGTTTAATGGTACCTGTAGTACGCAATGCAGAATTACTTTCTTTCAGAGGAATAGAGGCTGAAATCAAGCGCTTGGCAACAAGAGCACGTGACGGACAGATTACTGTAGATGAAATGACAGGCGGAACGTTTACCATTACCAATGGTGGTGTATTTGGATCTATGTTATCTACTCCGATTATCAATCCTCCTCAATCAGGAATTCTTGGAATGCACAATATAATTGAGCGCCCGGTTGCTGTAAATGGTCAGATAGTAATTGCCCCGATGATGTATATTGCTTTATCATACGATCACAGAATCATTGACGGACGAGAGTCTGTAGGTTTCTTGGTGGCTGTAAAAGAAGCTTTAGAAAACCCTGCGGAATTATTGATGAATAACGATCCTAAAAAGGCATTGGAGTTATAATATAAAACGTATTATTATAAATACTTAAAGCGACGAAAGTAATTTCGTCGCTTTTTTTTAATTATTATTAAGGAAAGTAGAGTCTATATGCAAATAATAGGGCAACGTTACTATGTGTATTGATTATGGTATGCTTTTTGTTGTTATAATTATTTAGAATCATTATAAAATTGATTTACTTACCTACTATAATTTAACTTATCATTTTTAAATATGGCCTTTAAATATATAGAAATTGAGAGGGTTGAAAAACTTACCAAAAAAGAGTTTATCGAAAACTATTATAAGCCTCAAAAACCTGTAGTAATTACAAATCAGATCGAAGATTGGCCTGCTTTTTCAAAATGGAATTTCCAATTTCTAAGAGAAGTAGCAGGGGATAAGATCGTTCCGTTATATGATAGTAGGAAAACCGATTATACCAAAAAAGTAAACGAACCTGATTTCACAATGACGATGTCTGAATATATAGACATTCTGGAAAAAGGACCAACTGATTTGCGTATTTTCCTCTATAATCTGATGAAAGATGTACCTTCATTGAAATCTGATATGAAATGGCCGCAATTAGGGCTGAGATTGATAAAAAGTCTGCCTCTGGTTTTCTTTGGTGGTCAGGATGCTAAAGTTTTTATGCATTATGATATTGATTTTCCGAATATTTTCCACATTCATTTTGAGGGAGAAAAGCAATGCGTCCTTGTTGATCCAAAGGAAACTAAATATATGTACAGGCTTCCTTATTCATGGATTTGCAATGAGGACATTGATTTTGATAATCCTGACTTTGAAAAATTTCCGGCACTTAAAATGATTAAGCCTTATATCACTAAGTTACAGCATGGAGAAATGTTATACATGCCTGAGGGTTGGTGGCATTATATGAAATATCTGACACCCGGATTTTCATTGAGTTTACGCTCACTTGCCGGAAGACCGGCTAATCTGCTTAGAGGATTGGCTAATGTAGCTGTTATCCGTTATTATGATAACTGGATGCGTAAGAGAAAGGGACAATCCTGGCTTGATTATAAAGATGCTGAATCCATTCGCAGGACGAATGAACTGATGAATAAATAAAAACAACAGAGGCTGTCACGATATATCGGGCAGCCTCTGTTGTTATATATAAATTTTGTATCCTTTGCGGATTATCGTTTTAGATTTTTCAAACTCATAGGACGGATTGTTTTAATGTTCTTAATCTCGTTTCTGTTGATTTTGATAAAATTTCTTTTGTTGCTAACTGATTTTGCAGGTCTGTTTTGTTGGTTTTGCTGTGTTAAATCAATTCCGGCATTTCCATTAAAAGTAACTACTAAAGTGTTGCCCCCAAAGGCTGTGTTTGCTGAAAATGCTACAGTCCCTGCCTGTTCATCAATAGAAGTATATTTTATGGTGCCTGTTGCTAAAACATTTTCAAATTGTTCTGTTCCAGCTGCAGCGACAACTATTCCTTCTAAAGTTGAGTTAGTCGCAGTAGGTATTTCAAACGTAGCACCACCTTCATTATTAACGATTTCTGCAGGTGTGTCAAAACGGTAAACAGCTGCTACTGTTAACTGGCTTAAATCATTGTTGTCTATCGTATACGATTCCCAAACAGCAACAACATCCGTTTGTGTTTCATCTGTATAATAAACCCCTACAAAATCAAGGATATGGTAGTTGGCAACATATTCATTACCGTTTAAAACAACATTACCTTCTCCTGGCTCAATATCAATAATCGGACCTCCCGGTTCTTCCGGACCTTCTCCTGTTACAATTAATTGTCTTGGGGCACTGTCAGCAGCACCTTGTAATTTTGCTACAACAGTATAGGTACCATTTGCAGTAGGCTTATAGTATCTGCCCTGAATAGGTGCGTTATTTACATAATATGTAGCCAAATCGGTTACATTTCCTCCATTAAGAAAAGAAGTGAATTCTACAGTTGAACCCAATGCAATTTCATATGAACTGATGTGTAGTACCAGCTGATCTGGTGCAGGTTCTACTATTGGGTCATTATCCGTAGGGATAATTGGATTTCCATTTGAATCTACCGGATAGGTCAATTTAGCGTCATCGTCATTACAAGCTGTAAATACAGTCAGCGATAACATCAATACAGATAGAAAAGTAAAAATTTTTTTCATGTGAAATTTCTCCATTAATTTAAAAGAAACTAAAGTATTATTAAAATTTCATTAATACAAGTACTTTAATGAATTTTCTTTACTTATTAACTGTTATTACTGATGAAGGAATTTTTTATTAATTCTGCTGGAGGCCAATAGGGAAGCAAAGAAGCCTAAAATAAAGAGTGTACTTAGAACTACTATTATATTGTATTGTCTTATTTTTACGGGATAGGGCAGATTATCAGAGATATATATGATAGGATAATGCTGTTGTATATAAGTGATGAACAGTCCTAATATCAAGCCAAAAATAGCACCGCCAATAGCGAGTATCAAACCCTGAAAAAGAAAAATATTTTTAATGGAGCGAATAGATAATCCTAAGTCTGAAAGGGTTTTTAAATGAGGTTGTTTTTCCAGAATGATCATGATTAATGAGCCTGTCAGACAAAATAAGGTCACAATAATCACCAGTGTAAAGATAAGGTAAATAGCAAGGCTTTCTGTTTTGAGCATTTTAAACAGACTTTCGTTTATCTGAGCTCTGTTTTTATACATAAGTTGGTCGCCAAAAATAGATTGCAATTCCTTAATTACTTTTTGTTCTTGTGCTGTTTCTTTTAACCTAAATTCAAGAGACGAATAACGATTGCTTTCCCAATTCAGCAAACTCTGTCCAACATGAATGTCAGTAAAAATATATTTAGCATCGGTTTCTATATTTCCCAAGCTATATATGCCTGATGTGTATAAAGGAATTTTGTTATAAGCTTCGTCTGGTGTAGAAATCATCCCTTCTCCGGGTTTCATCGCAAGGACTTCTAACAGATTATCATTGGAATACATCCCCATTGATAAAGATTCGGCTAAAAGATTTCCCACAACTGCCTGATTGGTGTGCGGCATAAGCCAGTTGCCTGCGGATATGGCGGTATTAATATCTGTGACGTCAGTATAAGTAGAATCAACAGCCTTGATAACGGCTACAACCTGTTTGTTGTTAAATGTAAATACAACCCGTTCTTCTACAACAGGCACGTGTGCTTCAATATCTTCAATCACTTCTAATCTGGAAAACTGATCCTTACTGACCAAAAAGGATTTTCCTTTTTCAGGTAATGCGATAAGATCCGGATCCATAGCATTTGTAAAGGATAGAGAATAATCTTCGAGTCCGCTGAAGACAGATGAAACGACAAACAAAGCCATGCTGCTGACAATAATTCCAAGAGCTGCGATTCTTGAAATTATATTAATTGCTTTGGTTTTGCTTTTACTAAAAGCATACCTTCTGGCTATGTAAAAAGTCGTGTTCAAGGATTATTTTTTCTTTCTTCGAATTAATAACTCTCTGTTTTCGATTGGGTTTTCTTCTCCTTTTAAGGCTGTATCAATTTTTTCAATGTAATCAAGACTGTCATCGATATAAAAACTCAGGTTAGGTACTTTTCGTAACTGATTCTTTACACGCTGTGCCAAATCATGTTTGATCAGCGGAGCATTTGACTGAATAGCTTTTAGTAATTCAGCTCCTTTATCAACCGGAAAAATACTTAAATATACTTTTGCAATGGACAAGTCCGTTGTTACAGAAACTTTTGATACTGAGATGATCAAGTTAGAAATACCGTTTTTTCGTACCTGTCCCTGAAGAATATCTACAAGATCTTCCTGCAATAAGGCACCCATTTTTTTTTGTCTGTTTGTTTCCATAGTGCAAAAATACAAATTTCATACTGATATCCTTATCTTTGTTTTTGTTATAAATATATTTAAAATGAAAAAAATAGAGCATATCGGTATTGCTGTAAAAAGTCTGGAAACTTCAAATCCTTTATTTGAAAAACTATTTGGAGCAGCTCCCTATAAAGAAGAAGAAGTAGCATCTGAAGGAGTGAAGACTTCTTTTTTTATGAACGGGCCTAACAAAATTGAATTGCTGGAAGCGACAAATGAAGAAAGTCCTATCGCTAAATTTATAGCGAAAAAGGGAGAAGGTATTCATCATATTGCTTTTGATGTAGAAGATATTATTGTTGAAATGGAACGGTTAAAAGGAGAAGGATTTATTATTTTAAACGATATTCCTAAAAAAGGTGCTGATAATAAATTAGTTGCATTTTTACACCCTAAAACCACTAATGGTGTCCTGATAGAACTGTGTCAGGAAATCAGATAAAAATCAAAAAAACTTTAAAAAAGCCTTGCGAATTCAGAATTTCTACTGTAATATTGCACTCGCTAACGATAAGTAGCCGGTCCTATAGCTCAGTTGGTTAGAGCACCTGACTCATAATCAGGTGGTCCCTGGTTCGAGCCCAGGTGGGACCACACCTTAAAACCCTTGTATATCAAGGGTTTTCTTGTTTTTATACTTTTCCTTTTTTATATTTACAACTCATTTACTACCATAAAAAGTAACTTTTTGCAACAAAAATGCAAGTGAAATGCAAGTAGATTTTATATAAAAAATGAAAATGCAACTGAACTATGACTATCAAATTCCTTTTAAAAAAATCGGATTCTAATGAATTTGTTTTCCTATCATAATAAAGGTTTCACATACTCAGATAAGAAGAGAACGTGAAATTGGTCGTGCATTGCTTAGTGATTGGGATGTGAAAACAAGTTTGTATTTAGAAACTCATCCTGAATATC
>NZ_JAUFQU010000017.1:0-12498 GCF_030409925.1 Paenimyroides ceti
AGAATCCACGAAGTGACAAATCTACATTTCTGGCTTCAAATCGCTTTTTTATAAGCTTTAAAGCAGTTCGGATCAAAAACAATCCTACTACTAAAAGAACAACTGCTTTTATCAGCTCAGGAATAATATCTACTAATTTCTGAACCAAACCTGTAATAAGTAATTCTATACGGTCAATTCCTGCATCTAAATTCGATGTTTCCATATCTTTTTTTTAACAAAAATAAAAAAGAGAAGTAATTAAACTTCTCTTTTCTCTATTATATTTGATGCAATTATATACTTAACTTTTTTGCAATTGCTTTTGGTATCGCATTTTTATGAACCATAATATCTGTTGCCTTATATTTCATAAACTCTTTGCTCATATACATATACCCTTTATAATCATTGGTAAGACCCCATGAATTTTTTACGATATAATATTCTTTTCCATTCTGATCTTTAGCAATACCCACGATGTGCATTCCGTGATCATCAGTTGTTTCATAATTATCAAATGCTTTCTGACGCATATCTTCCGTTACTTTCAATTCCGGCTTCGGACCATTGAACATAGTCGCTTTTTCATCAGCTGTCATGCTTGCAAAATCTTTTTCAGGTACATAAGCAACTCCGTTTTTCCAGCTGAATCCTTTTTCAGAAACGTCTCCACCCCATGCAACAGTATATCCGTTTTTCAAAGCATTATCTACTACCTCTACCAATTCATCCATTTTCACGTTCCAAACCTGATCAAATGCCCAGTTGTCCGGCACTAATAACGTGAATTTTGTATAATAAGGATATTGTTTAAAAGAAGAAAGTTCTACATAGTCATCAGCATTAATTCCCACTACTTTTTCAGCAAAAGTTTTTGGAGTATATTTTTTTCCCTCATACGTAAACTCAGCAGGATAATCTCCTAAATACGCATCAATAATAGCTGTATATGCTTTTTCCCAATTTGGCGTCAATGAACCATTAGGGTTTTTCACGATAGCTGCCAATGTAGCTTCTAAAATAGCAGACATTTCGCCATTTTATTACGGGTAGTTCCATAGTTCAATCCGTTGTAAACAGATTGTGGCACTGTACCGTATTGTTTGTACATATTCATTACATCATGGAATGCACCACCTTCGCCTAAAGTAACAGCTCCATGCATGCGCACATACATTTTTCCTTTTTCTACATAGGCATTACGCGCCGTAAATATCTGTGATAATTCGATTGGTTTTTTTCCCATACGGATCATTTCTGACTCGATAAATGAGTTTCCGGAATAACTCCAGCATGTTCCTGAAGATCCCTGATCTTTGATAGAAGTATTTTCAACATTGATTACTTCGGTAAAAGTAAAATGATCTTTACTGTTTGCACTTTGGTTATTTTTTAATGAGTTTACTAAGTCATCCTGAGCAAACACATTTCCTGAAGCTCCTAAAGCAATAATTGCAGCCGCAAGAATCGGTTTTAATTTTAATTTAAACATTCTCTATTGTGATTAATTTTCTAAATTGGACGCATAAAGGTATCAATTGTTACACGAAATATGAATTTTTCAAGCAAAAAAAAGGGAAGCAAATTTGCCTCCCGTTTTTTTTTATAACGTTTCTTTTAACCATCTGAAAAATTCTCCCTGCCAAACTTTTGCATTCTGCGGTTTGGTTACCCAGTGATTTTCATCAGGAAAGTAAACAAATCTGCTTTTTATTCCCAAAAGCTGAGCTGCCTGAAAAGCTTCCTGTCCCTGTCCGATCGGTACTCTATAATCTATTCCTCCATGAAAAATAAGAATAGGCGTATTCCAGTTTGCTACTTTATTTTTAGGGTTGAATTCTGCATACGTCTTTCTTGCTACAGCATTGTCTTTCTCCCAATACGGACCTCCTGAATCCCAGTTTGTAAAAAACACTTCCTCTGTAGTTCCATACATAGACTCTAAATCAAAAACGCCACAATGTGCTATAAAAGATTTGAATCTGTTTTGATGTATTCCGGCAAGATAATAGATAGAATATCCTCCGTAACTTGCTCCGATAGCTCCTAATCTTTTGCTGTCAACATAAGGTTCTTTTGAAACCTCATCTATTGCGGTAAGGTAATCCTGCATAGGTTGCCCTCCCCAATCCTTAGAAATAGCTTCATTCCATTCAACACCAAAACCAGGCATACCCCGACGGTTTGGCGCTACAATGATATATCCTTCAGCGGCTATCAATTGAAAATTCCAACGGAAGGAATAAAATTGAGTTAATGCAGACTGAGGTCCTCCCTGACAGTATAACAAGGTTGGATATTTCTTGTTTGGATCAAAATTTGGAGGTAGTATTACCCATACCAACATTTTTTTTCCATCGGTGGTAGTAACGTATCTTTTCTGAAATTTTGATTTTCCTATTTTGGCATACAAAGCATCATTCACATGGGTGATTTGCAGCCATTTTTTTGATTTTAAATCATACGAAAATACTTCAGTTGCTGTATTGAAATCGGTACGGGTAAGAATTACTCTATTATCAACAAAACCGACAATTCCGGTTACATCAAAGTCTCCTTTAGTAAGCTGTTTTACGTTTACCGCTATTTTTGTAACCCCCGGAAAGTTGACTTCAAACAATTGTACTGTACCATCAACCGGTGCTGTAAAATAGATCTTTTTACCATCTTTACTCCACACATAACTGTCAACAGTACCATCCCATGCTGCTGTCAGATTTATATCCATTCCTCTGTGACGAACGATTATATCATTTTTGTCTGCCTCATATCCATCATGTTTCATCTGCAACCACGTAAGATCTCCATTTGGAGAAAAAGAAGGATGTGTATCATATCCAGGATTAGATTCTGTCAGGTTTTTAGTCTGTTTGGTATCTATATCGTATTCATATAAATCAGTGTTTGTACTCAGAGCATAAGCTGTTCCAAATTTTTTCTTGGATACATAAATAACTTTTTTGCCATCAGGAGACCAGATGTAATCTTCATCTCCTCCAAAAGGTTTCTGAGGAGAATGATACGGCTCATCTTTGAGTAAATCAATTTTCTCCTGTGTTTTTTTATTGGTCAAAATAACGTGATTAAATGTCCCGTTATTCCAGGTATCCCAATGTCTGTAATCAAGTTCATCATAAATGTAAACATCTGATTTTTCGACTCCTTCATAGTAGTCTTTTCCAAGAACCTTTGTTATTTTGACCTCTTCATGCGATAAAACATATTCATTTCCAGGTCCTGTATTTTTATCTGCTACCAAGCCATCTGCATTTTCAAGATTTTTTACTCTTTTACCATCGATGCTTACACTATAATAGGCAGTGTTGATTTTATTTTCACCTACATCAGGCGTACCCACTTTATAATAAAGGTATTTACCGTCTTCAGATAAACCTATTGGAGATACTCTCCCCAATTGCCATAACAATTCTTTCGTCATAACTTTTTGCTGTGAATGAGCATTTATCCCTAAAATACTTAAGGTTAAAATCAGAATTTTTTTCATTTGTAATTATTTTATCAATCGCTAAAATTAAGCATTTAAAACGAAATATCTAATCTGGCTTATGAAGCAGTATTATTAAATGATAAAAAAAACTTAAAAATTCATTGGTTGTTTATATAAATGAAGGAAAAACGAAAAATAATGAATAATTTTACAAGCGAAACATACAAAAGTAAAAACCTTGATGGAAAATTTCAATTGGGCTGATTTGATAAACCCGAGTTTTATATCAATTTAGAATTAGCCGGACATAAAATAGGAATTTATGTTGTTCTCTTTATAATATTTGCCGAAACAGGATTATTTGCAGGTTTTTTCTTACCCGGAGACAGTTTGCTTTTTTTAGCAGGCATCTACAGTGTTGATTTAATGAAAGAATTCGTGTATATCGAAAATGATTTTCTTAATGTCAGCGCATTGGCTGGTCTTGTAGCTTTCGCAGGTATATTAGGAAACTGCTTCGGTTACTGGTTTGGTGCCAAAAGCGGTAATTATTTATACAGTAAAGAAGATAGTTTTATTTTTAAGAAAAAGTCTGGACTTTGTGTTGTATTCGAAGCTGGAGAGTTCACAATTGATAACGCAGCCCCACCTTCAAAAATTTCATGCCTAATTGTAGTACCAGCTGTCTGCCCTCCATTGGCCTCTAAAGATTGTGCTTGTAGAACGTTAACTTCTTGATTACTGGTAGTTTCAGTTTGTCCATTATATGCTCCAAATAAGAACATCGTTTGATTTCCAGCACTATCTGTCCTAACAATATCTTGCGTAGTAGAAATATTTACAGTTTTATTTTTGTCCTCAATTATATCATATAAGGCTTTATCCTGAATGCTAAGCTTACTATAATCCAGTTTACTTTTATCTGCCATAGTTACTTTACCTGTTGTTGCATCTCTAACCATATTTAATTGTGAATCATCGTTTAGCTCCTTTAATGCTGTATCTGCATCAGCACCATTAATAATTAAATCAAACGGCATCATCCCATCCGGGTCAATAAACCGAATAGGATTATTGAATGCATAAACGTACGGAGAGAACCGTCTCATCTTCTCGGCTAATGGATCCACATTCATCCATCTTCCTAATGCAGCATCATAATTTCTTGCTCCAAAATCATATAGGTTTAATCCCATTTCTTCTTGTAACTCTTTACCATTGTATTGATACTTATAATTGGAAGCTGTATTCCCTGTCATATCATTATACCCCTGATGTTTTAGTCCAAACGGATAATAGTTGTTTTCTTCCAGAATTTCCGTGGGTTCTATTACGCCGTTGTTATTGCCATCCGCATACACCACCCGGTTGTTGCCCAAATGGTCTTTATGGATATAATGGTAAATATACTTATAATTCTGATAGGCTGTATAACCTTCGGGCTGAGGAAAGAACTGCAAAGTTCCGTTAAGATACTGAAAACCGTCTATATACTCGGTAATCTGATTAGGCCCGCTATTGGCCAATACACTTTTCTTTAATTTATTGCCCGCTGCATCATAGACATAATAAATACTTCCCTGATCTGTATCGATGACTATGGGCAAATTCAGATGGTTATACGTGATTTTAGTAATCCGTTTGTTGGTATCGGTGATTAAGTTTCCGGATCCGTCATAGGTATAGGCAGCACCCTCAGAAGGGATTTCTTTAAATCCGTCAGGGTTGTTGGTATAGTCTCTTACCATAGTCAGCTGATTGCCATTATAGGTATAATCGCGTTCGTCCATATCCAAAACCTGTCCGTCTACCATAGCTCCGGTACGGTTTAAGGTGCGGATGTTGCCGTTTAGGTCATAATTCATACTTTCTCTGTGTGCCTGATGGCGCATAAAGCCCATGGTCCAGCCTCCGTGAAAAGACATCATCTGCTTCCTTTTATACGAGACATGTAAGTAATATGTACTATGCTATAAGATAAGTGATACGTCAGTGTGGGAGAGAAATTATCTCCTTTGTATAGTATCCCATGCACTTGATTCCATCCATTTATTTTTCCACTCTTTAGGAAATGTCCAATGGTTTCTATTTTCCAAAGGAATTCTTATATAATAAAACTCTTTCTTATCTCCATTTGGCTTCTTTACATAACAGATATTTTCATCTTTTATTTTTATTAAACTATCTCCCACTGAAATGTAATCCATGATTTCAGAACGCAATGGAAATCCCTCTTCAATTCCATCGTTTCTTTTTATTAATACAGAAGTCATGACATCCATACTTTTTCTCCTATTATATTTTTCAATTATAATAGCTCTATAATTATCTTTAATATCGTTTTCTATTAACGAGTTATAATTCACTTCTCGGATTATAGTTACTATCATAAAAATAAAAAAGATAATGCCGAAAAAGATAAGATATGGTTTAAGTGCTTTCATTTTTTCACCTTTTTAGATTTGAATTCTCTTGACAAAGTACTGGTTCCTCCAGAATAGGTAGCACTTGCTTTCCCAGCTTTACCTAACACTTGTGACAAAGTCTTAGGCGCGCTACCATATCCTAAAGAACGGGATGTCCAGGTAGTTGGATACCGATGTCCGGGATAAACTTCATCATGTGTACCTTCTGTGTTACTCCACGTTACAGAGTATCCAAAACCAGCAACACCTATCGAAGCAGCATTATAACCTCCCTCAAAGCCTTTAACATCAAAAAAATCAGTTGCTATATCTTTATTATACTTAGATCCAAAGAAACTAAAACCAGCACCACCTCCGACACCTACATTTCCTCCTTTAGAAGTATAAATACCCAAATTACCCTCGCTTTCACCATTTAAGAAATACGCAATCGACAACCCAAATTCCATACCTCCACCAACAGTTGCAGAACCACTAAGATTTATACCTATAGCATCATATTGTTTTTTAAGGTCTTCCATACTCATACCTGTATCAAAAACAAGTGGTTTGTCAGGATTAATATTGAGTTCGGTATCAAAAACATAGTCTTTATCTCCAGTATCTACTATTATTCTTATAATTTCCTTTTTATCCTTATTATTGATGATGATATCATCTTTAATCATTCCCGTAGGATCGGTAAACCTAATCGGATTGTTACCTACATATGAATATGCTTCCATCGTTTTCTCCACCAACGGATCCACATTCATCCATCTTCCTAAAGTCGGATCATAATTTCTTGCGCCAAAATCATACATATTCATATCTTTTTCGGGTTGAAATTCTTTTCCTCCAAAGGTGTATTTATAGCCTGTATTTCCTGTAATGGTACTGTAATTCTGATGTTCTAATCCAAATGGATAATAATGATGCTCTTCCAGAATTTCCGTTGGTTCTATTACACCGTTGTTATTGCCATCTGTTGATGAGTACAATTGTAAAAAATGGAGAGAGAAAATTTTTACTTTAAAAATAAAATATTAATTCTTACAACCTTTTTTAATAGCTTTTTCAATATTTTTAGCAGACACCTCAGATTTATTAGTTCGCCATTTACTAACTATTTTATTATTTGTTTTACAAACAAGATAAGTATTTACTTTTAACCTATCATTAGTCATAATTGTTCCTTTACCTTTACCAATAACATCCCAATCTAAAAGCCCCTGTTTAACTTTAACCATTGTAGAATCAATTAAATCTTTTTCTTTTAACAAGGTAAAAATTTTAGGAGAAGGCTTGGTTGTAATTTCTCCATCAATAAAAAAGATTTTTTTTCCAACTTTAATATAATCTAAAGGGAAATAACCACTACCGTCCGAAGACAATACTACTTTGTTTATTTGAGGAGACACCCTATACATAATGAAATCTGTGCTATCTATGTAATCTTTACTTAATCTAAAATATTTATATTTTAAAGTGTAAGTAACATTTTTTTTACAATAATTCTTGATAATATTTTCCATTATTTCCTCTTGAGGACAATTAGTTTGATTTATTGACTTACAGCCTAACAAAGTAGTTAAACAAAAAAATAAAATCAGAAATTTATCTGGATTTTGCTTCAAAAACATTGACATCATTATATTGTTGGTTATATTTCTTACTAATTATAAAATGAGGAATACTTTTTCCTTTAAAGTTTAATTTATCGTCATCACTTGCTAATGAATTATCAGGATGGCTGTGATAATGATATTTAGCATACCTGCTTCTACCTAAATAGGGTTTTGAACTTTTTAAATATTGCCAATCTATCTTTTCATTCTCATTGTATCTAGCAGAATTAGATGTTGTTGAAGTATTACTTTTATGAGCTTCAACTAAAAATCCTGAAATATCTTTACCCATAGCATTATTTCCTAAAGCGTATCCTGACACTTCAACACCAGCCAGTTTAGTATAATCGGCAATAAAATTTTGAAATTGAGATTCTGTAGGTTGATCTGTTCCGTTTATTTCTATAACATTATTGTTTTGTTTAAAATTTATACCATCTTTTAAAATTCCTTTAACAATATTATCAACTAAAACACCTTTGACTTCTCCCTTTTTATTCAGGTTTACAATCCTATCAGGATTATTATTCTTTTCTCCATGTTGTTTTATTTCTCCGGTTTTTCTATTAAAAGTATAATCCGTATCAATACCATCCGATGCTAACAGAATTTGTAAATCCTTAGCAAAATTAACTGCAGCTTGTCCACTAAAACTCCAACTCTGCATTCCATCAGGATCAATAAAGTATATAGGATTATTATACGCATAGTTATAAGGAGTCCATCTTCTTGAATTTTCCGCCAACGGATCTACATTCATCCATCTTCCTAAAGCCGGATCATAATTTCTTGCTCCAAAATCATATAGGTTTAATCCCATTTCTTCCTGTAACTCTTTCCCGTTGTATTGATACTTATAATTGGAAGCTGTATTCCCTGTCATATCATTATATCCCTGATGTTTTAGTCCAAACGGATAATAGTTGTTTTCTTCCAGAATTTCCGTTGGTTCTATTACACCGTTATTATTGCCATCTGCATAAACCACCCAGTTATTGCCCAAATGGCCTTTATGGGTGTAAGGGTAAATAGCTATTTAATAATATTTTTATTAAGTCAGGTTTTTTTGAATTTGTAGATAATAATTTAAGAATTAAATCATAAAAATATTTGGAATACTATAAACAACAAAGCCCTACGACATGTATGACTTTGTTGATTTATTATAATTATTTTTTTTGTTGTTCTTCAATTGCTTTTTCATAAAATGGAGCTATCTCCAATATTATTTTTTCTCCATTTCGAAAAACTTGTATAACTGAGTCTCCTTTTACTTTACTAATAGAATCTCCAATTCGTAACTTGCCCCAAAAATACGGATGAATCCCTCTACTCTTATTGTCAACAAATTTAATCATCGAAGCATTGTGATTAAATTTATCATAATATTTCCTTTCGATTTTCCCATTATAGGAATCCTCAATTTCTAAATTATAATTTTCTGTCATAATTGATAATACATCCTTTTTAAAAATGAATTTAAAAGCTAAAAAAGACATATTCCTATCATTAAAACAAAAACTATCGGATGAACCTTTATTCCTCTTTGCTTTTCCATATCAAAGTAATTATAATTTTAAAACCCATGTTCTCGTAGAACTAATCATAGCTCCAACAGAGACTTTTCCTACTTGAATTCCCGTAGAAGGATATTGTGAAGATTGACCCCCTCCATAATATATATAAGGTCTAGAGTTAGATTCAGTACGATTACCAAAATTAGAGAAACCATTTCCTTGAGTTCCTCCGTATTCAATACCTCCACTTGCTATACCTATCCCAACACTTAAATTTACTGAATTACCCATACCATTGAAATCATTGATTGCAAAAGTTTGATTATTTGTAGGATTAATTACACCCGAAGTAATTCCAATACCTCCTCCAAGTCCGGCATTTACACTAAATAGAAAGTAAAAAGAGAATAGTACGTCTCTTACTCAGACTTATTTTTAAATACACAATCACAACCGATCCTTATCAATCTTTAGTGATACATAAACCTTTTATATTATCTGCATAATGCAAATCGTTTATAGAATCTCTTTCGAGGCATATTTCTGTATTCTCATTTAATTGAATACAATTGATATAATTATTATACTTAAGACTGACATTAGAATTTCCTACATGTTCTTCTTTATTCCAGATAGAATGTAGTTTAAATAAATATTTCTTATTTACTCTTATTGAATTACATTTTTCTACACTCTGTTTTTCTGATATTATTTTAAACAGAGAATCGCTTCTCTTGGCATAGATTAAATAATAATTATTGATAGAGTCAATTTTATAAACTGAATATTCTAAACTTGAACTTGAGTTTACCTTATGTGTTTTACATGAAAATATTAAAGCACATAAAAAAATAAAGATTATATTTTTCATAATTTAATTTCTTATTTCTATAATTACTGGTGCCTTCTTGCCGTCCTTTACAGAAAATTGTACACTTATTGCTGCTTGTGGAACAGAACCATTACTACTTCTATATAAAGTATTTCCACTTTTATCTAAAAAACTTTCATATACCTGACCTGCCTGCGGAGTAGCCTTATTGTGTGCAGAAGTATATACAGACCCCACTTTGTCACCAGCTGGAGAAGATACACCTGATTTTTGTGATATCACTCCTCCTTGATATGCTTCCGTTACTTCATGCAAAGTATTACTCCCAGGCTTATTATAATATGAATCAATCTTACTTAATGTTAATGGATTAATTTCTTGATTTGCTTCCACGATTTTTTTGCCCGACGCAGAATCTACATTATTTGTAACTGTATTTCCTAAAAAAGCTCCACCTAAATAAGGCGTACCTCCTGCAGTAACATTATAATTCTCTGCTGCTACATTAACATTAACTGAATGGTCGTCAATTGCCGAAGTTAGTTGTTTACTATCTGAATCTAAAGTTGCTCCTTGCACGACTGTATAGCTTACTTTTCCCGCTGAATCCATACTCAAATTCAATTGCCCTTGAACTGACTTCTGCAACTCCGCAAAAGCAGCGGCAGACTCAGAACCAATAATAATGACATCATTTGGTCCCATCCCATCAGGGTCAATAAACCTCATTGGGTTATTAAAACCGTAGTTATAAGGAGACCATCTTCTCATCTGTTCCGCCAACGGATCAATGTTCATCCATCTTCCTAATGCAGGATCATAATTTCTCGCACCAAAATCATACATATTCAGGTCTTTTTCGGGTTGAAATTCTTTTCCTCCAAAGGTGTATTTATATCCTGTATTTCCTGTAATAGTGCTGTAATTCTGGTGTTCTAATCTAAAGGTATAATGTTGTTATAACTTTAACTTATTGAACAATAGAAAAATAAAATTGATGTAAGGTAAGTTTACCCATTTACCTCTTTTACAAGTTTTTTTTTTCCATAATAATTTATTTTCTAATTCAAATAATCTAAAAATCAATATTCCGTTTTACTTTTGATATGTCCTAACAATAATGTCACTAGAAATATTATTATTCCTAATAAAGAGCCTATTAAAATTATTATTAACCACCAATAAGGCAATACCCATAATAGAAAATATTTAATAGAGCTTAATACATCCTTATACCAAACTCCCTCATAATATTGTTCAATGTAAACATCATCTTGTAAACCAGAAATGTAAGAAAATGTTAAAATAATAATAACACCAATTAACCAACAAATTATAATCTTTTTATGTCTTCTCATTTTTTATTTTTTTTATGTGGATCAGCATTTTCAAAACGTGCATTCCATTCTTCTATACTGTAAATTTTATCACTCCCATCATTTTTATAAATCCCTTCAAAATTACCGTCTTTATCTATTTTTATAAGAACATTAAACTCGCTAATTTGTCTTTCATTTTTACCAAATAAACTTGTGAAAGGAGATCCTTCATAGAATCCAATACCAAGAAAAACACTTTGTCCACTTGGATCACTTATAAAGGCTTCAGTACTAGGGAAGTTATCACCTACTAAACTCCCTATAACTTGTAAAAAGCCTTTTTCTTTATTTTCATTTATATAAAAATTTGATTCTACATCTATATTCGGAGCTCCAGGTGTTAATGGATTTGCACCGGCATAAGAAGTCTTAAAACTATAATTCTTATCAGACCCATCTTTGAATATACCAAAACCAGTAGTAAAAACCACCAGAAGGTTCTGCTGTTCTTCTAAAACCTGGTGCTGAACTATGCCAAGTAGGTGAACTCCAATTAGAAAGTGATATATTTGACTTATCAGTATCAAAATTAATCCTTTGGTGAACTCTTGCTGAAGCACTTGCTGATGTAGAGTACCCTCTATTATCTCCGTGAAATCCTCCTCCAAATGTTTTAAATGGAGCAAACGATCTAATAGTAATTGGATATGGTATTCTACCATCCGGATCTATAAAATAAACAGGATTATTGAATACATAAACATACGGAGAGAACCGTCTCATCTCTTCCGCCAACGGATCTACATTCATCCATCTTCCTAAAGCCGGATCATAGTTTCGTGCTCCAAAATCATATAGGTTTAATCCCATTTCTTCCTGTAACTCTTTACCGTTGTATTGGTACTTATAATTGGAAGCTGTACTCCCTGTCATATCATTATACCCCTGATGTTTTAGTCCAAACGGATAATAGTTGTTTTCTTCCAGAATTTCAGTTGGTTCTATTACGCCGTTGTTATTGCCATCTGCATACACCACACGGTTGTTGCCCAAATGGTCTTTATGGATATAATGGTAAATATACGCATTGTTCTGATAGGCTGTATAACCTTCCGGTTGAGGAAAGAACTGCAGGGTTCCGTTAAGGTACTGAAAACCGTCTATATACTCGGTGATCTGATTAGGTCCGCTATTGCCCAATACACTTTTCTTTAATTTATTGCCCGCTGCATCATAGACATAATAAATACTTCCCTGATCTGTATCGATGACTATGGGCAAATTCAGATGATTATACGTGATTTTAGTAATCCGTTTGTTGGTATCGGTGATTAAGTTTCCGGAACCATCATAGGTATAGGCAGCAG
>NZ_JAUFQU010000018.1:0-12685 GCF_030409925.1 Paenimyroides ceti
AAGGATATTTCTCTTTTTACGGTTTCTTTGGTTCCGATAAAAGCGCAGGAAGTCATCTGACGCACATAGGCTTCTTCATTTACATTCCAAACATCATCCATAGTATCAATAGGAGGCTGTAATAGTTTTCTTTCATTCCTGATAATACCTAAAAACATTCTGTAAAATGAAGTAGCAAGACGTTGTGCTTCTTCAAGCGTATCTGCAATAATTACATTGACACAAGACATGATATACGGACTTTGCAGCTGTTTTGAAGGTTTAAAGTTTGAATGATAGATTTCAAAAGCTTTAGCCATCTGAGCCGGAGCAAAATGACTTGCAAAAGCATACGGTAATCCATAAGAAGAAGACAGATATGCAGAATCAGTACTTGAGCCTAAAATCCACAAAGGTATATCAAGTCCTTCACCCGGAAAAGCCCTTACATTTGCCCGTCTGTTTTCTTCAGAAAAATACTGCTGAAGTAATACTATATTCTTAGGAAAATTATGTACGTTTTCAAAAAAATTAGCATTTAATGCCTGAGCAGTCGCCTGATCTGTTCCGGGTGCACGTCCAAGTCCGAGATCAATGCGATCTGGATACAGAGACGCCAGTGTTCCGAAATGTTCTGCAATGACTAAAGGGGAATGATTCGGCAGCATAACACCACCTGAACCCACACGGATGGTATTGGTTTTACCGGCAATATAACCGATCAGAACTGAAGTAGCTGAGCTCGCTACACTCTGCATGTTATGATGTTCTGCAAACCAATATCGTGTATATCCCGATGATTCTGCTGATTGAGCCAAAGCAGCAGATTTTGTAAAGGTTTCAGGAATAGTACTGCCCTCTGTTACATTGGCTAAATCTAAAAAGGAATAGGGTATCATAAATATAAATCGACTTTTGTATTCTTTAAAATTACAGCTTTCTTTCCGGGTACTGTACTAAATAATCTTAATAATTAAAGATCCTTTAGGTGTGTTTTTATGGATTCGTACCTACCATCAACCTTATCTGGTTTCTGATGAGTATGGGCATACTGATGAATATGGGAAGTTTACCTCTCAATCCCGATGGAAATCCAAGCCAGTCCGCAGATTTGGCATTTAATACAACCATTTCATTTTTGGTAAACTGTAACCTGCAACATTATTCAGGCGAAACAGGCATCAGCTATTTAGGGCAAATATGGCTTATGTTTCTCCAGTTTGTGACCGCAGGTGTGGGTATGGCAGCGGCAGTCATATTGTTCAAAGCATTCCGGGAGAAATCAACCACTCAATTGGGCAACTTTTATAATTACTTTTTAAAATCCTGCACCCGCATTTTACTACCTATATCGTTGGTATTTGCAGCCATTTTTGTATTTAATGGTATGCCCATGACCTTTGAAGGTAAAGATACCATAACCAACTTAGAGGGCAATACCGTAGAAATAAGTCGTGGCCCATTAGCTGCTTTTGTTCCCATTAAACACTTAGGTACAAACGGTGGTGGTTTTTTTGGATCTAATGGTGCTCATCCACTTGAAAATCCGAGTTACCTGACTAATATGGTCGAGATGATCGGACAGATGATTATTCCTATGGCGATGGTATTTGCTTTTGGTTATTTTATCCGCAGAAGAAAATTTTCATGGATGATGTTTGGCGTAATGACAGTAGGATTTCTGCTACTGGTCATCCCCAATGTTATTATGGAAATGAACGGCAATCCTGCGATTGAACAGATGGGAATTGATAATACACTCGGTGCGATGGAAGGAAAAGAAATTCGCTTTGGAGCAGCAGCATCCGGCTTTTGGAGTATTGTAACTACGGTTATTTCTACGGGTAGTATCAACTCTATGCACGATAGTTCGATGCCCTTATCCGGTATGAACGAACTATTGGCAATGATGGTTAACGCATTTTACGGCGGTGCGGGTGCAGGCATACTCAATTTTCTCATCTTCATTATTCTGGCAGTATTCATCAGCGGGTTGATGGTGGGCAGAACGCCCGAGTTCATGGGTAAGAAAATTGAAGCGAGAGAAATGAAAATAGCCCTGATAATTGCACTGGCACATCCATTCCTGATTTTAGTAGGAACTGCTATAGCTACCGCTTTGCCACAATATACACTGGTAACTTTGGCCAATCTGGGCTTTCACGGTTTCAGTGAAATGCTGTATGAATATACTTCATCGGCAGCTAACAATGGTAGTGGCTTTGAAGGCTTAGGGGATAATACTCCATTTTGGAACATATCCACAGGAATCGTATTAATGTTCGGCAGATTTCTACCCATTATCGGTCCTGTCGCAATAGCAGGCTTACTCGCAGAAAAGAAATTCATACCGGAAAGTTCTGGAACCCTTAAAACCGACACCGCAACATTTGACTGATGGTATTTGCCGTCATAGTTATCATTGCCGCACTGGCGTTCTTTCCGGCTCTGGCATTGGGTCCTATTGCCGAATACTTTTCACTTTATTAATCCTTATCAACCACAACATAAATGAATAATAATAGCAATAAATTATTTGAGCCTTCATTGCTGAATGAAGCCTTAAAACAGTCATTCATCAAGTTACACCCGGCAAAAATGTTCCGTAATCCAGTCATGTTTATGGTGTGGATAGGTACGCTGATCATGGCAGGTGTATGTGTATGGATTATCACAGGCGAAGAAAATCAGGGCAGTCTGCTCTACAATGTTATTGTAACGCTTCTACTTTTTATGACTCTGTTGTTTGCCAATTTTGCTGAAGCCATTGCTGAAGCCAGAGGAAAGGCTCAGGCCGACAGTTTGCGTAAAACAAGAGAAGAAACACCAGCCCGTTAGAAAACGGACAAACGGTTTCTTCCTCTCAACTTCAAAAGGGAAATGTTTTTGTTTGCGAAGCAGGCGATATAATTCCGTCCGATGGCGAAATTATTGAAGGCTTGGCCACCATTGATGAAAGTGCCATTACAGGAGAGAGTGCTCCTGTAATCAGAGAAGCAGGTGGAGATAAAAGCAGTGTTACAGGTGGTACAAAAGTACTGTCCGACAAAATTAAAGTTTGCGTAACCACCGAAGCGGGCGAAAGTTTCTTAGACAAAATGATTGCTTTGGTCGAAGGTGCAAGCCGTCAGAAAACACCTAACGAAATTGCCTTGACTATTCTGTTGGCAGGTTTTACACTCGTGTTTATTATTGTTGTCGTTACGCTGAAACCCTTTGCAGATTATGCACAAACCCCCATTACCGTAGCGGCATTTATCTCCCTTTTTGTCTGCTTAATTCCGACGACTATCGGCGGATTGCTATCCGCTATCGGTATTGCCGGAATGGACAGAGCTTTACGCGCAAACGTCATTACCAAAAGTGGTAAAGCAGTTGAAACAGCAGGAGATGTAGATGTATTACTGTTAGACAAAACAGGAACCATCACCATTGGCAATAGAAAAGCAACGAAATTCTATCCGGTAAAAGGAGTGGATGAAAAACATTTTTTGAAATCAGTCGTGTTGAGTTCTATGGCAGATGAAACTCCTGAGGGAAAATCCATCATAGAATTGGCAGGAATTAATCCATTGAGCTACCAAATTGAAAAACCACGATTCATCAAATTTACCGCAGAAACAAGAAGTTCGGGAATTGATTATGAAAACGTCAAAATTAGAAAAGGGGCATCAGATGCGATCAAAAATCTGGTTGAAAAAGCAGGAAACCATTTCCCACAGGAAACTGCTGAACAGGTCAAATCTATTTCAAGCAATGGCGGAACTCCACTCGTTGTTGCCGAAAATGAAAAAATATTAGGTGTAATTGAATTGCAGGACATCATAAAACCCGGCATACAGGAACGTTTCGAACGATTGCGTAAAATGGGAATTAAAACTGTAATGGTTACAGGTGATAATCCGCTGACGGCAAAATACATTGCCGAAAAAGCGGGTGTAGATGACTTTATTGCCGAAGCAAAACCCGAAGATAAAATGCACTATATCCGCAAAGAACAATCGGAAGGCAAATTAGTAGCCATGATGGGCGATGGTACGAATGATGCACCTGCCTTAGCACAGGCTGATGTGGGCGTAGCGATGAACAGCGGTACACAGGCAGCCAAAGAAGCGGGCAATATGGTGGATTTAGATAACGACCCGACCAAGCTGATTGAAATCGTAGAAATAGGTAAGCAATTATTAATGACGAGAGGAACATTAACCACATTCAGTATCGCCAATGACGTAGCAAAGTATTTCGCCATTGTTCCGGCACTGTTTATTGCTTCCATTCCTGCTTTACAAGGATTGAACATTATGAATTTACATTCGCCTGAAAGTGCTATCCTCTCAGCAGTTATTTTCAATGCAATCGTTATTCCGTTACTGATACCATTGGCGTTAAAAGGAGTAGCTTATAAACCTATAGGAGCCAGTGCATTACTACGCAGAAATTTATTCATCTACGGTTTGGGAGGCATTATTGTTCCGTTTGTAGGGATAAAGCTTATAGATATTTTAGTTTCAATATTTATTTAAAACATTCATAGAAATGAAATAAGTCAGATAATCAAAATTCAATTGATTGCAACTTGACGTATTCCATTGGACAAATAAAAATCAATAAAAAAGTTACAAATGAAAAAACATATTTTACCGGCTATTAAGCTAACGGTTTTTAGTATTCTATTACTCTGCATAATCTATCCGATCATTGTTTGGGGTATAGCACAGTTCTCTTCCAATAAGGGAAAAGGAGAAGTGATTACGTTCAATAGTAAAATCTATTATGCCAATGTAGGACAGTCTTTTACAAAAGATCACTATTTCTGGTCACGCCCTTCCGCTGTAGATTATAATGCCGCAGGTTCCGGCGGTAGCAACAAAGCGGCGTCGAATAAAGAATATCTCAAACAGGTTCAGGCAAGAATTGATACATTTTTGGTACACAATCCGGGTATTTCGAAGTCTGAAATCCCGGTAGATTTGGTAACAGCAAGTGGTAGTGGTCTCGATCCGAATATTTCCGTACAGGCAGCAAAAATACAGGTAAAACGAATTGCTAAAATTCGTGGCATTGCTGAAGGAAATCTTCAGCAACTCATCCTTGCCAATACAGAAAAACCTTTGTTTGGATTATTTGGACCTGAAAAAATAAATGTTCTCAAATTAAATATCGCATTAGATAATTTAAAAGTAAATGAAAAAAACAGTATTGGCGGTGCTGATTTTATTAAGTATAAAGAGCACTGGACAAACAGATAATGCAAAATCAGCCTTTTCTTTTAGCGGTTATTTAGAAACGTATTACACTTATGATTTCAGTAAGCCCGGTGACCATAATCGCCCAGAATTTATCTACTCACACAATAGGCATAATGAATTGAATGTAAATTTAGGTCTTGTAAAAGTATCCTATAACACAGATATAGTAAGAGCAAATTATGCCCTGGCTGTCGGTACTTATATGAATGCAAATTACGCAGCTGAGCAGGGCGTATTGAAAAATATATATGAAGCAAATGCCGGTGTAAAAATTTCCAGTAAAAAGAATTTGTGGATTGATGCCGGCTTTTTTCCTTCTCACATCGGTTTTGAAAGTGCGATAGGTATGGACAACTGGACACTCACGAGAGGCATATATGCGGAAAATTCACCTTATTTTGAAACAGGTGTAAAAATTTCTTACACAACTGATAATGATAAATGGTTTATCAGTGGTTTGGTTTTGAACGGATGGCAACGCATACAGCGTATGGACGGCAATAATACCATTGCATTCGGCCATCAACTGACCTGCAAGCCTAATTCAAAAATTACACTCAACAGCAGTTCATTCATAGGTAATGACAAACCCGATAGTACAAAGCAAATGCGATATTTCCACAACCTTTACGGTATTTTTCAAATCACGGAAAAATTTGCCCTTACAACAGGATTTGATATTGGAGCAGAACAAAAAAGTAGGGGAAGTAAGCGTTATAACACCTGGTGCACACCGGTTGTTATCGTGAAATATAGCCCAACCGAAAAACATAATGTGGCAATACGAACAGAGTATTATAACGACGAAAACGGTGTAATCATCGGTACAAATACACCGAATGGATTTAAAACCTGGGATATTCTATAAATTATGACTACCAGATACGTAAAAATATCATGTGGCGTATTGAAGGAAGAGGGCTTTCCAGCAAGGACAAGGTTTTTACAGGAAACAATAAATCTGGTAATGACAATTTTTTCATCACAACATCATTAGCCATTGCACTCTGATGACAGAAAAAGACCAAACCGTACAACAGTTTCTGGACCTGATAAAAAAATCAAGGCGAGGCAAATTCAAAATTTACATAGGCATGAGTGCCGGTGTAGGCAAAACCTTTCGTATGTTACAGGAAGCACATTCGTTGTTGCAAAATGGTATCGACATAAAAATCGGATACATTGAAACACATGGCAGAAAAGAAACACAGGCTTTATTAGAAGGTACTCCCGTTATTCCAAGAAGAAAGCTGTTTTATAAAGGAAAAGAATTAGAAGAATTGGATGTTCAGGCAGTCATCAATTTACGTCCTGAAGTCGTGATAATAGATGAATTAGCCCATACCAATATTGAGGGCAGTAAAAATGAAAAACGCTGGCAGGACGTATTGGACATCCTGGATGCCGGCATCAATGTGATTAGTGCGGTAAACATTCAGCATATTGAAAGCCTTAATGAGGAAGTAAGACATATTACCGGTGTTGAGGTAAAAGAACGTATTCCTGATAGTGTCATCGCCCAGGCTGACGAGGTGGTCAATATAGACCTTACCGCTGATGAACTGATAACAAGATTAAAGGAGGGAAAAATATATGACCATACAAAAATCGAAACCGCATTAAACAACTTTTTCAAAAGTGAGCATATTCTGCAATTGCGGGAACTGGCGCTAAAAGAAGTGGCATCTCAGGTAGAACGTAAAGTAGAAAATGAAATTACCTTACCAGGTTCTTCCAGAAGAGAAAAATTTTTGGCGTGCATTAGTTCCAATGAAAAAACAGCACGGAATGTTATCCGCAAAACAGCTCGTTTGGCTAACTATTACAACAGCAAATGGTTTGTTCTGTATGTACAAACACCTAAAGAAAGTTCCGATAAAATAGCACTCGACAAACAGAGACATCTTATAAATAACTTTAAATTAGCAACAGAATTAGGAGCAGAAATCATAAAGGTAGAAAATAAAAATGCTTCCAGAGCGATTATTGAGCAGTGTGAGCAACGAAAAATAACCACCGTTTGTATAGGAAAGCCACATTTAAGTCTGTTGCATATCATTTTGGCGGGCAATGTTTTCAATGGTCTTTTAAAAAAGCTATCGACCAATAACATGGATCTGGTGATATTAAGTTAAAGAATTGAAGCGATGAAGGTAAAAACAAAATTAACGTTAGGTGTCGGGCTATTATTTGCTATGATAGCCCTACTTACCGTGTTGAGTGCAAATCAGATAAATAAACTGTCCAACGATGCAAAAAACATTCTGGCGGATAACTACAATACAGTAGATTATTGCCGTCAAATGCTGGATGCATTAAACAATGATATTTCAAATCCTGAACAACAAAAGAAATTCTGGGAAAGTCTGTCAAAACAAACGAAAACCATCACAGAAGTTGGCGAAAAGGAAATCACGGACAGCATAAAAGCCGATTTTGAGCAAATCATAAACAACCCCAATGATAGTTCTTTACACAAAACCATACAAAAAGACATTACCAGTGCCATGCTTCTGAATATGCAGGCTATACACCGAAAAAGTGATGTTGCTCAGGACACCGCTGAGAATGCCGTTTTTTGGATTGCCATTACAGGAACACTTTCTTTTATAATAGCATTCACACTTTTAATAAATCTGCCTTCAAACATTGCTAATCCTATCAGAGAACTAACGGAAAGCATCAAACAAATCGCTGCACAAAACTACTCCAGAAGAGTGCATTTTGAGCAGCACAATGAATTTGGAGAGTTAGCCCAATCATTTAATACCATGGCTGAAAAATTAGAAGAATATAGCAGCACCAGCCTGGCAAAGCTGATGATGGAAAAAAAACGTATTGAAACGCTCATCAATAATATGAGTGAACCGGTTATCGGTTTAGATGAAAATCAGACTATTTTGTTTATGAATAATGTTGCATTAAAGATAGCAGGGCTTCAGAAAGAAAATGTAATTGGCACACCCATTTATACAATTGCAGAACGCAACGACCTCATAAAAAACCTGATAAAAAATTTATCCGAAAATGAAACAACCAATAAAAAAACAAAATCTCTGCCGATAAAAATTTATGCCGACAGTAAAGAAAGCTATTTTGAGAAAGAAATTATTCCGATTAAGATTACCCTACAGGCGAACAGACAGAAATGCATATTGGAGATGTCATCCTTTTACAAAATATTACCCCTTATAAAGAATTGGATTTTGCAAAAACCAACTTTATTGCCACAGTTTCCCACGAACTGAAAACGCCTATTTCATCGATAAAGATGAGCTTACAATTGCTGGAAAATAACCAAATAGGCGAATTAAATACAGAACAAAAAAGCCTTTTAGAAAGTATAACAGATGATACTTCACGATTACTGAAAATCACAGGAGAATTACTGAATATGACACAAGTGGAAAGCGGTATTATTCAGATAAGTGTTGTACCGTCTGATGTCAGAGAAATAGTAGAATATGCCGTAAATGCAACCAAAGCAGCAGCTGAACAAAAACAAATCAGCTTTGAAATAAGAACAGCAGATCACCTGCCTCAGGTGTTTGCCGATAACGAAAAAACGGCCTGGGTACTTACAAATCTGCTTTCCAATGCTATTCGGTATTCTTATGATAACTCAACGGTATATATTGACGTAACAGCAGCAGACAACAAAGTACACTTCTCCGTTACCGATACAGGACAAGGCATTTCCCCACAGTACCTTGACAAGATATTTGAACGCTATTTTCGCATACCGGGCACAAAGAAAGAAGGTACAGGACTGGGTTTGAGCATCAGCAAAGAATTTATACAGGCACAGGGTGGAGATATTGCTGTAAAAAGTGATTTAGGAGCGGGAAGTACATTTTCATTTTCTTTGAACAGTTTCCCAAAAAAGTAAGGCTTAACCGCGCAGGCAACAAAGCTGCAGCTTAGCTATATCAATTGTATCAAATTCCCTGACAACACATTACAAGAAAACATCATCAGGAAAATAGCCGAACAATACAAGGGATGGTAACGACAATTATGCACAAAATCGTTACTTAACTATTTTAATGATTTTTTATAAAAGCTTAGTATTAAATCCATATAGCCATCCCCTGAAAACTGTAAAACGAATAATTCAGAACTCTTTATCAATAATCTTCTTTTTCTTATTAAAATCCCGAACTTTAATACGTATAAATTTAAGAACCTGATCTTCATATTCTATAAAAATCTTTCGGAGATACAAAACATGACTTTCTTTATAATGCGCATAAACCATCTCACTGATTATAGTAGCTAATTGTAGTGATAAAAAGCCGGCTGATAATTTGTCTTTCAACATTTCCTCATGATGAAATTCCATTTTCGATGTAAGGATGAGATTTTCTTTATTTTTCATAGTAAATTATTAATTGGGTTAAAAATGTGGTCTCTATCTTAAATTTACAAAAATTCTTGCGTCTCTCAAACAATCATTTTGTAATATTTCCCCATACAATCAACACAATTTGATGTAGAAAAATGCAACAAAACGATGACCAAATAAACAGATAAAAAGAAAAAATCAATTTACTCAAAAACCATAAAGCATTAAAAAACAATTGATTAAATGTATTTTATAAAAAAATAAATCTGATGGTATTTTCTTTGCTTTATTTGTAATGCTAAGAAAAGGAAGTGATCGTTATAAGTGTTTCACTCAGAAAACAAAAAAGGAATCCGGTAATCGGATTCCTTTTGTTATATCTCGCATTTTACAGTGTTAATAAAATTATGAACTGATACTATTATTGTGATAAATCATTCTCTACTATTATGAGTATTGCATAATAAATTATTTCAAAATAATGCTTGCTTTCATTGATCTTAACATCCTCTGCTCTCTTTTTTAAAAAATGAATAAGCCCTTCATCATGAATGAGAATTTCTGGTAAATCGCTTTTTAAAAAGGATATTTTTTCCGAAATACTTACCTCTTTATTCTTTAGTCCTGAAAAATTCTTAGATAAAAACTTTGGTGTGATAATACGCTTGTCTAAAATTTCTCTTAAAATAATATAAGCCTTATTCACCGAACCACTTGCAAACAAATCGTGTGCTTGATTTAACTCCGTAAAAAATTTCTCTTGTAATTTCTTTTACTTTATTTTGCTTAAAACGATTCATATCATCCAGAGAAGGATACTGACCTATTTTATACAGACTGCCCTCAATCACCTTAAATATAAAACTTATATTATGGAACCATCTGACACATTCGGGCATTTAAAAACTCTTGGATATATAATTCAATTTTTGCAATATGCTCAATAAAACATTTATTTTCTCACTTTCATCCTTATAATCATTTTCAAGCATCAGGAATTTGTATTCATAAAAAGATTCTTTATGTTCCTTATTGGCGATACTTGAAAAAAAAACTTTTTGATCACATGATTTACAATAACAATGCAGGGAAGGATTAAAAAAAAGATGTCATCATTGTGATAGTAGAACAATAGATTCAACAAAGTATTGACACTTAAGTCATGTACTTTTATTTCTTCATAAAGGCGAGTGTTTAAAAATATTTTATCCAGACTAAGTGTATACATCAGTAATAAATAGTTTTATCAAACCTACGAAATTTCTTATTCATCAACGAAAAAAACAATTAATATCTACAGGATCATACCCTCCTCTCTTAATAAAGTAAAATATTTTTACTGATCAAAAATAATGTAGAATTATTGCATAATTTCACGACACTTTGTTGATTTTATAAGCAATTAATATGCCTTTTTTTCTCACTTATATATCTTATTACTGATTATAGGTTCTTAAACAATCTATCAACGTCCATGGCATCAAAATTGAATAGTTAGGGCTGAAAAAAAATAAGGTTATACAACTATCAGCATTTTTCAGCTGAGTAAATTTTATTTTTCTTACTAAGTTCTTTAATAAGCAAGTATATCAATAGTTTAATATTTATTCAGAATAAATTAATCCTGCTGAAAGTTTGATAAGTCATCGTTATATCTTAATTTCGTAGGGAAAAAAAACATTTTTATGGAGTTAAGAATCTACCCTTACAGAAGACCTTCCTATTTAAGGTCTAAATTAGAAAATCTATTATGCATGAAGACAGCAATAAATGGATTTTTACAGAAAATGAAGTCAAAATTAATTATAAAATCAGACCCGTTTTCTCTCATATGGAAGAACAATTTAAAGACCTTGAATTTGTCTTTAAAATAAAAAAAGATGAAGAATCAACCAATTATTTATCTATGCATCTTACCAAAGAAAACGAAACGGATAAAAAGGAAACCATCATAGGGATGATGACTTCCTTTGTTTTAGGAAGTCATAAAGATCTGGTAAAATCCTTAGTTATTGTACCATAAAAAAAGCCCGTTTAAAAACGGGCTTTTTTTTTAAGAGCGTTACTCTTTTATTACCATTATATTCTGTATATACCTCCCCAATTTATAAATCACATACAACTTAGGATTTTGTGAAAATAGAAAAAGCCAGCAAGATGGAAGCTTACTGACTTTAAAAAATTACTCACGCGTAACATGAGTAATGCAAAATTACAATAATTATTGAAATAGTCTGGCATTTCTCAATTTTTATACTACCCGTCAACTCCTTTTATGAATTTCACATATAATTGCAGTCATATATTTAGTTACAGCTAAAAATATGTTAATAATATACTGACTATAAAATAATAAATTCTTATTTACGTTATCACATAGGTTACCAATCAGAAATGAACTCTTTTTTTTGAAAAAATATCTTACAAAAGATAAAATTCTCAGATATTTCTGCTTCTATAAAGGTTAATTATTTGATATCGATTATGAAAACACTTTATTTGATGCTGATTTTTAGTCCAGAGAATTAAATTCATAGTAAGACTGAAGGTTATAACACTAAAAAATAATAAATGAAGTCATTCAACATTAATGAAATCAACGAAATACTGAATGGTATTTTAGAAGGTACTACAACTAATCTTATTACAGGACCTGAGCAGCTTGAAAAAGCAAAAAGCAATCACATTACATTTATCGGAAGTAAAAAATATGCCGATCTATGGGAAACCTCTGAAGCATCTGTTGCTATTATAAATGAAGGTATTGTTGCTGAACCTGGAGAGAACCGCGCACTGATACGTGTAAAAAATGCTGATCTGGCAATGGCAAAATTATTAGAGGTCTTTTCACCTCAGTCGCCGGTGCTTGAAGAAGAAATACATCCGACAGCGCATGTTGACAAAACTGCTAAAATTGGTGTAGGATGTAAAATCAGCGCAGGTGTATATGTTGGTAAAAACGTAGTATTAGGAGATCATGTTATTTTATACCCTAATGTGACCGTTTTAGATGACTGTACGATAGGAAAAAACAGTATTATCTGGTCAGGAACAGTCATTCGTGAGCGTTGTCATATCGGAAATGATTGTATTCTTCAACCCAATGTCACTA
>NZ_JAUFQU010000019.1:0-25385 GCF_030409925.1 Paenimyroides ceti
CAGCCAGCTTTAGCATTACGGCGGCGACAGAGATTTTTGTCACGGTATGGGACATGAGCAAGCCAAATTCCCGCAATACGATCATGTTTTATCCAACCATTTCTCCGGGTCAGTCAGTAGATTATTTCTGGATGGCCTCTGGTGGCAGTACAGTAACGGAACGATTGCAGCAGCAGGTACTTACGAAGTTAATATTTCAGGCCTGCCTGCAAACGAAATTATTACCCTGAACCTAAAACCTAAGCATCTCAAAGCAATTAAAATCAGAGACGCGCAGTCTATCTCTGTGCCATTTCTATTGACCCGACGTTCTCCAATGGGGTACGGCACAATGGACTACAATGGATAGTATGTTTCTCGGATGTAGCAACCTGAACATTACCGCTACAGATGTGCCTGACCTGAGTTGGGTGACAGACATGTTCTCTATGTTTAGTCAATGTACAATCCTTAACGGACCAGCCAATATTAACAGCTGAATACCACAAATGTAACGCGCATGAGAGGTATGTTTTATGAAGCACCGGCCTTAATCAGCCTGTTGGCAACTGGAATACCGAAAAGGTAACAGACATGGGTATATATGTTTTTGGAGCTTCGGCTTTTAATCAGGACATTGGCAGTTGGAATACGCAGAATGTAACGGACATGAGTTATATGTTCTATGGTGCATCGTCTTTTAATCAGCCTATCGGCAATTGGAATACTGTTAAAGTAGCCAATATGAGTTTTATGTTTCATAATGCATTAGTTTTTAATCAGAATTTGGTAACTGGAATACCTCTCAGGTAACCAATATGAAGAACTGTTTTCAGTAATGCTTTCAACACGGCACATCCGGTGCTTAACGATAAAGAAGACATGATGTATTTTGCATCTGATCGTCCCGGAGGCTTCGGAGGGTCTGATATCTGGCGTATTGCGCTGCACCCGAACGGTACTTTTGGCGGTCCTGAAAACTTAGGTCCTCATATCAATACCGAAGGCAGAGAGAATTTTCCTTTTGTAACAGCGAACGATGAACTGTACTTCAGCAGTGACGGTCGTCCCGGACTTGGAGGACTGGATGTTTTTGGAGTAAAAATCAAAGACGGCGGAGCATTTGGAGAAGTGATGAATGTAGGAACCCCGGTCAACAGTGCGTACGATGATTTTGCTTATATGATTGACATGAGTACTCAGAGAGGCTTTTTCAGCAGTAACCGTCCCGGAGGTAAGGGCAGTGATGATATCTATGGCTTTACACAGACACGAGCACTGGAATTGGACTGTACACAGCAACTAACAGTACGGGTGATAGATGCAGCTACACAAGAAGTGATCACAATGGTTGCTGGAGACTCAACAGTATCTAACCAAAGATGATAAGAGCTTATTATCAGAAGCTTTTTTCAAGATGGTGTATACTTTATAATTTGTTAAAATAAAGAACTTAATAATTACAGCAATGTTTTTGAAAGATATACATATTGGTAAATTATTAAAGCAACGGGTTGAAGAATTGGAAATGGACCCTGCCAGAATAACTGCTTTTATGCGTTGTACAGAACAAGAGATTCTTACTACGTATAAAGAAAAAATGATCTCTACAGATCGCTTACTACGTTGGTCAAAATTGTTGGGATATGATTTTTTTAGATTATACAGTGGACATTTGGTTTTATATCACCGCGATACTTCTATTAAGATAAATAATAAAGACAAATCAAGCAGTTTGCCTGTATTTAGAAAGAATATTTACACAAAAGAAATTATTGACTATATAGTAGATCAGATCTCTACAAAGAAAAAAACAATTAAAGAGGTGATAACTGATTATCAGATTCCGACAAATACCTTATACCGTTGGTTAAAGAAACACACTAAACAATAATCATATGAATACAATGCCTAACTACAACCGGATATATGAAGATCTTATAAAAGATATGTTTCCGGATAAATCAAACGAACTGTTATTATTAGTTACAAAAAAGATAGAGAACAGTTTAGATGTAATAGAGTTAAATGAGCAGTTGTTTAAAAAAAACAACCGTGAAAAGATGGAATATAATCAAAGATTAAAAGCTTATGATGTGGAAAGTATCAAAGCGATATTAAAATATCAGGAAGATAATTTCTTGACAAATTCCGAATTAGCAAGCTTGTTCCGTCTTAGTAGAAATACAGTTACAAAATGGAAAAAAATGACGTTTCATACCTCTTGACAGGAGTAGAAATAATAAAAGAGAAGGTGAAAAACCTTCTCTTTTTATTATAAAATGCGTTCAGAAACATAATCGAGTTTTACAGACGGATATTTACTTTCTGTCATTTGAATCGAAAATTCCGAATCTGCTAAGAATACCAATTGTCCTGATTTATCTTTGGCTAAAAATTTTTGTTTAACACGTTTGAATTCTGCAAATTCTTCATTTTTGGGATCCAGCGGCCGTACCCAACAGGCTTTAAAAGCAGAAAAATTCTCATACGTACACTTAGCACCATATTCATGTTCAAGACGGTACTGAATAACTTCATACTGTAGCGCTCCTACTGTACCAATGACTTTACGACCATTTAATTCTAACGTGAATAACTGCGCTACCCCTTCATCCATCAGCTGATCAATTCCTTTCTCCAATTGTTTTGATTTCATCGGATCTGCATTATTGATATATCGGAAATGTTCCGGTGAGAAACTTGGAATTCCTTTAAAAGTCATCAATTCCCCCTCGGTTAGAGTATCACCTATTTTGAAGTTTCCGGTATCATGTAACCCTACAATATCTCCGGCATAAGAGATATCAACAATTTCTTTTTTCTCAGCAAAGAAAGCATTCGGGCTTGAAAATTTTAGATTTTTACCGAGTCTTACGTGGGTATAAGGTTTGTTTCTTTCAAAAACGCCTGATACTATTTTTACGAAAGCCAAACGATCTCTGTGTTTCGGATCCATATTGGCATGTATTTTAAAAACAAAGCCCGAAAACTTGTTTTCATCAGGTTCAACCAAACGGGTGTCTGACTGCTTTGCTCGAGGTGACGGAGCAATTTCTATAAAGCAGTCTAAAAGCTCACGAACTCCGAAGTTGTTAAGAGCAGAACCGAAAAATACGGGTTGAAGATCCCCATTGATATAAGCATCTCTGTCAAATGGCGGATATACTTCATGAACGAGTTCTAATTCCTCTCTCAATCTGTTCGCAGGTTTTTCACCTATCAGTTGGTCCAGTTCATTACTTTGTATGTCGCTTACTGTAATTACATCTTCTATATTTTTACGGCTGTCTTCTGAGAAAAGGTTGATATTGTTTTCCCATATATTATAGATTCCCTTAAAATCGTATCCCATACCAATTGGAAAGGAGAGTGGTGTAACGGTTAGATTGAGTTTTTGTTCTACTTCATCTAATAGTTCAAAAGCATCTTTTCCTTCGCGATCCAGCTTGTTGATAAATACAATCATAGGAATGTTTCTCATTCTGCAGACTTCTACAAGCTTTATCGTTTGCTCTTCAACCCCTTTAGCAACATCGACCACTACAATAACAGAATCTACAGCAGTAAGAGTTCGAAAGGTATCTTCTGCAAAGTCTTTGTGACCTGGAGTATCTAATATGTTTATTTTTTTATCTTTATAATTAAATGCCAGAACCGATGTAGCTACCGAGATTCCTCTTTGACGTTCAATCTCCATAAAATCGGAAGTAGCTCCCTTTTTTATTTTGTTGCTTTTTACTGCTCCGGCTTCCTGAATTGCTCCACCGAATAAAAGTAGTTTTTCTGTCAGAGTTGTTTTACCGGCATCAGGGTGTGCAATAACGCCAAAAGTTCTTCTACGTAAAATTTCGTCTTTAAAACTCATTTTTTAAATTTATTTTCCGCTGCAAAAATACTATTTATTTATAGATAATGCCTTTTAATATGATATTGGCCACTAATATTTTGTTAAGACTGATTTTTTGATAGTGAAATACTCTTACTTATTGCTATTTTTGTTTTTCTTTATTTAAATCGCTACAAGAAATGAAATTACAACCATTTGCATTTAGCTTACTTACAGCCTTGTTGTACTGCAATACTTATGCACAGAAACCAACAGATGAATTGGTGAAAATCAATAATCACTCCTATAATGTTGAGGAATTTGAAAGGGTATATACAAAGAATCTGGATTTATTAAAAGACGAAGAACAAAAAAGGATTGATAATTATATGGATTTGTTCGTGCTTTATAAATTAAAAGTAGATAAGGCATACGAACTTGGGTTGGACAAAGATAAAAACTACATTAGTGAGTTTAATCAGCACAGAAGTCAACTGGCAGAAAAATATTTTGTTGATGAAAAGGCAATTGATAAATTAGTAGAAGAAGCCTATGAACGTTCAAAAAAAGAAATTAACGCTTCACATATTCTGTTTTTGGTAAATGATTATGCTTTGCCGACAGATACACTAAAAGCGTATAATAAAGCTATGGAAGTGCGTAAGGAAATTCTCAATGGAAAAGATTTTTCTGAAGCTGCTCTTGAATATTCAGAAGATCCTTCGGCAAAGGCAAACAGAGGAGAGTTAGGTTACTTTACAGTATTCAGAATGGTATACCCATTCGAATCCGGTGCTTATAAAACAGAAAAAGGAGCTGTTTCATTGCCGGTACGCTCACAGTTTGGCTATCATCTGATCAAAGTGAATGATATAAGAGAGGTGCGTTCTGCAAGAGATGTTTCTCATATATTCATAAGTAAGGAAGCCCATACAGAAGAAGAAGCTCAGCAAATCGCCGATAAAGTATATGCTTTGTTAAAAAGTGGTACTGCGTTTGAAGATCTTGCTGCTGAATATTCAGATGATCTTACGAATAAAAATGAAGGTGGGAAAATCAATAAATATTTTCCGAATAAACTGGCTATTGATTCCTTTGATGATATGGTATACGGACTTACTGAAGTGAACACCTTTTCTGTACCTTTCAAAAGCCAGTTTGGATGGCACATTGTACAATTAGATAAGATTTACCCTATTCCAGGTTTTGAAGAAAGTAAATCGAATCTCATCAATAGAGTTAAAGGGGATGCAAGAGGTCAGATCATGAAAAAAGATTTGCAGAATCATTTAAAAGAACGTTTTCATTATAAAGAAAACAAAACTGCTCTTGCAACAGCTCAGAAATACATAACTAAAGACATCTATACAAAAGCGTTTAACAAGCCTGAATTAAAAAAACCGGCTACTATTGCAACTTTTGCAGATGTAAAAATTACAGATGCTCAGTATCTCGACTATGTAAATATCAATTATGACCGTTTGTTGTATATAACTCCTGAAGACGCTCTTGCAAGAATTTTATATGATAACTTTATATCAAAAGAACTTGAAAGTTATTATGACAGCCGTTTGGAGACTGATTTTCCGGAATTTAGAAATACGGCTCAGGAATACAGAGAAGGTTTGTTATTATTTGACCTTATGGAAAAAGAAGTTTGGGGTAAGGTAAAAAAAGATACTTTAGGTTATACCGGTTATTATCAAAACCATGCTGATGAATACCTTCAAAAGGAAATAGTTGAGGGAACTATTTTTACGTTTGATAAAAAGAAGGCCGCAACAAAATACCTCAGCTATCTTGAGAAAATCAAAAAAACAAAAGACATTGCTTCTGTAAAAACACCCAAAGTGGAATACAGTGCTTATAAAGGAGAAATGGAGTTAACCGACAGCCGTTTGCCTCACGATTTTACACCAAAGGAAGGATCTGTTTCCTTATATGAAAAAGGAGGTAAATATCTTGTGATCGATATAGAGAAGCACCGCCCGCAACAAATGATACCATTAGAAGAAATACGTTCAAAAGTAATACAGGATTATCAGGAGTTATATGAGCAGCAATGGTTAGATGCATTGAAAAGTAAAGCAGATATCCGTATCAATGCAAAAGTACTCAGTGAACTGAAAGCCAAATATTCTCAGAAATAATCTTAATAAAAACAAAATACGTATTCATATTAAAAAACTGAACGTATATTTGCCCGAAGATCTTTTATTTTAAGAAGAAATAACCATTTTATGAAAGTAATTTTTAAAAATACCCTCTTATTATTTGCTTTACTGGCTACTTTTTGTTCAGGATTTGCACAGCAGAGTAAAAAAAGAATTGATGGAGTGGTAGCCATTGTAGGAGAACACATTATTTTGGATTCGGATATTGATATCGGTTTTGTCGAAGCAAAAGCAGTAGGATATGATGTTTCCAATGCCTCCAGATGTGAGATTTTAGGAACACTTTTAGAAAACAAATTATTCATGCATCAGGCAGTGCAGGATAGTATTGTTGTTACAAAAGAAGAAGTTAACTATGAATTTGACAGTCAGCTTGATCGTATGGTTGAAAGTGCAGGGTCTTTGAGCAATGTATTGGATTTCTATAAGAAAAAGAGTGTTGATGAAGTAAGAGAATCTCTTTCAACTCTGATTGAAAATAATATGCTTGCATCCCGTATGCAGCAAAAAATCGTAGAACATGTGCAAATTACTCCCGAGGAAGTGCGTCAGTACTATATGACAATTCCAAAAGAGCAATTGCCAATGATCGGAGAAGAAGTAGAACTTGCTGAAATAGTAGTGAAACCGGAGATTACCAAAGAGCAGAGACAAGCTGTAATTGATAAGCTTAACGAAATACGCCAGGATGTAATGGAAGGAGACAGCTTTCAGAACAAAGTTTATATGTACACAGAAGATCCGGGATCTATCAGCACCGGAGGTTTTTATGTAGTTGATAAAAAATCACAATTTGCAAAAGAATTTAAGGATACTGCCTTTTCACTGAAAGTAGGGGAAATTTCAGAGCCTTTCCTGACAGAGTTCGGATACCACATCATTCTGTTAGAAGATATCAAAGATAATAAATTGCAGGTGCGTCATATATTAATGGCACCTAAGCCAACTGAAGCGGCTATTGAGGCTGCTAAAGAGAAAATTGCAAAAATCAGAAGTGAAATTGTAAACAACCAAATCTCTTTTGGAGATGCTGCCCGAAAATATTCCGATGCAGAAGATTCTAAAAACAGTGGAGGTATTTATCTGAACCCGATGACAAGAGATACGCGTTTTGAAGTAAACCGCATACAAGATAAGTATTTGTACAGTATGGTAAGCGGTTTGGGATTAAACGAAATTTCCCAACCGGTATTTGTAAATGACATGTATACAAGACAGAATTTCTATCGTATGGTTCAGGTTACCAAAAAAATTGACGAACATTTGGCTGATTATGATCATGATTATTTGAAAATTAAAGACAATGCATTAAATGTAAAACAATCCAAAATTATTGGTGAGTGGATTACAAAAAAAATAAAAGATACGTATGTACAATTAAGTCCTGATTATAAAGACTGTACCTTCAAAAGTAACTGGTCTAAAAAATAGAGAATATCACATATTGTTTAAAGTCATTTCAAGAAATTGGAATGACTTTTTTCATTTTATCATTTTGATTATATTTCTCTGTTTATATAAGTAAAAAAAATCATAAAAGAATCAGAATTCTTTAATTGACCTTGTTGAACTGTTGAAAGATAATTACTAAAATAGAATAATTATAAATAATAATTCCTTGAAATTAAGGTTTTATTAAAAATTTTTAAATTTCAATTACTTTTCATAAATTTGTGCCACTTAACGATTAATTATAACTAACTCAATTTATAAAGTATGGCTTTTGATATTGAAATGATTAAAAAAGTGTACGAGAATATGCCTGCTCGTGTTGACAAAGCGCGTGAAATAGTAGGACATCCATTGACACTTTCTGAAAAGATTTTGTACTCCCACTTATGGGAGAATATGCCTTCTCAAAAATTTGAACGTTCTAAAGATTATGTAGACTTTGCACCAGACAGAGTTGCTTGTCAGGATGCAACGGCTCAAATGGCGTTGTTACAGTTCATGCATGCAGGTAAATCTAAAGTAGCTGTACCTACAACAGTACACTGTGATCACTTAATTCAGGCAAAAGTAGGGGCAGAGAAAGATTTGGCAGTAGCTAACACACAATCGAGAGAGGTTTTTGATTTTCTTTCTTCTGTATCTAATAAATACGGTATCGGATTCTGGAAACCGGGAGCAGGTATTATTCACCAGATCGTGTTAGAGAACTATGCATTTCCTGGAGGTATGATGATTGGTACAGATTCACATACAGTAAACGCAGGTGGTTTAGGTATGCTTGCTATTGGTGTTGGTGGAGCTGATGCAGTTGACGTAATGTCCGGTATGGCTTGGGAACTGAAATTTCCTAAACTAATCGGTGTGAAATTGACAGGTAAATTAAGCGGATGGACTGCGCCAAAAGACGTTATTCTGAAAGTAGCTGATATTCTTACCGTAAAAGGAGGTACAGGAGCTATTGTAGAATATTTCGGTGAAGGAGCTACCTCTATGTCATGTACAGGAAAAGGAACCATTTGTAATATGGGAGCAGAAATCGGAGCAACGACTTCTACTTTTGGTTACGATGATTCTATGAGAAGATATTTGGCAGCAACAGGTCGTAAAGATGTAGTTGAAGCAGCTGATAAAGTAGCAGATTATCTTACAGCAGATGCTGAGGTATATGCAAATCCTGAAAAATATTTTGATGAATTAATTGAAATTAATTTATCTGAATTAGAACCGCATATCAACGGTCCGTTTACTCCGGACAGAGGAACACCGGTTTCTAAAATGAAAGAAGAAGCTATCGCTAACGAATGGCCATTAAAAGTAGAGTGGGGATTGATCGGGTCTTGTACTAACTCTTCTTATGAAGATATGTCCCGTGCGGCTTCCATTGTTGAACAGGCAGTAGCACACTGTATAACACCTAAAGCTGAATTTGGTATCAATCCGGGTTCTGAGCAGATTCGTTATACTATTGAACGAGATGGTATCATTGAAACGTTTGAGAAAATGGGAACAAAAGTATTTACCAATGCTTGTGGACCATGTATCGGACAATGGGATCGTGAAGGAGCTGAAAAAAATGAAAAAAATACCATTGTTCACTCGTTTAACAGAAACTTCTCAAAACGTGCTGATGGTAACCCTAATACACATGCTTTTGTAACTTCACCTGAAATGGTTGCTGCTTTAGCAATATCAGGACGTTTAGATTTCAACCCGCTTACAGATACTTTATTAAATGATAAAGGAGAAGAGGTAAAATTGGTAGCTCCTACAGGAGATGAATTGCCAAAAAGAGGTTTTGATGTTGATGATCCGGGTTATCAGGCACCGGCAGCTGATGGTTCTGGTATCGAGGTAGTTGTATCTCCGGATTCACAGCGTTTACAGTTGTTAGATCCTTTCCAGCCATGGGACGGTAAAAACATTACAGGTGCTAAATTGTTGATTAAAGCTGAAGGAAAATGTACAACGGATCATATTTCTATGGCTGGTCCATGGTTGCGTTTCCGAGGACATTTAGATAATATTTCTAATAACATGCTTATTGGAGCTGTTAACTTCTTCAACAAAGAAACCAACAAAGTTAAAAACCAATTGACAGGTACTTATGGAGAGGTTCCTGCAGTACAAAGAGAATACAAAGCTGCTGGTATCCCGTCTATAGTAGTAGGGGATCAGAACTACGGAGAAGGTTCTTCACGTGAGCATGCGGCAATGGAGCCTCGTCACTTAGGTGTAAGAGCTGTATTGGTGAAATCTTTTGCACGTATTCACGAAACAAACCTTAAAAAACAAGGAATGTTAGGATTAACGTTTGCTAATGAGGCAGATTATGATAAAATTCAGGAAGATGATACCATCAACTTCTTAGATCTTACAGAATTTGCACCGGGTAAACCTTTGTCTTTAGAATTTGTTCATTCAGATGGAAGTAAAGACATTATCTTGGCAAACCATACTTATAATGATAGCCAGATTGCATGGTTCAAAGCCGGTTCAGCGTTAAACCTGATCGCAGCAGATGCAGAAGGTCATGCATAAACAGTAGTTATAAAACTTTAAAAATCCAATCAGAAATGATTGGATTTTTTTTAATTCAAAATTTAGAAGTTATGTATCTTTGTATAAAGATTTAAAAAATGCTGATAGCAATTGCTGTAATATTATTTGTTCTGGGAGCTTTGTTTTTCTCTACAATTATTCTATTGGCCAGCGAGCGCGATTTTTTTAAGATCATTACCATTAATACGCTGCTGCTTTTAGGATACTTATTTGTGGCTCAGAAGTATTCTGCTCAACTTTCAGAGGACAATCTCTTTGGCGTAGGAAAATTATGGTTTCTGGTAATCTGTCTTTCTATTCAGGTAGTAGTGGGGTTCATTCATGCCATCAAACGAAAGCGCAAACACTTGGAAGCAAAAAGAAAAAAGATTCTTGAACCACCGCATCCGGAACAAACCGGAGAACCCTTAAATTAACATCCATGAATTTTGAAAAGAAGAGTCGTTATCTATTAATTACTCTTATGCTATTGTTGTACCTCATTTTTATGGTAACAATTCTGATGGATTACAATCATTCTGTAGTACTCATGCTGTTTGCAACTGTCATTACATTCTGTGTACTCATTGCCTGTTATCGATTACCCATTCATTATGATCATTATACAACGGATAAAAGAGAAAGTATTTTATTGTCATTATGGATTCCGGTAGTGGCAGTATTTACCTTTTTTATAAACAATAACACAGAATTAGGAATTGTTCTCATTGCCTCAATGATAGGTACTATAGCAGCTTTCCTTCCTCTGGTTTTGAGAAAGTCCGGTTTTGTCAGACAAATGCCTGAAGCCATTTATTGTGGTGCTTTTGTAGGGATGACCAGTTATGAAACAGCACAGTCCTATTTGTTTATTCTTATTGCAGGATTATGTGCTGCTGTATTGTATTTTATGTTAAGAGTGTTTTTTAAAGGAGTAGGAGGTAAACTGGGAAGTATTGCCTTTGGAGGTGTTTTCTTTGCTTCTTTGCTTTATTTTATATCTTACTAAATGGAAATTTTTGCAATAATCTTATCAGCTGTAACAGGAGCATTGGCTACGTATGTAATCAATAGAAAATGGCAGTGGGGAGCAGTAAAAACATCTGCCTTACTTTCCTTACTGGTTGCTCTGTTTTTCAAAATGTTTCCTGACGTACTGAATGCTTATCTGACTCAGAATATTCCTTTTGTATTCATTGGAGCGAGTTTTATAGGAATGGTATCTGTCCGACTGGTAGCCCGTTACTGGATTTTACTAATTGCAGGTGTTGTTTTTGGAATTCTATACCTGCATTTAGGCAAACACTTTGTAGGTTACGGAGGTCTACTGGGACTTTCGGCTTCCATTTCCCTTTTATCCGTTATGGGATTGAACCTCCTTATTGTAAAATACCTCAAAGCATTCAGAAAGATTACCCTAAAAAAAAGAGGAACTGATTGAACAATTCCTCTTCTATATTTATTTCTGTAACAATCTACTAATAGTAAACGTATCTTCTTACTTTTGCAATGTGTTTTGCAAGGCGAATTACCTGATGACTGTATCCGTATTCATTATCATACCAGATGTAAAGCACAAGGTTTTTTCCGTCTGCAGAAACAATAGTTGCATTACTGTCATAAATAGCTGGAGCAGAAGTTCCCACAATGTCAGAAGAAACTAGCTCATTGTTTAGCGAATATTTAATTTGCTCAACCAATTCACCTTCTAATGCATATTGTTTCATGATTTTATTAATACCTTCAATAGAAGTTTCTTTACCTACTTCTAAATTCAATACAACCAATGATCCGTTTGGAACCGGAACGCGAATTGCATTAGAGGTAAGTTTTCCTGCCAATGAAGGCAATGCTTTAGCAACTGCACTACCAGCACCGGTTTCGGTAATTACCATGTTTAGAGCAGCAGCTCTTCCACGACGGTATTTTTTGTGCATATTATCTACAAGATTCTGGTCATTGGTATAGGCATGAATAGTTTCCAAATGTCCTTTGATAACGCCTAAAGATTCTTCAACAGCTGCTAATACAGGTGTGATAGCATTAGTAGTACAAGAAGCTGCAGACCATATCTTAGTAGTAGCTACATCGTAGTTATTATGGTTTACACCATAAACGATATTTGGCACTCCTTTGCCCGGAGCCGTAAGCAATACCTGAGCTGCTCCGATTGATTTTAAGTGACGTGATAAAGCTTCTTCATCTTTAAAAGCACCTGTATTGTCAATAATCAGTGCATCTTCAATGCCATATTTTGTATAATCAATATCTTCAGGTTGTGCAGCACTGATCATGTGAACAGTAGTTCCGTTGATCAATAAAGCTTCGTTTTCCAAATCAGCCGAAACAGATCCTTCAAAATCGCCATGTACGGAATCATATCTTAATAAAGATGCACGCTTTTCTAAAGAAATTTCATCATTTTTATCTCTGGTAACAATTGCTTTTAATCTCAATTGTTGTCCTTTTCCAATTTTAGCCATTAATTCTCTGGCCAATAAACGTCCGATTCTACCAAAACCGTAAAGAACTACATCTTTAGGTTTGATTTCAACATAGTTTTTTGCATCTTTCAGTTTATCTACTACAAAAGATAAGGCATCATTGTACTTATTATCTTCTAAGTGATATTCATACGTTAATTTTCCAATATCAATACGTGCAGGAGGTAAATCTGATGTTAAAATAGCTCTTGCTATTTCTACACTGTCAAATACATTGATTGGTTTTTCAACAAACTTTGCAGCATACTCATGTAAGTTGATGATGTCACTTACATTTCTGTCCAGTAATTGATTTCTGAAAAGAACCAGCTCAATTGATTTGTCATACCATAAATCATGTACGATTTTGATGAATTCCACACAAGCTTTTCTTCGATCTGCTTGAAATGCTAACTCCTTTTCGTATAATTTGTTATTTTCCATTTGTGAAATATTGTAAAATTGTGTTGTTATAAAAAGTGCCACAAAAGTATTAAAAAATCTGAATATATTTTTTAAAAACAAAAAAAGAACCTCATCAAATAAGGTTCCTTTAAAATATTTTTATTATTTTATAATATCAGACGTATTCTTTCTCTTTTTCGGGTGATAATATCGAGCCTTATATTTTTCTGGCCTCCTGATTTATTCAACAAGGATTGAGCGGTTTCAATATCAGTCGCTTCGTTTCCGTCAATACCAATAATAATGGCCTCTTTTAGTTCATTTTCATACGCTTTGAATTGAGGATTTTCAATGTCTTTAATTTTTACACCATATCGGATACCCAGCGCCGCTTTTTCCTGATCAGACAGATTCTCTATTTCAAAGCCATTATATTGAAGGCGGGCAATTTCTTTTTTAGAGAGGGCAACTTCTACTGTCATCTCTTTGCCTGCGCGTTGCAAATTTACTTTTACAACATCGTCCGGGCGTTTGGTAGCAATGATTGCATTCAATTCTAAGAAATTATTGATGGTACGATTGTCTATCTGAGTAATGATATCGCCTTTTTTGATACCGGCTTTTTCTGCTCCGGAGTTAGAAGTAACCTGATCTACATAAAATCCCTGCGTAAGTTTTAACTGTTTTTCCTGAGCAATCTGACGGTTGAGCTCAAATCCTTGCACTCCCAAAATGCCCTGTTGTACTTTTCCAAACTCCATAAAGTCCTGAATAATTTTACGGGTCATATTGGATGGTACAGCGAAAGAATAACCGACGTATGAACCGGTCATGGATGAAATCATCGTGTTGATTCCAATAAGTTCTCCGCGACTGTTTACAAGGGCACCTCCTGAGTTTCCTGGATTCACTGCTGCATCTGTCTGAATAAAAGACTGAATTCCGGTATTGGATAAATTTCTTGCTTTTGCGGAAACAATTCCGGCTGTTACAGTAGAGTTGAGGTTATAAGGATTACCAACAGCCAAAACCCATTCACCGACATTGATGGCGTCTGAATCACCAAATACGGCAAATGGCAGCTTCTCGTCTGTTTTTATTTTCAATAAGGCGATATCGGTTTTGGAATCCGTTCCGATTAAATCTGCTTTGAAGGTACGGTTATCATTCAATGTAATTTCCAGATCATTTGCTCCCTGAATAACATGGTTGTTGGTTACGATGTAGCCATCCGGTGAAATAATTACACCTGAACCTGTACCGATCTGAGCCTGGGTTTGCCCTCCCTGATATCCGTAAATAAATTCATATACAGGATTACGGGGAGCCGTTCGGTACGATACGTTTTTTACGTGGACCACGGTATGAATGGTTTTTTCAGCCGCTTGTGTGAAATCCGGAGCTTCATACGTATTGGCTACAGTTCTCAGAGGTGCTGCAGTAGTAATATCGTTGCTCATAACAGGCAGAAGTGGACTGTCTTCAATAAATAGTTTATAAGCACCTAAGGTGATAACGCCACTTAACAGAGAAGTTAAGAATATGGCTGGTATTTGTTTCATGTTCTAAATATATTTTATTGTTTTTCACAATAAAGTTATTTAATAAAAATAAAAGCAAATAGCTGTTTAACTACTGGTTAACAGATTTTAACTTGTTATTAAATATTGCTAACTTTGTATAGTACAAACCGATACCACACCATGCAGAAAATAACTTTTTATAAGTATCAGGGAACCGGAAATGACTTTGTTATGATTGATAACAGAGCATTATTTTTTCCTAAGGAAAATCAAGAAGCAATTGCATTATTATGCGACCGCAGATTTGGAATTGGTGCAGACGGACTCATTTTGCTTGAAAATGATGCAATTACTGATTTCCGAATGGTATATTATAATTCTGATGGTAGTGAAAGCACTATGTGTGGAAATGGCGGCCGTTGTATCGTTGCTTTTGCAAAACAGCTTGAAATTATAAAAACACAATGTACATTTATGGCTGTAGACGGACTTCATCACGCTACTATTAAAGAAGATGAAGTTGCTTTACAAATGATTGATGTAAACGAAGTGCGTGTAAATGAACATCAGATTTTTGTCCATACAGGTTCTCCGCATCATATTGTAGAAGTAAATAATCTTGAGAGTTATAAAGTATTTGAAGAAGGCAAAAAAATACGCTATGCTGCTTTATATACTCCCGGCGGAACTAATGTAAATTTTGTAGAAGCCATTGATACCAATCATTATAAAGTTCGTACTTATGAGCGTGGAGTAGAAGATGAAACATTTTCCTGTGGTACAGGTGCGACGGCAGTGGCTATTGCTATGCATCATTTAGGAAAAGCTACAAAGGAAGAAATTGGTATAGTAGTTCCGGGAGGAAGTCTTACAATCTCTTTTTCCTGCGTTGCTCCAGGCATCTATGAAAATGTAATTTTAAAAGGTCCTGCAAAAAAAGTTTTCAGTGGCGAAATTTCAATAAACAGTTAATGAATTTAGTTGGCGAATCTGTATATCTCAGAGCTTTGGAACCCGAAGATCTGGATTTTATCTACGAGATAGAAAACAATCAGGCTCTTTGGGAAGTAAGCCATACGCAAACACCCTACAGCCGGTTTTTAATACGTCAATATTTAGAAAATGCCCATCAGGATATCTATGAAGCAAAGCAGCTGCGTTTGGTTATCGTTGCAAAAAAAGAAAATAAGGCTATCGGTCTGATTGATTTGTTTGATTTTGATCCGAAAAATGAACGTGTTGGTCTTGGTATCGTTATAGTGGAAAATCAGGATCGCAATACAGGCTATGGAACTGAGGCAGTCGCTCTATTGATATCGTATGTATTTGAGTTCTTAAATGTCTACCAAATTTATGTTAATATTAGTTCCGATAATGAACCAAGTATCAAGCTTTTTTCTAAATTTGGCTTCGAATATATCGGTACTAAAAAAGCATGGAATAAAGTAGGAATGATTCGCAAAGATGAACTTCTCTTTCAATTAATTAACAACAAATGAATTTAAAAAAAACGGTTAGTATACTCGCGGTAATTATCTTATTTGCTGCATTGGGGTATGGAGTTATTCTGTACAAAAAAGCTTTTACGGGCAATACTAAATTTGAGGAAAGAGAAGTATATGTACACATTCCTACAGACAGTAATTTTGAAGAAGCAAAAGCAATTCTTGGTAAATATATCAAAGATATGGATGCCTTTCAATCTATTGCAGGACAGTTTGGATATGAAAACAATGTCATTCCCGGGCGTTTTTTACTGAAAAAAGGAATGGGTAATTATGAGCTTTATCAGGCCTTACGTCAGAACCTTCCTTTAAATGTCACATTCAATAATCAGGAAACCATTCAAAAACTGGCAGGCAGGCTTGCTTCTCAGATAGAACCGGATTCTGTGGAAATACTAAAAGCATTTACAGATGAAAAGTTTTTAAAAGAGGCTGGCTTTACGAAAGATGATGTATTAGCTATGTTTTTGCCGAATACATTTGAATTTTATTGGAATACGACTCCTTTAAAAGTACGCAATACCTTACATAGAGAATATATCAAATTCTGGAACGAAGACAGAATTGCAAAAGCTGAAAAACTCGGACTTACACCAAATCAGGTGTCTATTCTGGCGGCGATTGTTCAGAAAGAAACGGCTAAGGTAGATGAGCGGCCAAAAGTAGCCGGAGCGTATTTAAACCGCCTTAACAGAGACATGCTTTTACAGGCCGATCCGACAGTAGTATATACAAAAAAATTATTATCCAATGATTTTGATCAGGTCATAAAAAGAGTATACCTGAAAGATTTACAGTTAGATTCTCCGTATAATACCTATATGTACAAAGGACTTCCAAAAGGAATGATTGCTATGCCTGATGTTACCTCTATTGATGCTGTACTGAACCCTGAAAAACATGATTATATTTATTTTTGTGCCAGTGTAGAGAATATAGGCTATCATGCATTTGCAAAAACTCTTGAAGAGCATAACCAAAACAGACAAAAGTATGTGGAATGGCTCAATAAAAATAATATAGAGTAAATAAAAAAGAAGGTTTTTTAAAACCTTCTTTTTTATTTACTCATACGGGAATCAGATGAAGAACTGCTTTTAGAGAGAATGGTAGTGGTGTTGCCATTTTCATCTGTAAAAGTTTCCTTTTTTACTTCAGGATCATTCTCCAGCTTTTTGAACATTTCTGTCATCTCCTCCTGCATTTGATTCATCTGATTAAATACATCTCCAAACCCCGTTGTAAAGGACTCAAAGAGATCAGAACCAAATCCATTGTTAAGGTTTTGGAAAGGAGAAATAGCTTCAGTGTCTCCAGCTTCAAAAGGAGCATTCATCAGATCACTAAAAGAAAACATATTCATTCCCGAATCAGATCCTTTAACGTTATTAATGCTGACAGAATAGAAGCCGTTGTTTTCGGTGACAGCTATTTCAAAAGGAGCAATCGCACCGGTGTTCTGACGGATAGATCGGCTGAGTTGCTGGTTTTTGTTTTTAATTTCTACTCTGACAGATTGAATCAGGCTGTTTTGAATAGATACATCGGTAAACTCTGCGTTGATGTTGTATCTTTCATTAAGCATGGTCTCGATTTCTTTTAATTCATCAAGACTGGTTTGAGCATTTACCTCATACGTAAATGTTTTTTTAACAACTTTGTTGGATCCGGGGTCGGTAGGTTGAGAAAATGCTCCAGTACTGCACAAACAACCTAAACCTAAAAATGTCATTAACAATAGCTTATTCGTTTTCATACTTTTATTTTAATACTTATTTTTGCATAAAAATTTGAGATGGTAAAATTAAGAATTCTGTTGCTGATATTTCCTCTTTTAACTTTTTGTCAACAAAAAAAAACGGAGGCTCAATTGTTTCAGGAAGAGTTGGTTAAGAGTTATGAAGATAAGGATACAAGTCCTTTGGATGCGAAAGAAAAGAGAGAATTCAAAGGTATTCATTTCTTTCCCATAAGCGAAAAATACATGGTTATGGCGCATCTGGAAAAACTGGAAAATGAAAAACCTTTTTTAATGCCTTCAACAGGTAAAAAACAAAACTGGTATAAAAAGTATGGAAAAATAACCTTTGTCATTGATGGAGTAACTTATTCTTTATACGTATATCAAAATCAGGATTTGTTAAGAAGCCCTCAGCATAAGAATCATTTGTTTTTACCTTTTAATGATCTCACGAACGGAAATACTACCTATGGAGGTGGGCGTTATATTGATTTGTCAATTCCTGAAGCTGATACACTTATAGTAGATTTTAATCAGGCGTATAATCCATATTGTGCTTATTCGCCAAGATATTCATGTCCCATAACTCCTGAAGAAAATTTTATTGATGTAGCGATTCTGGCTGGCGTAACCTATACAACAGATGAAAATTAATCTTCATACACATCATTATGCGCCGCTTACAGATACAACAGAAGTAGTCAATCAGTATCCGGAAGCGTTTAACCCGGCTATACCTTACTACAGTATTGGTATTCATCCGTGGTATATTGATGAAGATAAGGTAAAAGAGCGCCTTTTATTAATGGATATACAACTGTCTGGTAAAGGAGCACTGGCAATAGGGGAGTGCGGATTGGATAAGCGGATTGAAACCGGTCTGGATTTACAAATTGAAGTTTACAAACAGCAGGTATTGTTGGCAGAAAAACATAAAAAGCCCATCATACTGCATTGCGTAGCCGCTTATCAGGAAATAGTTGAACTTAAGAAAAAATGGAATATATCTGTTCCTATGATTATTCATGGTTTTTCAAAAAACCGTCAAACTGCAGAGATGTTGATTTCTAATGGATTTTATATCTCATTAGGGAAATATCTGATGCGAAATCCACAGATGGAAGAGGTTCTGAAGAGTACTCCTCCGGATCGGTTGTTTTTAGAAACAGACAGTATGGAAGAATCTATTGCTACAGTATATAAAAAAGCAACAGATATTCTGGGAAGGAACATTGAACAAGAAATTGAACATAATTTTAATAGAGTTTTTAACCGTGATTGTGAGTTCTCTAATGAACATGTATAGCGATCACCTAATTTTTTAATGTATATGGCTGTTTGGCAGGAAAGAGCAGAATTACTATTTAAAACAGAAGGTATTGCAGCCTTAAAAAGTGCAAAGGTATTAGTAGTAGGATTAGGAGGAGTCGGTTCATTTGCCGCTGAGTTTTTAGCCAGAGCCGGTGTTGGAAATATGACCATTGTTGATGGTGATGTGGTGGATATAACCAATATCAACCGCCAGCTACCTGCTTTGCATTCTACTGTAAATGAGCCAAAGATAAAAATTGTTGGAGACCGACTTATGGATATTAACCCTGAATTGAATCTGGAACGCATTCAGGAATTTATCTCTCCGGAGCGCGCTTATGAAATTGTTACAGAAGATTTTGATTATGTACTGGACTGTATTGATAGTATAACTCCGAAACTCAACCTTATTAAGGCAGCCAAACAAAAAAAAGTTAAGGTAATCAGCAATATGGGAGCCGGCGGAAAAATGCTGTCCAGTAAAGTTGTGGTAAAAGACATTAGTAAAACCAATGTCTGCCCTTTGGCAAAAGTAATCAGAAAACGATTGCGAAAAGAAGGAATCAGTTCTGGTGTAAAAGCTGTTTTCTCGCTTGAAAAACCAGATGAAACCAGCCTGAAAATGACGGATGGTAAAAATTTTAAAAAGTCATTTTTTGGAACAAACAGCTGGATGCCGGCTTTATTCGGATTGCATGCTGCAGAAACCGTAATAGTATACTTATTGAAAAAGAATAAATAAAGAAAAAGTGAAATGGAAACATTTCACTTTTTTTACAAAAAAATAATTTAGGTTTGCCTAAAAATGGTTAATTTTAATTTTTGAAAAGTTGCTATAGACTTTATACCTAAATTAACCCTATGAACGAAAAAATACCGCATTCAGAAAAAATAGATAATGTATTAGATGGCAAAACAAAAGGCTTTAAGCAGATACTGCCTTTTTTGGGACCTGCGTTTATAGCAGCAGTAGCTTATATTGATCCCGGTAATTTTGCAACAAATATAGCTGCCGGATCTGAATATGGTTATCTGTTGTTGTGGGTAGTTGCCGCATCTAATCTACTGGCTGTTCTCATCCAGTCTTTGGCAGCAAAACTTGGGATTGCAACAGGAAAGAATTTACCTGAAGTAGCCCGTGAACGGTTTCCTAAAAAAGTTTCATTCTTTTTGTGGATTCAGGCAGAGCTTGTCATAATGGCTACAGATCTAGCAGAATTTATCGGAGCAGCTTTGGGACTCTATCTGTTGTTTAATATTCCGATGATTCCGGCTGCTATTATTACCGCTATTGTTTCCTTTGCAATTCTTGAATTTCAGCGTTATGGATATAAGACCTTTGAAGCTATCATATCCGGTCTTGTGGTAATGGTAGTGTTGGCGTTTGCTTTTCAGACTTTTTTAGCAGATCCTGAAATGCATAGTGTTGCTATGGGGGTGTTTTACCCAGCTTTTGAAGATGCACAGTCCATTATGCTGGCAACGGGAATTTTGGGAGCAACAGTAATGCCCCATGCCATATATTTACATTCTTCGCTGATACAGCATCGTATCATTCCTAAAAACGAAAAACAAAAGAAAAAGCTATTCCGTATGGAATTTATTGACATTCTTTTTGCCATGTTTGTAGCCGGGGTTATCAATATGTGTATGCTTATTATTGCTGCCGCCGTATTTCATACACAGGGACTTGATATTACGGATTTAAAAGATGCTTACCATCAATTGGATATCTCTTTAGGTTCTTTTGCTGCTATATCTTTTGGGTTGGGACTTCTGATTGCAGGTTTGGCAAGCTCTTCTGTCGGCACTATGTCGGGAGATGTAGTGATGCAAGGGTTCATTAAACAGCATATTCCTATTTATCTCAGAAGATTTGTTACCATGATTCCTCCTTTGACCATTATTATTTTCGGAATTAATGCTACTGAAGCACTCATCGTAAGTCAGGTGATTTTATCGTTTGGAATTGCGTTTGCACTGATTCCTTTAATTATGTTTACCAGTGATAAGAAACTGATGGGGAATCTTGTCAATCATAAGATCACTACGGTAGTCAGTTGGCTGGTAGCGCTGTTGATCATCACACTGAATGTGTATATTATCTTTTATTCATTTTGATGCATATTATAAAAAATTGTAATCGTAACTGGAACGGATTATTATCGTTATAAAAAAAGGTGATACGTTAATATCACCTTTTTTAAAATTTAGTTTTTTTGATAAAAAACAATTATTATTTTGATAAGACTACTTCATTCGTTACTATAAAATACTGATGAGATGGTTTTATTCTTTTACTTTAATAGTACAACCAATTGCTACAGTTGAGGTCGTTTTTATCTCCTGTCCTGCAATCAATGCATTTACGGCATCTTCTACATAGCGCTCGCTTACATCATCAGCATTTTCATAATTGTTGTCGATGGCTCCAATATATCGGACAATGTTTTTACCTTTTTCTTTTTGCAAAACAAAAACATGAGGGGTTTTAGTAGCTCCATATTGTGGATATACATGTTGTCCTTCATCAAATAAATACGGAAAAGTAAATCCTTTTTCTTTATACCGTTCCTGCATTTTCTGGAAACTGTCTTCTGGTTGTACTGCCGGATCGTTTGGATTGATAGCGATTACAGGATATCCCTGAGAGGCGTATTTTTTATTCAAATCGAGAATACGATCCTCATAAGCCTTAGCATAAGGACAATGGTTACAGGTAAAAATCACGATGAAACCTTTTGCATCTTTATAATCTGCTAAGGATACTTTCTTATTATCGATGTTTTCAAGAGAGAAATCAGCTGCTTCATCTCCGACCTTGTATCCTTTTGGTAAGGCTTGCTCTGCATTTTTCAGAGAATCTTCAGTTGTAAGTTGTTCTTTGTTGTCTGTAGTTGCTTCTTTTTTACAGGATGCAAAAGCCAATAGAATACAGGCAAGAAAAGCGAATTTTTTCATACTATAAATACTTTTTAATTAATTGTTCAAGTTCATTTTTATTCAGTGATGCTTCTTTAAAATCTAATTTTTGACCGTTTTTATAAAATGAGGTCGCAGGTATTGCTCCTGTCCAATGCGGATCAAAAGAAGGTATCCATTCATTCATTCTTTTGTTGTCATCTAATAAGTATACAGAAGTAGTAATGTTATGAGAAGATAAAAAAGGTTTCATTTTTGTTTCAAAATCTGCTGCGCGATCGAGACTTACGAGAATCATTTCATAGTTACCCTTGTTTTTATACATTTCATTTACTTCCATAAAGTCCGGTAACTCTTCAATACACGGTTTGCACCAGGTAGCCCAAAAATTCACGACATATAACTTGTCATCTTTGCGGTTGATGATCGCCTGAAGGTCTTCATATTGGGTAATGACTGCTACTTTTTGAGTTTGAAGTTCCTGTGTAGCTTCTGTATTTGTATTTTTTTCCTTATTACAACTGACCACAAATAATGTTAATAAAAACAAGCTGAGGTATTTCATTTTTGATGGATTTGAATATTAAAAAGCTCAATTTACACTTTTTTTATTTTTCAGTACCTCAAAAAACATGGTTTTGTTATTTTTTTAAGAAATTTTCATCTTTCCTATGGGAGGAATTCTTTGTTAAGTAAAAAAGACATTTTCAAATTTCGTATGTTTGTCTACAGTTAAAATCCACTTCAAATCTACTTGTATATGAAATACTTATACTTACTGATATTATTGCTGACAGCAACTTATTCTTCAGCTCAGGTTTTAGTTATTAATGAAATAGATTCTGATACACCCAGTACGGATGTTTTGGAATTTGTAGAAATAAAATCGGAAACTCCTCATTTTTCTTTAGACGGATATGTTTTAGCTTTTCTAAATGGAAATACAATAGGCGGAACTGCTTTAAAAATTTATTATTCAGTTGATCTTAGTGGTCTTGTGACCGATGCAAACGGATTACTCTTAGTAGGTAATGTTCAGGTAGCTCCGGTACCGGCATTTATCATCCCTAACAATACCATTCAGAACGGACCGGATGCAGTGGCTATTTATCAGGGTGATATCAGCGCTTATCAAATGTATATGCCTGCTACTACCAACGGACTTATTCATGCGATAGGTCATGGAGTGGCCAATACACCTCCTGCGGCATTATTGACTGCTTTAGGTATTACAGAATATTATTCAGAAAATGCAAACAATCAAAAAGATCAGCATTCAATTCAACGCAATACCGACGGAACTTATTTTGTTGGAACTCCAACAGCCGGTTATCCGAATAACGGTTCAGGTATAACGTACAATGGTATTAGTATTCTGGTTGATACTACCGATAAAAATGAAGGTGAGTCATTTGATATTACTTTTAGTACCCAACAGCCTGTAATACAGGATTTATCATTTAATTACAGCCTTATAAATGATCATTTCACAGAAGATGATTATCTGGCTGATCTTGAAGTATTCATTCCTGCCGGGAATAGTTCAGTAACAAAAACGGTACAGCTTTTAAACGACGGTATTACGGAGGGAGATGAAACCTTATTAATTCAATTTGGAAGCCTTCCGGATGCTTATATGCGCATGAATGATTTTATTGCCATTAATATTATTGATGCCAACTACATCGTTTCTGATTTCGGAACTCCGCTAAATCCTACTTATGGCAATGTATTGCCTACTTATGAAGCAGCATACTATACTTCATTAAACGGTAAATCAGGAATGGAATTACGTCAGGCATTGCAGGATATTATTGCAGATGAAAATACGGTACGGAAACACAGCTATGGAGATAGTGTTGATATTTTAAAGACAGCCGACCAGAATCCGGAAAACAGTAACGAAGTCTGGCTGATGTATGTGGAAGCACCAAGACGTAAAAATCTCTATCAATTGGGAAGTGTGACTACGGGTTTCTGGAACCGCGAACATATATTTCCTCAATCAAGAGGTGGTTTTGCCAATGCAACAAGTTCTGTTGCTGATGGTATTGAAATTTGGGAACCTACCAATGCTGACGATATTGCAGCAGGACATTCGGATGCTCATCATTTACGGGCAGAAGACGGACCTACAAACAGTTCCAGAGGAAATAAAGACTACGGATTAGACGATTATAACGGACCGGTAAACAATCAGGGAAGCTGGAAAGGGGATGTTGCACGGGCTTTGTTTTATATGGATGTTCGGTATAACCTGTTGCATGTGGTTGAAGGTAATCTTCCGGATGCTACCAATTATCAGATAGGCGATCTGAATACTTTAATGCAATGGCATGTTCAGGATCCAAGTGATGATTTTGAAATGAACCGTAACAATTATATTTACACCTGGCAGTACAACAGAAATCCATTTATAGATTTACCGGAATTGGCAGATTATATTTTCGGGGATAAACAGGATGAAATATGGCAGTGGACTGCTTCTACTGAAGTGGCGGATAAATTATTCTTTAAAATGTACCCAAATCCTGCACAGTCTTCTGTTTATATTGAAGGACTTAAAGGGGATGCCATTGTTGAAGTATATGATATGAACGGCAGAAAACTCACTGAGCAGCATTTTTACCAGAGTACAACATTGCCTCTTAATATGAGTACAGGTATTTATTTGGTAAAGATATTGTCTGATAATAAAACCGCAACTCAAAAGCTAATTGTAAAATAATCATTATTTTTATCCTTCGAAAAATAAACCAATGATTATAACCGGATATATTGAATCTGTAACGCCATTTTCATACACAAAAGCTTCTAAAACCATTTATAAAAAGCATGTTTTAGTTACGTATCCTTTTTATAGTCTGATGAATAAAATTTTATTTACCGTTTCTGATCAGGTACAAATTCCGGAAGACTGGTCAACGGCTTATCAGTTAATTTTGAACCTGTAACCAAATATCTGCATGAAAAAATCTTTACGGATTTTTATTTGCATGAAATTTCCGAAGTACAAGAACTCTCAGAAGGACTTATACTGACTATTGTAGAAACTCATATTGAAAAAAAAGAAATCCATATTTTATCAAGAGAACAAGTAAAGGGAAGAACTAAGAACACTGTTGAAATTGATACGGACGATAATAAAAAACTCCATGTTTTCTATTGGGAAGACAATCATTATCTGACCGAAATAAGCGATATTTCTACTTTACAGCTCAATTGTCGCTGTCTTCAATATAAAAACAAATGGATCAATAATATTGAAATCTGGCGTACCGGAATGCAGGAAAATTTCATTGGAAGCATACTATGAGAATGTTAAACTTTATGTTTCCAAAAAGTAAATAAATCGTCGGGATATCTACTGTTTTTTAAGGACTTAACGCCATCTTTATACGCTTTGAAACACGTTTTAAAAACCGTTAAAAAAGCTAAAATGTTGAATTTTAATATTTTATTAAAAATAATAGTCGTAAATTTGCGTCGCTAATATCAGTTTGTGACAGGGCTGAGAAAACAA
>NZ_JAUFQU010000020.1:0-31344 GCF_030409925.1 Paenimyroides ceti
TTCAGTCAAGATTGGGAATCGATAAATGGTTACAGCCCTTTACCGCAGATAAAGTAATTGAGCTTGGAAAAAGCGGAACTAAAAAAATAGCGGTTGTTACTCCGCTTTTATTGCCGATTGTATTGAAACACTCGAAGAAATAGAGATGATGGCTGGAGCTTCTTTTAAAGAAAACGGAGGTGAGGTATTTAAAATGATTCCATGCCTTAATGATGATGATCATTGGATGGATGTGTTGAGTGGGTGGATTAACGAGTGGTCGCTAAAAGAAGTTTATGTATAATTATCTCAAGGCACTTCATATTATTTTTGTTGTTTGCTGGTTTGCCGGACTCTTTATATCGTTCGGCTCTTTGTGTATTATGCAGAGGCACAGCTTAAATCAGAAATAGAAAAACAGATTCTCTCGGATCAATACCGGCTTATGATTCATAGGCTTTGGTATATCATTACCTTTCCTGCTGCAGTACTCGCAACTCTTTTCGTATCTGGATGCTGATAGAGATTCCGGGCTGGCTTCAACAGCCCTGGATGCATATTAAATTGCTTTTTGTACTCTTATTGTGGTTGTATCACCTAAAGTGTCATCAGTTTGTGAAACAGATAGCGGCGGATACTTTATCTAAAACGTCATCATTTTTCAGGATGTGGAATGAAGGGGCTACTATTATCCTTTTTTCTGTAGTCTTTTTAGTGGTTTTAAAGAGCGCTTTTAATTGGATTTTCGGAGTTGTAGGAATTATTGTATTTTCGTTGTTGCTAATGCTCGGATATAAATTCTATAAACGCATCAGAGAACGCAAAGAAAATTAATGGCAAGAAAGTTTAATTTACAGAATACGTCTTTAAGGGTAAGAATCTTCATTTCTATGATATTTCTTACTTTGATATCTTCTGTGTTAATATCTCTTGTGGCTGTCTATCAGTTTGATAAAGAAGCGAAAACCTATCATGAAGATCGGTTGGAAAGAAAGGAAATGGCTATTAATGAGCATATCAACTTTATTCTTAAAACCACTTCTTATCCTTTAGTGTCGGAAAATCTGCCTCTAATATTCAAAGACAAAATCCATGAACTTTCAACCATTCACAGTATAAAAATTGATTTGCATGATCTGGACGGAAATCTCGTAATTTCTTCCAAAGGAGATTTTGCTTCTGATAAGGCAAGTGACCAGAAAATATCGCCAGCCATTCTTAAAATTATTGCGTCATCACCATCCAAGCGATTTGTAGATCTAAAAATTAATAAAGACACCCGTTACCGTTCGGCCTATAATTACATTATTGATAATCGTTTTAAGCCTTTGGGAATAGTGCATATTCCTTATAAAGAAGAAGCTGATTTTTACAATAATGAAATGAAAAACTTCCTTATCCGCTTTGGTCAGGTATATGCTTTTATGTTTTTATTAGCCATCGTACTTGCTTATTTTTTATCGAGTTATATTACCAAAACGCTTCATCTTATCAGTGAACGCATTCTCACAACACAATTCAATAAAAAGAATGAAAAACTCAGAGCTGAAAATGCTTCCAGAGAAATAGAAACGCTCATCTCTGCCTATAATAAAATGGTAGATAAGCTTGAAGAAAGTGCTGAAAAGCTCGCACAAAGCGAACGCGAACAGGCATGGCGTGAAATGGCGAAGCAGGTTGCGCATGAAATAAAAAATCCTCTGACACCCATGCGGCTTACTGTACAAAGTTTTCAACGGCGTTTTGACCCTCAGGATCCCGAAATTCTGCGTAAGCTTAATGATTATTCCAATACCCTGATTCAACAGATTGATACAATGAGTTCAGTAGCATCTGCATTTTCTAATTTTGCATCCATGCCCGCCCAGGAAAATGAAATGCTCAATATTGTCAAAGTTGTACAGCTTGCGTTAGACTTGTTTAATGAAGATTATATTACATTCCAGTCATCAAAAACAGAAATTATCACTAAATTTGATAGGAGTCAAATCATCCGTGTTATTAATAACCTTGTGAAAAATGCGATTCAGGCCATTCCGCCTTATGAGCCTTTTCCACGGATTTATGTAAAAATATATGAAAAAGATGCTTTTGTGTATATTGAGGTAAAAGACAACGGAACCGGAATTCCAAAAGAAATAAGAAACAGGGTATTTGAGCCTAAGTTTACTACAAAAACCAGTGGTATGGGGCTGGGCCTTGCTATGATTAAAAATATTATTGAATCGTATAAAGGAACAATCTATTTTGAAACCACGCTTGACAAAGGCACTACCTTTTACGTTAAATTACCTATTACTAATTAAAAAGAAATAAAATGACTTTTGAAAACATTTTAGTAGAAAAAGAAGCAGCAATAGCTGTGATAACCATCAACAGACCTACCAAGCTCAATGCTTTGAATAAAGCTACCATTCAGGAGCTGCACGAAGCCTTTAAAGAGATGGATGCATCAGAAGAGATACGTGCTATAATTGTAACCGGAAGCGGAGAGAAAGCTTTTGTAGCCGGAGCAGATATTGCAGAATTTGCTGATTTTTCTACAGAGCAAGGCAGTGAGCTGGCTGCAAAGGGACAAGAATTGTTATTTGATTTTGTTCAGAATCTATCTACTCCGGTGATCGCGGCTGTAAATGGGTTTGCTTTAGGAGGAGGATTGGAACTGGCAATGGCAGCGCATTTCAGAACGGCATCCTCTAATGCTAAAATGGGATTGCCTGAAGTTACGCTTGGAGTAATTCCGGGTATGGAGGTACACAACGTTTGCCGCAACTGATCGGAAAGGGTCGTGCTATGGAACTCATTATGACCGCACAAATGATCGATGCCGCTACAGCTCATAACTATGGTTTGGTAAATCATGTGGTAGAACAGGCAGATTTACTGTCTTTTACTAAAGATATTGCACAAAAAATCGCTAAAAATTCACCTTCAGCTATCCGTCATGCTATACAGGCGGTGAATGATAATTACAAAGAAGGAACGAATGGTTTTGAAACAGAAATCAAAAATTTCGGAACGTGTTTCGGAACAGCTGATTTTAAAGAAGGAACTACTGCTTTTCTGGAAAAACGAAAAGCGACTTTTACAGGAAAATAAAAACAATAAAAAATGCGGCAATTGCCGCATTTTTTATGATTGTTGGTTTTTTAACAAATCGCGGATCTGAGCCAAAAGCTCTTCCTGAGTTGGTCCTTTTGGTGCTGCAGGTGCCGGAGCTTCCTGACGCTTCAGTTTGTTGATGAACTTTACCAGTAAGAATACCACAAATGCCAGTAAAAGAAAATTGATGGCTACGGTAATAAAGTTACCATAGGCCAGAATTACAGCACCTTCTACGGCTCTTGCATCTTTTAATGCGAGTCCCTGTGCTACATCTCCTTTGAGTACAAAATACATGTTGCTGAAATCCGGAGAACCGATGATAGCAGATACAAATGGCATGACTAAATCATTGACTACACTGTCAATAATTTTTCCAAAAGCCCTCCGATGATAACACCGACTGCCAAATCCATTACGTTACCTTTAACGGCAAATTCCTTAAATTCTTTTAAAAATCCCATAGTCAATAATTTTTATTTTCTCAAATTTAAAAAAAAATCACGCAACTCTTAAATAATGTTAAAGAAATTACTCCTTAAAGAAGATTCTTTTTACACGTTGTGAGATGGATGTCATTACTTCATAAGGAATTGTCTCCCATTTCAAAGCAAGTTCGGTTATAGGAATTTCTTCTCCGAAAATGATTACTTCATCACCAACAACAGCACCTGTATCTGTTACATCTATCATCATCATATCCATACAAATGCTTCCGATGATTTTTGCTCTTTTTCCGTTGATTGATACTTCTCCTTTCCCATTTCCGTAAGCACGCCGTATACCGTCTGCATAACCAATAGGTATTGTAGCGGTTTTGGTAGGTTTATCAGCGATAAAACGGCGTCCGTATCCGACACTTTCTCCTTCTCCAACATCATTGAGCTGGAGAATAATTGTTTTTAAAGTAGTGACATTTTGCAGTTTTTCATTTCCTGTTCACTGTTTCCTACACCATAAAGCCCAATACCCAGGCGTACCATTTCCATCTGATATTCAGGGAAATTGAAGATGCCGGATGTGTTGAGAATATGCCGTATGGGTTTTATACGGAGTTGATCCGTCAGATAAGAAGACCATTTTTGAAAAAGCTTAATCTGCTGTAAGGTAAATTTTCGTTCTTCCGGCATATCACTTGTTGCCAGATGTGAAAAAATACTGGCTACTTTTACAGAATTGGTACTTTCCAGAATTGCAATCAATTCTTCAAAATGAGTATCGTTAAAACCCAGACGGTTCATGCCTGTATTCAATTTGATATGAATCGGATACTCGTACAGGCTGTGTTTTTTTGCTTCCGTTAAAAATGTTTTCAACTCCGGCAGTGAATAAATTTCAGGTTCCAGCTGGTACGAAATCATCGTAGAGAAAGCACTGTTCTCCGGATTCATTACAATAATAGCAGACTTAATGCCTGATTTTCTAAGTGCTACCCCTTCGTCAGCAAAAGCAACTCCAAGATAATCTACTTTATGAAAAGCCAGCAGCTTTGCAATTTCGTAACTGCCGTTGCCATATCCGAAAGCTTTTACCATCACCATCGTTTTGGTTTCCGGAAGCAGTTTCGATTTATAAAAATTAAAATTATGACTGATGGCGTTAAGGTTAATTTCTAAAACCGTTTCATGGGTTTTTTCTTCCAGTTCAGAAACAATTTGTTCAAAGGCATAACTTCTTGCTCCTTTGATAAGGATGGTTTCATCTTTGAATTTTTTAAGATCAAAATGATTTAAAAAGTCCAGCGTAGAATGAAATCCTTCAAAGTGCTGTAAATGCTTCAGATAAAAAGAAATATTTGGGCCAATGCCAATAATACGGTTGATATTGTTGTTTTGTAACAGAGTGCCTACCTTTTGATAAAGGATTTCATCACTAAAACCACTTTGCAAAATATCAGATAAAATCACTGTTTTTTGTGGATGTGTTTTTTGCTGTTCCAAAAAATCCAGTGCAATTTTCAAAGACTGATAATCTGAGCTGTAACTGTCATCAATAAGGGTGCATTGCTGCAAGCCGTTTTTTACCTGTAACCGCATTTCTACTCTGTACAGTTGGGTTATTTTATCCTGAATATACGCAGTATCAATCCCAAGTGCCAGTAAAGTAGTAATACAGCTGGCAATATTGTGAACGGAAGCCTGATCAGAAAAAGGAAAATCTACAGAGAAGCTGTTTGCATCATAATTGACGGTGTACGTATTGTCTTTGATATGCTGAAAACGTACCCGGGCTTCTGCCGTAAAGCTCCAGTCATAGTGAGATTGTATAGAAGCTGTTTTTTTTTTGTATGCTTTCATTTTTTTCATAGATAAGTACATCAACTCCTTTAAAGAGTTTCAGTTTTTCATCAATTTTTTGATCAAGATTTTCAAATCCTTCATTATGAGCGCTTCCAATAGAAGTAAGAATCCCTATGGTGGGCTGTATGATCTTTTCAAGTACTGCCATTTCTCCGGAAGAGAAATTCCGGCCTCAAAAATACCTAAGGTATGTTTCTCATTAATACCAATCACGGAAAGAGGAACTCCAACCTGTGAGTTGTAGCTTTTCGGACTTTTTATAATGTTGTAAAAAGGATGCAGTAAAAAGTTAAGCCATTCTTTTACAATTGTTTTTCCGTTGCTGCCTGTGATTCCGATAACGGGAATATCAAACAGGGTACGGTAATAGGCAACAAACTCCTGTAGACTTTTCAGTGTATCCTCAACTACGAAAAAGGTAGCTTTGCCTTTGACATTTTCTGGAACAGTTCTCACCACAAAATAAGTTACTTCTTTACGGATCAGTTCTTCAATATAGTCATGACCATTGTGAAAAGCACCTTCAATAGCAAAATATAAAGTACCTTTGGTATTTCGCAGAGAGCGGCTGTCAATGGAGATATCGTTGATTTCAATAAGTCCGGAAACAGGCGATTCCGAAGCTTTTAGTATAGAAGTTAAATCAGTTGTGTTCAGTTTCATTTTACTGCAATAGGATTCGTTAAATCAAAGGTAGCAGTTTTTTATTTCAAAACGGGTTCCGTTTTTCAGAGAAAAACAGTTAATGTATCTTTTGTTACATTCCATTAGAAATTATATGCCGATTTTTGTATAAAAATAATAAAGATGGATTGGATTTTAGAACCCTGGGAATGGTATATATCGGGACCCTTGATTGCTTTGGTTATGATTCTGTTAATTGTAATGGGAAAGAGTTTTGGAATGTCTTCCAATCTCCGGACGCTCTGTACTATTTGCGGAGCCGGAAAAACAAGTGATTTTTTTAGATTTGACTGGAAAAAACAGCGGTGGAATTTGCTGGTAATTGCCGGAGCCTTTATAGGAGGTTTTATCTCCAAAAACTATTTAAGTACCGATACTGTGATAACTCCAATAAGCACTGAAACCATTTCGGAATTGAAGCAGTTAGGATTTATGAGTGCTGGTAAAGCATATACCGCGACAGAATTATACAGTTCAGATGTTTTTGAAAATCCTGAAATGTTGATGATTTTGCTTATTGCAGGTGTTTTATTGGGATTTGGCTCGCGTTATGCAGGAGGTTGTACGTCCGGGCATGCTATTTCCGGTCTGAGTAATCTGCAAATGCCGTCGCTGATTGCCGTTATCGGCTTTTTTATAGGCGGATTAATCATGTCTTATCTCATCATTCCTCAACTGTTTTAATATGAAAAGTATAGCTATTTAAGTATTGGTATATTGTTCGGAATCGTAATGTTTAAATCCGGAGCAGCTTCCTGGTTTCGAATCTATGAAATGTTTCATTTTCAATCGTTTCATATGTTTGGAATCATCGGTTCTGCATTGCTGATAGGAACACTGTTTGTACAGACTGCCAAAAGAAAAAAGTGGAAGATATCTCTGGAAATTTACTCTTATTTCCAGATAAAGTAAAAGGATGGAAAAGATACCTTTTTGGGGGTATTGTTTTTGGTCTTGGATGGGCATTGGGCGGTTCATGCCCGGACCTTTGTTTGCCTTGCTTGGAGCTGGCTTTTTTCCTGTGATTGTCGTTATTCTCGGAGCATTGCTCGGTACATGGTTTTACGGATTGATAAAAAATAAACTGCCACATTAAAATGATAAAATCTATGAATTGGAAAGAAATTTTTCCGGATTTTGAACCTCCTCTATTGCTGGAAATGGAGCATTTTGCAGTAATCAATAATTTCGCTGAAGACGATGTGCTCATCGATATAGGGGAACCAGTGGTATTTGTACCCTTATTATTGGAAGGATATGTGAAAATCATAAGAGAGGATAAAAATGATGGAGAACATCTTCTGTATTATCTTGAGAAAGGAGCCGTTTGTGCTCTATCCATCAGCTGTTGTTTTGACCATAAGAAAAGTGAGATAAAAGCAATAGCGGAAACATCAGGTAGGGTAGCAAAGATACCTCTCGGAAAAATGGATGAATGGATGGCGCGTTTTTCAGGCTTCAGGAATTTTGTTTTACAAAGTTACAACCGGCGTTTACAGGAAATGCTTGTTGCCATTGATAGCCTCGCTTTTTTAAATTTAGAAGAACGTATCGTTAAATACCTTCGGGATAAGAAACAGATCAATAACAGTCGTTTTGTTGAAACAACGCATCAGGAAATGGCAGCCGATTTAAATACTTCCAGAGTGGTAGTTTCCAGATTGCTGAAGAAAATGGAAGCAGATAAGAAAATAAAAATAAACAGAAAAAGTATAGAATTTTTAGATTGATAATATGGAAATACAGCAAATAATAGGATTGGTTTTTGCCCTTCTGATAGGGTTTCTTTGGGGCTTATAGGCAGTGGAGGTTCCATTCTTACCGTTCCTATTTTAGTATATGTAGTAGGGGTAGAGCCTATATTGGCAACGGCATATTCCCTTTTTATAGTAGGATCAACATCGCTGTTGGGAAGTATACGGAATATTATGGATAAAAATGTCCATTTCAAAATAGTACTGTTGTTCGGAATTCCCTCATTACTTGCGGTTTTCTTTACCCGGCCGAGCTGGTGCCATTATTGCCGGACACCATAACCCTGTCTAATAATGTAGTGCTCCCAAAGGCGAAACTGGTGATGATTTTATTCTCGCTGGTTATGTTTGCGGCTTCGTCACGAATGATTCGCAAGCCCCGGCACAAAACCATTGCACGGCCGGAAATTCTTACTTCAGCAATGCCATTGATTACACAGGGTTTGCTTATTGGAGGTATTCAGGACTGGTAGGAGCCGGAGGAGGTTTTTTGATTATTCCAACCCTGGTGTTTTTTGCCAATTTACCCATGCGCAAAGCCATAGGAACATCATTGACAATCATTGCAATTCAGTCGCTGATAGGCTTTACGGGTGATCTGGTGCATCAGGATATTGAATGGCCACTAGTGTTGTCTTTTTCAGGTGTTTCAATGATTGGACTGCTTCTCGGTGTGCGATTGTCAAAACGCATACTCGATGGAAATCTGCGCCGCATTTTCGGTTGGTTTGTATTGGCAATGTCATTGTATATTATGGCAAAAGAAGTTTTATAGAACAACTTAAACAACAAAAGAATTTATTAACTTTATAGAATATAAGGAATTTAGAAATGAAGATAGAACAGATTTATACAGGATGTTTAGCTCAGGGAGCTTATTATATAGAGAGTAAAGGAGAAGTAGCCATTATAGATCCGTTGCGTGAAGTACAGTCTTACATTGATAAGGCCAAGAAGTCAGGGGCCACAATCAAATATATTTTTGAAACTCATTTCCATGCTGATTTTGTAAGCGGGCATTTGACTCTTGCTGAAAAAACAGGCGCAAGAATTGTGTATGGTCCTACGGCAAATCCAAAGTTTGAAGCTCATATTGCGACCGATGGTGAGGTATTCAAAATTGGAGATATTACAATTACGGCTTTACATACTCCGGGCCATACAATGGAGAGTACTACTTATCTTTTGAAAGATGAAAATGGAACTGATCACGCGATTTTCAGTGGGGATACCTTATTCTTAGGTGATGTTGGCAGACCTGATCTGGCTCAGAAAGCCGCTAATATGACTCAGGAAGATCTTGCTGCAATTCTTTATGAAAGTTTGCGAACCAAAATCATGCCTCTAAAAGATGAGGTTATTGTATATCCGGCACACGGAGCAGGTTCTGCCTGTGGTAAAAATTTAAGCAAAGAAACAGTGGGTACTTTGGGAGAACAAAAGAAAACCAATTATGCATTGCGTGCAGACATGACGGTTGAAGAATTTGTTAGAGAAGTTACAGATGGTCTATTGCCTCCTCCAGCTTATTTCCCTGAAAACGTTCGTTTAAACAAAGAAGGGTACCGAAATGTAGAAACCATTATTGCAGCCAATAAAGCATTTACTCCGGAACAATTCAAACATTTTGCAGAAGAAGCATTGGTACTGGATGTCAGAGATGCAGACAGTTTTGCGGCCTCTCATATACCGGGTGCTATTTTTATCGGTATTGACGGTGGTTTTGCTCCATGGTTGGTGCTTTGATAACGGATATCAATCAGCCCATAATTCTGGTAACTCCGGAAGGAAGAGAAGAAGAAACAATCGTAAGGTTGTCACGTGTAGGATACGATAATACATTAGGATATCTTGAAGGCGGTATGAAGGCTTGGGAAAATAAAGGATTTGAAATAGACAGCATCCAGCGTATCGATGCAGGGCAGTTGGCCGACCTTATAAAGGGCGGAGAAAAAAATGTATTTGATGTGCGTAAACCTGGTGAATATGAATCTTCTCATTTGGTAGATGTACCGAATACCCCTTTAGATTATCTCAACGATCATCTGCAGGAATTTCCTACTACTGCAACAACGTATCTGCACTGTGCAGGAGGATACCGTTCTATGATTGCTGCTTCGATATTAAAAGCAAGAGGATTTCATAATATGATTGATGTAAAAGGAGGCTATGGAGCAATAAAACAGACAGGTTTAGCGATGACGGATCAGACATGTCCTTCTGCGGCAAAATAAAATCATTTCTTAATTTAGTTTAAGTCCTGTAAAACACCGAAACACTAATTTTGATAAAAATATTAATTATTAAAGAATAGAATTATGAAAAAATTATTAGTGTTATTTGTAGCCTTAGGGTTCGGTTTAAACGTTTCTGCACAGACAAAATGGAGTGTAGATCCTGCCCATTCATCGTTGAATTTTTCTATTAAGCATTTGGGGATTTCCTTTGTAAACGGAAAAATGGATAAATACGACGGAACTTTAGAGTTAAAAGGAGAAGATATTACTACGGCAAAATTCAACTTTACAATTGATGTAAACAGTATCAATACAAGTGTTGAAGCACGTGATAAACATCTTAAGTCTGCTGATTTCTTTGATGCTGCTAAGTACGGAACAATAAAATTCGTTTCTAAAAGCATTAAAAAAGGTGATAAAAACCATTATAAGCTTACAGGAGATCTTACCATTAAAGATGTGACAAAACCGGTAACATTTGATTTGGTTTATGGTGGTAAAGCGGCAGATGACGGATTTGGTAATCAGAAATTAGGTTTTCAGGCAAAAACAACAATTGACAGAACAGCTTTTAATATCAAATACGATCCTACTGGAGGCGCTGTAGCTAAAGATGTAGAATTGATGGTAAATTTAGAATTTGTACAGTCAAAATAACAAATAAGTAAACAACAAACAAAAAAGTGCTTCTCATTTAAGAGAAGCACTTTTTTTATATAAAGGAATATGATAATATCAGATTAAGCAATAAAAAAAGGTTTCTAAAAATTTAGAAACCTTATTATTCCAAGAGCGGAAGACGAGGGTCGAACTCGCGACATTCAGCTTGGAAGGCTGACGCTCTACCAACTGAGCTACTTCCGCATGTAACGATTTTTGAAACTTCGTTTTGTTTTTCCAAGAGCGGAAGACGAGGGTCGAACTCGCGACATTCAGCTTGGAAGGCTGACGCTCTACCAACTGAGCTACTTCCGCATGTAACGATTTTTGAAACTTCGTTTTGTTTTTCCAAGAGCGGAAGACGAGGGTCGAACTCGCGACATTCAGCTTGGAAGGCTGACGCTCTACCAACTGAGCTACTTCCGCATATAACGATTTTTAAAACTTCGTTTTGTTTTCCAAGAGCGGAAGACGAGGGTCGAACTCGCGACATTCAGCTTGGAAGGCTGACGCTCTACCAACTGAGCTACTTCCGCATTTAATTTGTGATTGCAAATATATCTATTAAAACCCTTTCATGTCAAGCGTTTTTTGAAAAAAATAATATTTTTTTGTTCAGTACTCTGTTAACAAATTGAAAACGAACCGTAAAACTATTTTTTATAGCGTTTTTAGAGGATGGAAAATTAAGAAAAATTTAATAATTATTTGGTTCGGTAATTACCGAACTGGATGTAAATTTGCACAAAACTTTACATGAAGGATAATCCCAAGCAATATAAGTTGTTTTTAGAACTCGCTCAGCACATTGAGATTTTTCAGAGTTTACCCCCATTAGCGGCCAGAATAGTTGCTTATATGCTTGTGTATTGTAAAACCAAAGAAGGTCGGTCTTTTGAAGAACTTATAGAAATATTCGATTGTAGCAAAAGCTCGATTTCATGTAACCTAAGTATGCTTTTAGAAAGAAAAAATATGGAGTACTACTATCTTGAAGATACGCGAAAAAGATATTTTAGGCTCAATTCTAAATTTATGCTGATGCGTCTCAGCAGTGTTTTTGATATGCTGAATAAAGAATATGAACTGAATACAGCTCTTTTAGAAGTCCAGTCTGAAGACCCTGATCTTCTTGAAAGCCGTGTACCGACTTTGAAAATTTACACTGAACATTTAACGGAAATAAGAAAAATATTTTCGAATACGATAGAAAAATTAAAAACTACATTATAATAATCTCTTTGAAATATGAAAAATAAATTAAAAGCCTTGGTATTGGTTGTCTTTGGTTTAGCTGTAGTTTCCTGTGGGAAAAAAACAGGAAGCAGCACCTGCTGCACCGCCGGCAGAAATCAGTGTTACACAGGTAGCTGTAAAAGATGTTACGGGATATCAGTTATTTCCTGCGAGTATCGAAGGAAAAATAAACAATGCAGTGCGTGCCAAGATTCAGGGATATATACAGGAAGTTTATGTTCATGAAGGACAATTTGTGAAAAAAGGTCAGGCACTTTTCCGTTTAGAGACTAATATACTTACACAAAATGCGGCTGCAGCTAAGTCAGGCATTGCCTCAGCGGAAGCAAACGTAAATGTTGCACAGGTAGAAGTAAATAAATTAGTGCCACTTGTAGAAAAGGGGATTATCAGTAATATTCAGCTTGAAACAGCAAAAGCCAATCTTGCTTCTGCAAAAAGCATGCTGGCTCAGGCAAAAGCCAATTATAATAGCGTAAATGCTAATATCGATTATTCTATGGTAAGAAGCCCGATAGACGGAATCGTGGGAAGTCTGCCTTTTAAAAATGGAAGTTTAGTTGGTCCTACGGATCAATTGCCTCTGACAACGGTTTCTGATATCAGTGAAGTATTTGCTTTTTTCAGTATGAATGAAAAAGAGTATTTCAACTTTTTGAATACTACACCTGGAAATACACTTTCAGAAAAAATTAAAACCTGCCGGAAGTTGAACTGATCCTTGCAGACGGTGTAACCTATGGTTCAAAAGGTAAAATTGAAACCGTAACAGGACAGATTGACGCTGCAACAGGAACGGTTCAGTTCAGAGTTGCATTTAAAAATGCAGATAAATTGTTGAGCAACGGTAACAGTGGTACTGTAAAAGTTCCTCACTATTATAAAGATGTTCTTGTAGTTCCGGAAGCAGCTACCTTTGAGCAACAGGTACCGTAAATGTATTCAGAGTTGAAAAAGATACTACTTACGCAGCTAAAATAGAAGTGATTGACCGTGTAGATAACATGGTTGTCGTTAAAGAAGGGTCAAAAAAGAGAAACCATTGTAGGAATCGGTGCAGCGTCTTTGAGAAACAAAACCAAAGATAAAATATCTGCAGCCACAGCTACTTTGATATCTTTTGTTTTGGCTGTATTGATGAAATCAGAATAATCATATACCTGACCGTATTTACCCGGATATTGCAAGATGGCTCCGAAGAAATCTTCAGAAAAATCAAACTGTTCGTGATTTCCTACCACCAACTCAATACCAATTGGAGTAGAACGTGTTTGTAATACAGATAATGTCTGAGGTAAAATTTCTTCCGAAACGAAGAATTTATTAGCATTATTTTTCTTTTGGTCTCTTGTTCTTACATCAAATAGAAGAGCCATAGCTTCTGCTGCTGCTGTACTTTCATCTAATAGAGAAGCATTGGCAATTTCCATTCCGCTCAATTCAATAACGTTGTTTGGAAATTCAATAATGCTTCCAATCTTCCTTGTGCAATTTCTGCCTGATAAGGTGTGTAAGCTGTGTACCAACCCGGATTTTCAAAAATATTTCTTTGAATAGCCGCCGGAACAATTGCTTCATTATATCCTAAACCAATCATGGATTTGAATACTTTATTTTTAGCACCCAAAGCTACAATATGCGACATATAGTCGTACTCCGTCATAGCAGGATCCAGCTCTAAATCTTTTTCTAAACGAATTTTATCAGGAAAAGTTTCAAATAATAATTGTTCAATATCTTTAACACCGATAGTGTTAAGCATATGCTGCATATCAGATGGTCTTGGACCGATATGTCTCAAAGCAAAAGCATTTGTTTTCATCTACGTAAAAAAAATAAAAAAAATTTAGTTGTGTTTTAATTTTTAAACAACAAAAATAAAGATAAATTCTTTTATTTTGCTTATAATAAGTATCAATTTTAATAAAGCAGAGAGAAATCAAGAATCAATTTTAGAGATATGTCAGCGCGTCCTTTATACGTTAAAGTTTTTGATCTTTATTTGAATTCCAGTATTCACGTAGGCATTGCTACCTCAGCTTTGGTACAGATGACGTACTATTTTGCAGCCATTCCTTCCGATCTGACTGTATTGTTGTTTATTTTTTCCGGAACCGTTTTCAGTTATAACGTTATAAAATATGCTCCTTATATTTCAAAAAAAGGGCTACCTACTCTGAGCTTAAAGATTATTTCTATTCTTACAGTATTCGCTGCTCTATCTGCTTCATATACTTTTGTTTTTCTTAATACAGCAGCAAAAACAGGTATTGCAGTTATCGGACTACTCTGTCTTTTTTATCTGATTCCGATTGCAAAAAACAAAAGCAACCTGAGAAATCTGGCAGGTATAAAAATTTATATTGTGTCTTTCTGTTGGGCAGCGGTTACATTAATTATTCCATTACTCAATGCCGATATTGCCATCAGTAATGATATTTTTTATAAGTTTCTACAACGTTTTATCCTGACACTGATATTGATTTTAATCTTTGAGATTAATGATTTGAAATATGATGATATCCGTTTAAGAACAGTGCCTCAAACCATCGGCGTACCCAAAACCAAATCGCTGATCTATTTCTTACTTCTTGCTTTCTACGGGCTTGAATTTCTTAAAATTGGTTATTATGAATACCAATGGTTTATCAATCTTATTTTAATAAGCATTACCGGAGTTTTCACCTTTTTTGCGAATGCACAACAATCAAAATATTATACGCTTTTTTGGGTAGAGAGTTTACCTATTGTATGGTATCTGCTGGTTTTATTATTGGGAAATAAATAATAACAAGCTTTTATTTTTTGAGGATGACAATACTCCTTAAAAAATGACATTAATTTTCGATGATCTTTATGGAGTATTTAGTTTCCGGAGGGATGAGTATTGCATCATACTTTTGAATGTAACTATTGATATTTTTACTCAAAGTAATATTATACCGGATACTTAATGTTTTCAATTTATTTAAATCTATGACACTCCATTGGTTTGAATCAACACAACCCAATAGTTCTTTACTTTCCTCATCCGCTACATCTTCTGTTTTTCCGGTTATTGGATTTTGAATGTATCTTGGAAATGTGATTATTGAAAATGATTTTGCACGATTGATGTTTGCCAACTCATAAATCATATTTCCTATTTCAGTATCACCGCTGAAACTTGTTCCTCTTGCTGTATGCACAGCACCCAACTTTACAATTACCTTGACTGTATCTTCTTTTGCTTTTTCAGAGTGATAGTATTCAGCGAAATTTTTTTTCATATTTTCAACTCTCCTATGCCAATACCCTAAGGTCAATTGATGGTTTATTTCCAAAGACAATTTGAATTGTTTTATTATAAAATTGTTCATTTCATTATCTGTAAGATCCAAAAAAACATTCATCTCCTTTGAATGCAACAAATTGTTCATCAGAGCAGGATTAAAATTATTTTCCCCTTTTTTATATTCAGACGCAACATACGAATACAGACTCTGGTATAGCTGTTTGGAGATTTTATTCTTATCCGAATTTTCATAGAGCATATCAATAATAGAAAGATAAGAACCATAGTTTTCAAAATCAATTCCCCATATCGCTATATCATATTTCATTAATTTTTCAAGCGTTTTTTCTTCTTCTATCGTACTAAAAAAACCAAATGGAGTCATATTTATTTGAGGCATATATTTTTCATAATATGATTTTAAAGAAACAGATTGCAACTTTAATTCCATAAGTTTCCGAGAGGCTACAGGTCCAATTTCAGCAGCATAATGGTTATATCCATTTTCTTTTAAATAAGGAATTAATCTCTCTGCAAATAGCTCTATGGCATGGATTTCATGTTGTTCACCAAGGAGTAAAAACTGCGATTCTACTATTTTCTTTTTTATAAATAAAGCGCCCTCTCCGTTAAAATTGCCTGAGGAATCCAAATAAAAATAAGAAGTCGATTCTTTGATTATCTCTTTATTAGTCTGAGCAAACAAAGTAACATTAATCAAAAGAAAACTAAACAAAACATACTTTTTCATCTGCCAATTATTAAAAAATCATAACCAACTTAATTACAAATAAATACGATCAAATTTATAGAAAAAATTTTATCCCATAGACATGTTTTTTTAAATAAAAAAATATTATTTATCCTATGTTAAATAAATTCTACTGTTTCCAAAAGAAATTTGCAGATCTAAATTATTAACAATATTATGAATTGGATTATTTTAATTATTGCCGGCTTATTTGAGGTTTTATTTACTTCATGTCTGGGAAAGGCCAAAGAAACAACCGGAACTGAAAGTTATATGTGGTATGGAGGTTTTGCTGTTGCCTGTATCATAAGTATGACATTGCTGATCAAAGCTACACAGTCATTGCCTTTAGGAACAGCTTATGCTGTATGGACGGGTATCGGAGCTGTCGGTACCGTTTTGGTAGGCATCTTTTTCTTTAAAGATCCGGCAAATTTTTGGAGGCTCTTCTTTATTACTACTTTAATCGGATCTATTATAGGATTAAAAGCAGTTTCACATTAATAACGTTAATTATTAACAGTTAAGAGTGCTTTAGGTTAAAATTACTCAAAACACTCTTTGTTTCATTTTGTAGCCATAACTTTGTATTTCTTTTGCAATTATCTTAAACTCATTGCAGCCATAATTTTATGACTACAAAACAAAAATATACCATCCTTTTAGTATTAGGAGGGCTTTCTGCTTTAGGACCATTTAGTATTGACATGTATTTACCTGCTTTTAAAGCTATTGCCCAAAGCCTGAAAACCGACTTATCTCATGTAGGATTTACACTGACCGGTTATTTTATCGGTATCAGCTTCGGACAACTATTTTATGGCCCTGTAACCGATAGATTCGGAAGAAAAAAACCTCTTATTTTCGGACTTTCCTTATATATTCTTGCAAGTATAGGGTGTGCACTTTCACCTACTATCGAATGGCTGATTGCTATGAGAGTATTACTTGCATTGGGAGGTTGTGTAGGAATGGTAGTCGGACGCGCTATTGTCAGAGACTTATTTCCCGTAAGTGAAATAGCAAAAATTTTTTCTATTCTGATGCTCATCGTAGGAATTGCCCCTATCATTGCTCCTACTATCGGCAGCTGGGTATTAACCGTTTCTGAATGGCGTACTATCTTTTATATTATGACCTCACTGGGAATGATATTACTGTTTTCAGTATTATTCTTTTTACCTGAAAGCCAGCCCAGAGAAGCATCTCATTCTCTGAGCATACCTACTATAATGAAAAACTATAAAGAAGTACTGTCTGATAAAACGTTTATTTTCTATGCCTTGATTGGAAGTCTTGCCATGTCAGGTATGTTTGCCTATATCAGCGGTTCCCCTTTTGTGTTTATGGAATATTTTGGTATTTCACAAAAAACATACGGTTTGATTTTTGGATTTAATGCTTTCGGATATATCTTAGGAAGTCAGGTAAACCGAGTAATGTTGAATAAATTTTCATCTAAAAAAATAGTTGTTTTTTCAGCCGTCGCACTGTGTACTATTGGTGTCAGTGGTATTGTTCTGCAAAATACTCAGTTGCTTACAGTAGAAATACTCGTTGCTCATTTGGTATGTTTTCTCTTTTGTCTGGGGCATCTGGTACCCAATGCAACTGCATTGGCTTTGACGCCATTTACAAAAAATGCAGGAAGTGCTTCTGCCCTTATTGGTTTTATACAAATGGTATTTGGTGCTTCTATGTCAAGTCTTGTGAGCTTTTTAGCTGATGACAGCTTATTTCCTATGATGATATGCCTTTTTATATGTGGAAGTGGGGTGTTTATGCTCATCGGTTTTGTACAGGTCAAAAACAGAAAAAAAAGATCTGGAGTTATCATAAACAAATAATACAGTTTGGATCTATATCCGAGGAATTAAACAGAATTTACTACATTTGATAGTTCAATTAAAATTTAGCATATGTTACAATTTTCAAAAATAATAAATTACGATTTTTCTTTTGTTTTTCTTATCAGCCCAACATCAGTTTTGGAAGGTAATTTTCCCGATTTTGTAAAAAAACAATATACGGATTTTCAAACATCTGAGACAAAAGAAGATTATCTAAAGATAGGAAAACAGTACTTTTTCTTTGTAAAAGAACAGTCTGATTTAGAAAAAATGCGTGTTTCGGGTTTTAATATCCGTCAGAAACTGGATAGAAAAGAAACAACCCTTACCATTCTTGGAAACGGAGAATCTGCACTGGCAGTTGCTGAAGGTCTGGCTTTGTCTAATTACCAGTTTTTAAAATATTTTAAAGATGCCGAAGATAAAAGAAATCATCTTGAACATATTTATTTAAACGGAAATATGGATACTGCCCGTATCAGTGAGCTTAATAATATCATCAAAGCGGTTTGCTGGGCAAGAGATATGGTAAATGAGCCTACTTCATTTTTAACAGCAGAACAGTTATCTAAAGAAATTGTAGCCATCGGAGAAGCTTCTGATTTTAAAGTAGAAATACTTGAGAAAGATGAAATAGAACAATTAAAAATGGGTGGTTTATTAGCTGTAAATAAAGGTTCTGTACAACCGCCGACATTTACAATTCTCGAATATAAACCTGAAAACCCTGTTAACAGCAAACCTGTTGTTTTAGTAGGTAAAGGAGTGGTATATGACACAGGAGGTCTTTCATTGAAACCAACTGCGGGTTCTATGGATTCTATGAAATCGGATATGGGTGGCGCTGCCTGTATGGCAGGTACTATATATGCTGCTGCATTGAACAAGCTGAATGTACATCTTATTGGATTGATTCCGGCAACTGACAACAGACCCGGTGGAGATGCGTATGCACCAGGCGATATCATTACGATGTTTGACGGTACTACTGTAGAAGTGCTCAATACTGACGCTGAAGGAAGACTTATTTTAGGAGATGCTATTGCGTATAGTAATCAATATGAACCGGAACTGATAATTGATGCCGCAACTCTTACCGGAGCAGCATTGGTAGCAGCTGGGACACGAGCAGCCTGCATGATGAGTAATGCATCTGATGCTGTAAATAATTCTTTATTGAATGCAGGTAATCATGTATACGAACGTATGGTACACCTACCTTTGTGGGACGATTATAAAGAGCAGATCAAATCTTCAGTTGCTGATTTAAAGAATATTGGTGGCCGATATGCAGGTACCATCACAGCAGGGAAATTTTTAGAGCATTTTGCACAATATCCTTTTGTGCATTTAGATATTGCAGGACCAGCTTTTACTGAAAGTCCTGAAAATTACAAAGGATTGGGCGGTACAGGAACTGGTATCCGTGCACTCTCCCATTTTCTTGCACATTATAATAAATAAATTCTTGTTTTTGAAAGATTATATAAAAAAAGAAGCTTTAAAGCTTCTTTTTTTATTGTTTGGTTAATACATAATGTTCTTTCAGAGCACCATCAATTTCATTTCCTTCCTGATCTAATTGTATCAGTTTATTCTCCCCTACTTTTAATTTAACATCAGTATCTTTACCTTTAAGATGTACTACCGAACCATCGTGCCACATAATAGTCCCCTTATCTTCAAAAGTTGTTCTTTCAGTACCTGCTTTTGCTCCCATATAGGTTGCTTTATGCGTAAATGTTTCATCCTTATTAAGAGTAATCACCGTTTCTATTCCTTCACAATCAGCACATGGAAGCGTTCCTTTATAAGTTCCAGCCCAGTCCAGTGAATTTTCGGAAGTATGAGAATGTCCGTCATGATTCATGGTAGTGGTGTCTTTGTTAACACCATCCATACCATCGGTTGTTGTTTCTTTCTTTTTACAGGATACTAAAGCGATTCCTACAAAGGCGATTGCTAATAAACTTTTTTTCATATTCATATCTTTTTAATTTTGTGTTCTAAACTGCTATTATTACTATTATAACGTAAAGTATATTACTTAAAGATACTATTTTTTCTGTAGAAAAATCAAAAAACAGTATCTTTAATAAAAAAAGAATGAATTCGTTTTATCCCCTGCTGCATAAGCAACGTACTTTCTTTAACGCAAACCATACACTTGTTTTAGAGAATAGAAAGCAACTTCTTACGGCTTTAAAAACAAATATCGAAAAGAAGGAAGCAAAGATACTCTCTGCATTGCAGCAAGACTTTAAAAAGTCTCCCTTTGAAGGATTTGTTACAGAAATTTCGATTTTGTATCTTGAAATTGATCATCATCTGAAAAATCTGAACAGATGGAGCCGTCCGAAAAGGGTACGTTCTTCTTTACTTAATTTTCCTTCTTCAGAATATATTTATAAACAGCCTTACGGATCCGTACTGATTATCGCACCCTGGAATTATCCTTTTTTATTAGCGATCAGACCTTTGATAGCTGCCATAGCAGCAGGAAATACGGTAGTGCTAAAACCCTCTGAACTCACTCCTTATACTGCATTAATTCTGGAAGAACTTATAAGGGAAACATTTCAAAGTGAATGGGTAACAACTGTTCTTGGTGATGCAGATGTGACAACGAAGCTACTCGAAAATAAATTCGATAAAATTTTTTTTACCGGCAGCACGCAGGTAGGTAAAATAATTTATCAGTCGGCAGCAAAACACCTGACCCCGGTTGTATTGGAACTTGGAGGAAAAAGCCCCTGTGTGATTACAGAATCTGCAAATCTGGAATTGGCGGCTAAGAGAATTGTCTTCGGTAAATTTGTAAATGCCGGACAAACCTGTATCGCACCCGATTTTATATGGATTGCAAAAAAAAGTAAACCAAAATTTATCGCGTTGCTACAACAATATATTCTTGATTTCTATGGTTCGGATATTCAAAACAATACAGATTATCCGAGAATCATCAATGCAAAAAATTTCAACCGCTTGATTCGTTATCTGCAACCCGAACAGATCATTTTTGGAGGTGTACACGATGTAAAGGAACTTTATATAGCACCTACAATACTTGACAATGTAAACTGGCAGGATCCTGTGATGCAGGAAGAAATTTTCGGACCTGTTTTACCAATAGTTACGTATGATGACTTGGAAGAAGTGATATTATACAATCAGCAAAATGCGAAACCTCTTGCTTTCTACATGTTTTCAGGCGAAATTGAAAAAGCAAAAAAGTTTATGGACAAATTACAATTTGGAGGCGGTTGTATCAACGATGTCCTTTCTCATATCATCAATCTCAGAGTTCCTTTCGGAGGTTTTGGAGAAAGTGGTATGGGTAATTATAATGGCAAATTTTCTTTTGATGCCTTTAGTCATTCTAAAACGATAGTCCATAGAAAAAACTGGCTGGATTTAAAGATGAAATATCCTCCCTACCAAAATAAATTGACATTTATAAAAAAAATACTTTCATTGTTAAAATGATGCATTAATTTTGCAGAAAATTTATCTCCCATGGAATTATACTATACCTTTTCAGTTTTAATTGTACTTGCCTCATTATTTGCTTATCTCAATTTACGGTTTTTAAAATTACCCGCTACGATCGGTATTATGATCATAGCTGTGTTGGTTTCTTTAGGAATCCGTCTGGTAGGAGATCAGTTTTTTCCTCAGACTACTAAAGAGTTTTTTGAACTTATACAGCAATTTGATTTCAATGAAATCCTCATGGGCGCTATGCTTAACTTTCTGCTTTTTGCGGGTGCTCTCCATGTGAATATTGCCGATCTCAAAGATCAGAAAAGCTCAATAGCCACGTATGCTACCATAAGTGTAGTACTCTCAGCCTTTATCATTGCAGGTCTGTTATTTTATGTAGCTCCTTTGTTTGGTATTGAAATACCTTTTATCTTCTGTCTGTTGTTCGGAACGCTCATTTCACCTACCGATCCTATTGTGGTATTGGGAATTCTTAAACAGGCAAAAGTACCGAAGCACATTGAAACCAAGATTACAGGGGAGTCTTTATTTAATGACGGAGTAGCTGTAGTCATGTTTGCCGTAGTTTTAAAAATGGCTACTGATGCCAGCTTTGAAGTGACCTTTGCCTCTGTTTCGAGCCTGTTTTTAATTGAAGCCGGCGGAGGTGTTATATTAGGAACTTTACTCGGTTTTACAGCCTCTAACGTTATGAAAAAAATAGATGATTATAAAGTCTCTGTTCTGATTACTTTATCCATTGTAATGGGTGGTTTCCTCGTAGCCAAACAACTGCATGTGTCTTCTCCTTTAGCAATGGTAATCGCAGGTCTTATTATCGGAAATTATGGAAAAACACATTCAATGAATGAGACAACCAGAGATTATTTAGGTAAATTCTGGGAGCTGATTGATGAGATTATGAATGCCATCTTATTCCTGTTTATCGGTTTTGAGCTCTTGTTGTTGCCTGATCTGGAAGAACAGCTGGTTTTAGGATTCGTAGCCATCTTCATTGTTTTGTTTTCGCGAATGATGTCGATACTAATACCACTGAAATCAATTTTGCGCAGAAATACTTATACACGAGGTTCTTTAATAACCATGGTTTGGGGCGGTATCAGAGGAGGTGTTTCTATAGCATTGGTTTTATCAATGCCTAATGGCGAATATAAAGATACGCTACTGGAGATTACTTATATTGTTGTTTTATTTTCAATTGTAGTACAGGGGCTCACCGTTGGTAAAGTAGCTAAAAAAGTTTTAAAAGAAGAATAAAAAAGAGGCATAAGCCTCTTTTTTATTTATATAATGATTCTCCGTTTAAATCGGTAGTCAGCACTTCTGACATATAATCAAAAAAAGGACGCATTGCTGTAAAAACAGCTACTGCTTTTTCTGTAAAATCAGGAGCAAGTACTTCTTTGTCTGTAAATGATTTAGAAACCAGAAATTGCTTCTTTCGGATCAGATCAATTGCCGGATGATTTTTATCAAAACCTTTAGGAGCGCTTATCAATTCGTCACCTGTGAGGTTTCCAAATGTATCTTTAAAGGTCTTATCTTCAATAATCGCACGCAATTCACGGTCGTCAAGTTCGATTTCTTTGCGAATCCGGAATAAATCTTCTTTATTGGGTTCCCAGAAACCTCCTCCGGCAAAACTCTTTCCGGGTTCGATATGCAAATAGTAGCCGCCCCTTAAAAAGGGTTTGGTACGTGCCATAAACATAGAAAAATGATTTTTATAAGGTGTTTTATCTTTTGAGAATCGAACATCCCTATAAATTCTGTATATTTTCATGGCTTCCAGATGATCGCGTTTTGCATACTCATCATATATTTTGGTAAAATATATTTTAGCCTCTGCAGCCGCTTTATCATATCTATTTTTGTTTTCAGAAAACCATTCGCGATTATTATTTTTTTCGATTTGCTTTAAAAAATCAAAGATACTTTTGTCCATATTATTTGAAATTTTGCATAAGAATATTTGTAGCATTTCTGCCGATGTTTTCAGCTATTTTATTGGTTGGCAGATCATCTGTACCGCCATTGAAAGGGTCTTCAATTTCTTCAGCAATAAGCTCAAGACTCAACAATACATAAAACACGACCATAGCCAAAGGTACAATATAATATCCGGTTGTAAAAACATATCCGATGGGTAGTGTTATTACATATACAAAGATAAACTTCTTAATAAACAGTGCATAAGCAAACGGAATGGGAGTATTTTTAATCCGTTCACAGGTTCCTGCAACATCAATCAAACCATTTAAAAGCTGATCAATAGTCCATTTATCCTCTGGCATAATTACGCCATCTTTAGATAGTTTCTGAGTCATCTTCCGCATCTTTCCGGCAATGGATGATGGCGGGTGCTGTGATTTGAGATAATCATCAAATTCAGGATGCTCACTTTCATCCAGCATGTATTTTGTAGATTCGTTCGTAAGATGGGTATGCAGAATACGGGCATACATCTTTAATTTATTAGCGTAGAAACTTCGATTGGCTTTATCATCTTCCGGCAATACACTGTCGAGTTTAATAGCAATATTCCGTACATCGTTAATGAGTTTTCCCCATGCTTTCCGGCCTTCCCACCAGCGATCATAAGCTGTATTAGTTCTAAAAACCAATAGAAGAGATAACACAAAACCAATTACCCCGTGCAGCATGGCAATATTTTTCAAACCTGAATTCTGAGGAAGTTCCAAATAGTCGATTTCAATATACGCCACCAACCATGAAAGCAAGCCCATTAACAAAATTGTAGGCCATAATTTTTGAATCGTATCGGATTTGTGTATTTTAAAAATAAATACCAGCCAGCCTTTTGTATCGTATATCTTCATTTTATCTTTTACCTAATTCTATTACTTCTAATTGTTGAATCTTTCCTTTATCAATTTCAAACCGCAGCATTGTGCGTATTTGATGAAAACCATATATACCTGCTGCTCCAGGATTCATATGTAGACAATTCAACGCTTTATCAAACTGAACTTTTAATATATGGGAATGACCACAGATAAATAACTGGGGTGGATTTTCTTTTAGTTCTTCCCGGATAGCTATGTTATATTTTCCGGGATAACCGCCAATATGGGTAATCCAAACATCCATTCCCTCGCACATAAAGCGGTTATTGAGTGGAAACTCTAAACGGGCTTCATGATCATCAATATTACCATAGACGGCACGTAAGGGTTTGAGCTTTTTTAAAGTATCGGTCACTTTCAAATCACCGATATCACCGGCATGCCAAACTTCATCTGCCTGATGTACATAATTGAGAATACGATCATCTATATGACTGTGCGTATCCGAAAGTAAAAGAATTTTTTTCACTATTCTTCTGTATAAAATAAAATAAGTTGCTCTATTGCATGGCTGCAAACTGTACAAAAATCTTTTGCACCGTTGGTTTTCATACGGCATACCTGACCCGGTATGTAAATTCCGTTTCCTTTTAATCCTTCATAGACACCTAAAGGTCTGTTTTTTTCTGTATAAGTAGTGGGAATTGGAGTGTCTTTTTTCAAAAAACGTTTCCACTTTGTCTCAAAATTAGCCAGACTGGTAATATTTTGTTCCCAGGGTTCAAAATTGTTTTTTGTAGTTTGCTGTAAGTGATCAGACGGGTAAAAATATTCATCTGCCAATCCTGCAAAACTATGTCCGAATTCATGTACTGTAACCCTGGCAAACTTTTTAATTTGTGCAGACATAACAGCATAACTGTTGTAAATACCTCCCCCACCATATACTTCGGAATTTGCCAGTACTACAATATGATGATAAGGTATTCCTTCGAGTACATTATGCATCTCTCTTACGTGTTGAATGGTAAGATATCGATCCATATCAAACGTATCAAAGCTGGCTTGTAAAGCTGTATTTTTCCATTCCTGTTTGCGCGGAGTTGTGATGCCACTGTCTATTGAAACCGGCATCACGGCAATAACCTGAAATCGTTCCTGATATTTTTTGAAAGCCGAATGTTTGAAGAGCTGTCTGACAAATGCATTGGCTTTTCTTTTAAACGTTTTCATTTCTTTCTTCGAATATCCTTCTGCAACAACGGCAATTTTTATAGGATTAGGATGTGAACTCTTATGTATTATTATGGTCTCTATTTCATTTTTCTTTGGCTCTTTTTGAATATTAGTGTCTTTAGGATCAACAGTATGATTGAGTAAAACATGCGCAGTATTGGCTTTATCAAAGAAGACTATCTTTATGTTCACTTTTTGTTTGGGAAAAGGAACCAGAAATACATTTTCAAACTTCTTCTGTGTCTTTTTAGCCACCTCAAGAGTAGTCCATTCCTGAAATAAGGTGCTGTAACTTTCTACATAAATGAGCCGATTTGTAGCTGCATCATACATCTGTATCTGGCCGTTTCCCTGCAGCAATACTTGTTCAGGATTTACCTTCCTTCCGTTCCATTCCGGAATCATTTTCATAGCCTCCAAAGCAGCTGTTTGATGGATATGATCTCCTTCGAAAGTATAATCTAAACGAAGTGTTTTATTTTCAAAATAATCAGCAAACGATTGAGAAAAAGCACCAAGACTACCAATAAATGCTACTAAAATGAATAGGAATCTCATTATTTCAAGTTTAATTACAAAAATAGAAAACAAAAACCAATGTTTTTTAACCTGAAGGTATTTATATTTATAAAAATGCTCTCGTGAAATTGCCGTATATTTGCATTGATTTTAGAAAATTCAAATTGAGATATTTTATAGAATTTGCTTATAAAGGTACCCATTATCACGGTTGGCAATCGCAACCCAATGCTATTTCTGTACAGGAAGTACTTACAAAAGCATTGAATCTCTTGCTGCATGATACGTTTGAGATTGTTGGTGCCGGAAGAACAGATGCCGGAGTTCATGCTGCTCAGATGTATGCCCATTTTGACACTGAGACATCATTTGATGATACACTGCTTGTCAAAAAACTAAATTCCTTTCTGCCGGAAGACATTGCTGTTTTTTCTGTCAAAAGAATGCATGATGAAGCGCATGCACGCTTTGATGCCTCTGCCCGAACCTATGAGTATCTTATACACACTCAAAAAGATGTGTTTAGCAAAGATCTGAGCTGGTATCATTTTAGGGATCTCGACATTGCTAAAATGAATCAGGCAGCTAAAATTTTATTGGAATATGAAGATTTTGAATGCTTTTCAAAAGTCCACACCGATGTTTTTACTTTTAACTGTTCGATTACTGAAGCCTACTGGACTCAGGAGGGTAATAAAATAATGTTTACCATCTCTGCCAACCGTTTTTTGAGAAATATGGTAAGAGCAATTGTAGGTACTCTGATTAATATCGGCACAGGAAAAATTGAAGTAGACGAATTAAGAAATATTATTGAAAGTAAAAACCGCAGCAAGGCTGGATTTTCAGTCCCGGCACACGGCTTATATTTAACTAAAGTCAAGTATCCGTATATAAATGAGTAAACTTAAAACAAGTACATTAAAAAAAGTAATGCATTATGCACAACCCTACAAAACCAAAATGTATTGGGTGGTGATCAGTGTGATTACTTTATCGGTTTTTGCTGCCGTTCGCCCCTATATGCTCAAAGAAGTTGTAGACAAATACATTGAGACTAAAGACAATCAGGGTTTGCTGTTTTATATACTGTTGATGTTTCTTGTATTGGTTTTAGAGGTCGGTTCGCAGTTTTCCTTTACTTATATCGCCAATTGGCTGGGACAAAATATTATTAAAGACATACGGGAAGAATTGTTTGACAAAATGACCCGTTTCAAATTGAAATATTTCGATAATGAACCCGTAGGAAAGCTGATTACGCGAAATGTCTCCGATATCGAATCTATCGCCAGCATTTTTAGTCAGGGATTGTTTATGATCATTGGTGATGTACTTAAAATGGTTGTTGTTTTGGGCATTATGGCCTATATGAACTGGAAACTTACGATTATTGTGTTGGCTGCTATGCCCATACTGCTATATGCTACGCGTGTTTTTCAAAAACACATGAAAGTGGCCTTTGAAGAAGTACGCGCCCAGATTGCCAACCTCAATACTTTTGTACAGGAACGCATTACAGGTATTAAGATTCTACAACTGTTCACAAGAGAAGAATTGGAATATAAAAAATTTGAAGAAATCAATAAAAAGCATAATGATGCGTGGCAGAAAAATATTCTCTATAACTCTATTTTCTTTCCAATAGCTGATATTGTATCTTCAGTTACGTTGGGTTGCGTTATTATCTATGGAGGTTTTAGCATCATTGGCGGAGATAATATTACCACGACAGGAGACTTATTTGCTTATACCATGATGATCTCTATGCTTTTTAACCCTTTGCGTCAGATTGCGGATAAATTCAATGTTATGCAAATGGGTATTGTAGCTGCTGACAGGGTTTTCGAAATTATGGATCGGAATGATCTTATACAGGAAAACGGTCAGATAACCGCTCCAAAATTTGAAGGCAATATTTCACTGCAGAATGTACATTTTAGCTATATTGACGGGGTTGAAGTTTTGAAAGGGATTGATTTAGAAGTAAAATCAGGGCAGACCGTCGCTATTGTAGGCTCTTCAGGTGCCGGAAAATCTACTATCATTAATCTTTTGAGTCGATTTTATGAAATATCGGAAGGTACTATTACCATTGACGGCACCAATATTAATGATTTTACTTTAGAAAGTCTGCGCAAACAAATAGCTGTAGTTTTGCAGGATGTTTTCTTATTCAGCGATACCATTCTTAACAATATTACACTTAATGACCCTGAATTGACAAAAGAACAGGTAATTGAAGCCGCTAAAAAAATTGGTATTAACTCCTTTATAGAAAGCCTCCCTAACGGATATGATTATAATGTAAAAGAGCGTGGTATTATGCTTTCTTCTGGTCAACGGCAGTTAATTGCTTTCCTACGTGCGTATATGAGCAATCCGAGTATTCTTATTTTAGACGAGGCAACTTCTTCAGTGGATACCTACTCGGAAGAACTTATTCAGCAGGCAACTGAAATTCTTACAAAAGACAGAACTTCTATTGTTATTGCCCATCGTCTGGCTACGATAGTAAATGCTGATGTTATCATTGTAATGGATAAAGGTAAAATTGTAGAAAAAGGTTCGCACCAAGAGTTGTTGACCATTGAAAACGGATATTATAAAAATCTGTATGATTCTCAATATGCCGTAGAATAATGAATAAAAATAATTTTACAGCAATTAAAAATAAAAAAAACAAGTTTTAATTATCAATCTTTCAGCAAACAAAATAATTGCTTATTTTAGTCGACTGAAAATATTATCAGAAAAATAGATATATGAAATTCGATATTATAGTATTAGGTAGTGGTCCCGGAGGTTATGTAACAGCTATTCGTGCGTCACAATTAGGCTTTAAAGTTGCCGTTATAGAAAAAGAAAATTTAGGTGGGATTTGCTTAAACTGGGGATGTATTCCTACAAAAGCCTTACTAAAATCTGCTCAGGTTTTTGATTATCTGAAGCATGCATCGGATTACGGACTAACCATAAACGGAGAAGTAGATAAGGATTTTAATGCCGTAATTTCACGTTCAAGAGGCGTAGCAGAAGGTATGAGCAAAGGGGTTCAATTTCTGATGAAAAAAAATAAAATCGAAGTTATCGACGGTTTTGGAAAAATTAAACCAGGTAAAAAGATTGATGTTACAGACAAAGATGGTAAAGTAACTGAATATAGCGCAGATCACATTATTATTGCTACCGGAGCACGTTCACGTGAATTGCCAAACTTACCTCAAGATGGTAAAAAAGTAATCGGATACCGCCAGGCAATGACATTACCGGTACAACCTAAAAAAATGATTGTCGTTGGTTCCGGTGCGATTGGAGTTGAGTTTGCTCATTTTTATAATTCAATGGGAACTGAAGTTACTATCGTTGAATTCATGCCGAATATAGTACCTGTAGAAGATGAAGACATCTCAAAACAGTTCGAACGCTCTTTGAAAAAAGCAGGAATTAAGATCATGACTAATTCTTCAGTTGAAAAAGTTGATACTACCGGAGACGGTGTAAAAGCAACTGTAAAAACAGCTAAAGGAGAAGAAGTACTTGAAGCAGACATCGTACTTTCTGCTGTTGGAATTAAATCTAACATCGAAAATATCGGATTGGAAGAAGTAGGAATTGCTACTGATAAAGATAAGATTTTAGTAAATGATTTTTACCAAACCAATATTCCGGGTTATTATGCAATAGGTGATGTTTCTCCTGGTCAGGCATTAGCTCACGTAGCTTCTGCAGAAGGAATATTATGTGTTGAAAAATTGGCAGGATTACATGTTGAACCTTTAGATTATGGAAATATTCCAGGATGTACTTATGCAACTCCTGAAATCGCATCTGTAGGATTAACAGAGAAAAAAGCAAAAGAGGCAGGTTATGAAATTAAAGTTGGTAAATTTCCTTTTTCTGCTTCAGGAAAAGCGAAAGCAGCCGGTACTCCTGATGGTTTTGTAAAAGTAATTTTTGATGCAAAATATGGCGAATGGCTGGGTTGTCATATGATTGGCGCAGGTGTTACGGATATGATTGCAGAAGCAGTAGTTGCCCGTAAACTCGAAACGACTGGTCATGAGATTCTTAAAGCAGTGCATCCACACCCTACTATGAGTGAGGCTGTAATGGAAGCTGTAGCTGATGCTTATGGTGAAGTAATCCACTTATAACAAGAAAAATATAAAAGAATAAGGCAGAACAATAAGTTCTGCCTTTTTTATTATAGGTAAATAAAAAAGTCCACTTAAAGCGGACTTTTTAAACAACAAATAAAATTCATAGAGAATTAATTAAAATTAACTTTTCTTTTCTTTCAAAAAAATATTAATCTTACTCAACAAATATATTGCAATTTAATTTTTTTTGTTCTAAAGTCAGAACATTTTTTTCTCAATTTAGCGAAAATGGGTTTTTCGGGGGTGAAACCCTACTTTTGTTTAGTGAATGCTATTTCTATGGGTAAAATCAAAGTGATTACGGTTCCCTTTTCAGATGACTCCGCTGTATAATAAGTGCCCTTTTCATTGTGAAGAAGATTAAGACGTTCTTTAACCATAGCAATTCCTTTTGATTCATGGTAATTTTCTTTTTTCTGGTTTACATATCCAATACCATTATCTTTAATACGAATGACAAGTTTTGAGAAAAGCATTTCCACTGAAATTTCGATAACGGGTTGTGTAATTTGTCTGGTAAATGCATGCTTTATACAGTTTTCAACAATAGGCTGCATAATCATAGGGGGTACCATCAAATCGTTTTCATTAAAGTCAAGATTCTTCTTTATATGCAGAGAAACCGGATAATCCAGACGCATATTTTCTACATCTATATACAGTTTAATGAAATCCAGATCTTCTTTAAGCGTAATGAATTGAAGGGTAGAAAAATTCAGTGTCTCTCGTGTTAATTTCGAGAATTTGCTCAAGAAATATAAAGCGTTATCTACATCATTATCAATAATATAATTTTGAAGAGAATTGAGCACATTAAAAATAAAATGCGGATTCATCTGACTTCTCAATGCTTCGAGTTTCGTGTTTGTAATACGTCTTTCTAACTGTATCGTTTTCAGCTTCTGTGCATTATTATACTCTTGCAGTTCCTGTTCTTTTCTATGTTTCTTTTTTAGTACAGAAATTCTATAACGAAGCAATAAAAAGACCAGCAAAGAAGAAAATACAAATACCGCGAATAAGAATTTCCATGTCTTATAAAAAGGCGGATTGATGATAATGGTTAAGGGCTGTACAATTTCTATATATCCTGTATCCAGATTATTTACTTCAATCTCTACCTGATATTCATCCGGCTCAATATAACTTAGTTTTATAGAAGGATCTGTAAAATAAGGACTCCACTCTTCATTTGGTTTTAAACGATAGCGGAAACTTAGTTTCTCAGGATATTCTACTTTACCGATTAAAAATCCTAAATCGATTG
>NZ_JAUFQU010000021.1:0-12525 GCF_030409925.1 Paenimyroides ceti
TAATTTATAGTCTTTTAAAGATTGTTTTGCTTTTTCAAAATCCGGTGCAAATCCTAAAATATAACCACCTCCGCCTGAACCACAAAGCTTTAGATAATAATCATTTGACTCGATACCCTCCTGCCATACATTATGGAATTTTTCCGGTATCATAGGCTTAAAATTATTTAACACTACTTTTGAAAGTTGTTTTGTGTTTGAAAACAAAGATTTAAAATCTCCTTTCAGAAAACTCTCTACGCAGGCATCAGTATATTTCGTAAACTGAGATTTCATCATGCTTCTGAAACCTTCATTTTTAAGATTGTCCATAAAGATATTAACCATGGGAGCTGTTTCTCCAATGATTTCCGAATCAATTAAAAATACTGCACCAGTACCACCTTCTTTTTGGAAGGTATTCCTGTTGGTTCAATATTATCTTTTGAATTGATTAAGATCGGTAAACTTAAATAACTATTTAAAGGATCCAAACCGGAACTTGTTCCATGAAAAAAGGATTCCATTTTTCCAAATATAGCTTTTAACTGAAGTAATTTTTTCACGTGTCAGATTTTCCAGAACAGTGATTTTATTATTTGCATATTGATCATAAATAGCTGCAACAAGCGCTCCGCTACTGCCTACTCCATATCCCTGAGGAATACTGGAATCAAAATACAATCCATTTTCAATATCTGTCTGTAGTTTTTCAAGATCAAACGTTACCAATTCAGGATCTGAAACTTGCATTTCTTTCAAATAAACAGCAAATCTCTTCAGACTTTCATTAGACTTTAATGCCTGGTCTGATAAATTTTCTTCTGTTTTTAACGCTCCGTTATAAAAGTTATACGGTATTGATAAGCCTTTTGAGTCTTTAATAATACCATACTCTCCAAACAAAAGAATTTTCGAATAAAATAATGGTCCTTTCATAGCTAGTTTTTTCTAAAACAAATTTACAAAAAAAATAAATTGGTAGACAAAATATTATTTATGAATACCATAGACACAATGACGACATCCGTTTTTACAACATCTTCCTTTTAAAAAATGATACAATTCTGTAAATACAAAAAAACCGTTTTCCATGTAATAGTGTACATTTTCTATTAGATCAACCGGTCTTTTGGGAAATGGATGATCTTTGGAATATTGCATCATTTCATCAAATTTTTTCAGGCAATCATTGCATAGACATTCGTGATCTGTTTTATCTTTCAGAAACTGTATGGTAGCATCCTGAAGCACTATTTTCTGACAATTGCAAGATTTGATATCATCAGCTCTGCAAATGATAGAGGTATGGCAATGAGTACATTTTGTATCACGCATCAGGAGAGATTTTTTATTCCGTTACCTAAAGAATCGTGGATGAATTGTCCACTTTGGCAATAGCCTGCAAGTGACTCTGAAATAAAGAGTTGCACTTTTTCTTTATACGTTTCCGGATATAAAACGTGAACATTTGCTCCTGCATCCAGAGTAAAACATACCGGAATATTAGTTTCTGTCCGGAATTTCCAGATCTGCTGGATAATCTCCAAAGTAGCCGGCTTCATAAGTATAAAATAAGGTAATGAAGTCATCATCATGGCATGAAGTGTCAATGCTTCACTTTCTACAATTTCAATAAAACGGGTTATATCACCTGTGCTAAACACTTCTTTTAAGCGTGCTAAATTTTGATGTGCCTGAATAAAACGTTGTTCAGCAAAAGGGTGTCCGTACATTAATTCATGTCCTACCGTGCTAGAAACCTGTTTTTCACCTTTATCAACCAATAGAATGGTATCCTGATAATTATTGAAGACAGTGTGTATCTCATCGCTGAAAGCCACACCAAATAGATCAGAACTGTTCTTTATGCTTTCCGTTTTTCCCCAAACTACAACATTCCCACTAATACTTCTACAAGCACTTCCGGAACCTAATCGGGCAAGAAATGATGTTTTATTGATAAAATAGGCTTCATCTTTATCATGCACCAATGTTTTTTCTAAAGCTATAATATTAGCAGACAATGCTGCCATACCAGAAGCTGAAGAAGCAATACCTGAACTATGTGGAAAGGTATTTTTTGTATCGATAATAAAATGGAATTTTTCTATATACGGGCAATAAGGTAGTATGCGCTCAAAATATTTTTGAATTTTTGGTTCGAATGAAGGTTTTGGCGCTCCTTCAAACAACAATTCAAAACTAATACCCGATGTTTTCTTTTCCTCAAAACGCAAAAAAGTTATTGTTTTACAATTACTTAACGTAAAACTCAAAGAAGGATTAGCCGGAATCTGATGCTCTTTCTTACCCCAGTATTTTACTAATGCAATATTACTTGGAGCAGAAAATGTAAAATTTCCCGCTGGTATTTGTATATGAAAGTCTTCTGTTACGAATTCTTGAAATATGCTCATTATATATTATTTAGAAAATAAAGAATCCAATAAGATGATCAATAAATACAGATATGATATGGATTGTAACAACAAATATACTACTTATTTGCAATTGCCTGAGCAGCTATGAAACCCGTAGTCCAGGCATTCTGAAAATTAAACCCTCCTGTTATTGCATCAATATTGATAATCTCACCGGTAAAATACAGATTATGAAACAATTTGCTCTCCATCGTTTTGAAATTAATCTGCTTTAAATCTACTCCCCCTGCTGTTACAAATTCCTCTTTAAAAGTACTTTTCCCATCTACTGAAAAAACTCCATCTGTCAGTTGATGGGTAAGATGAACGAGTTGCTTTTTATTTGTATCACTCCATTTAGTATCCAGAGATATTCCTGCAGCAAGAACTAATTGTTCCCATAGACGTCCCGGAATCGGAAAAGGAGAAAATTTACTGATGTTCTTTTTTGCATGGGTTTCCTTTAAAGTAAGTAATTCCTGCAAGGTATCATCAAATGTTTTATCGTTAAGCCAATTGATATGTACTTGAAATCGGTATTTCATTTCTGATAAATCACGGGCTCCCCAGGCCGATAATCGCAATACAGCAGGACCGCTCATTCCCCAATGTGTAATAAGCAACGGACCAGTCGCTTTTAGTTTACTGTTAGCAACTTTTACCGTTACATGTTCAACAGATAATCCCATAAGTTCTTTGATACGGCTGTCTTTAATATTAAAAGTAAATAAAGACGGAACAGGAGGTATGATTTCATGATTTAAACCAGCCAACATCTCCCATACTTTTGGATTACTGCCCGTAGCAAGTACTAAATTTTCTGCTAAGAATGCTCCCTGAGTGGTATCTAACTTCCATTGCTCTGCATTATTATTACGAGATACAACATAGAAGAGAGTTATATGAATGGAGATAGTTTTTTATTTTTCGACATTCTTTTTAAAAAACCAATGTCAAGTGGTGATTTAATATATTAATTTATGAAAGTACTGTTTATCATAAATGATTTAAATTCCGGAGGAATAGAAAATTATTTGTTACGATTTTTAAAGCACTATAATAAAAAACTAAAACCTGTTGTACTTTGCAAAAGTGGTAATAAAGGAGTTTTAGAAACAGAATACCAAAAAATTGACAATATTGAAATCGTTCCTTTAAAAATGGGCTTTTTAGATTTAAAAGGAATTAGAAACTTTAATAAATTTCTAAAAGATAATAATTTCGTCACCGTTGTTGATTTTACCGGTAATTTTGCCGGTATACCAATGTTCATTTCTTACTATTCAGGAATAAAGAAAAGAATTACCTTTTATCGAGGAGCAACCAATCATTTTAAAGAAAATAATATAAGATTGGTTTATAATGCTTTGGTAAATAAATTGGTTTTGAAGTATTCTACCTCAATTTTATCTAATTCTGAAGCTGCATTTAAGTTTTTCTTTGAAGATAAAATTGACCATCGTTTTGACGTAATATACAATGGAATAGATGCTGAAAAATTTCTTAATTGTGATGAAAATATAAGGAAAGAATTAAACATTCCGGAAGAAGCTTTTGTTATTGGCCATGTTGGTCGTTATGCAAGAGAAAAAAATCATAATGCTGTGTTTGAAGTGGCCCAGAAAATATGCTCTCAACATAAAGATGTATATTTTATTTTATGTGGAAAAGGAGTAGATGTGGCGTTCTCTGAAAAGATAAAAGATTTAAAATTAAGCAACCAAATTATAGCTTTGGGATATCGAAAGGATGTGGTTAAAATACTTAATTCAATGAACGCATTTTATTTCCCTTCTTTTTCCGAAGGGCAACCGAATGCTTTGATAGAGGCTTTAATAGCAGGTCTACCTTTTGTAGCATCTGATATTGATCCTATTTTAGAGACGATTCCCAAATCGCATTACAGCTATTTAGTCGCACCAGAAGATACTCAGAAAGCAATAACTATTTTAACGACTTTTTATAACAACAAAAATTCAGGAAATTTACCTGATTTAAAAAATTGGGCGATCAAAAATTATAATCCGAATATTCTGTTTCAGAAATTTTACAATAAACTATAGATGAAATTATTTTTTATTACAGATGCCCGGTTTTTTCAAACATCGGATGGTAAATTTTATGCAGGTGAGTTCTCCTTTTCAAATATATTATGGGAGAGATATTTATCTGAATTTGAAGAGGTGTATGTCATAGGACGTGTTTTTCAGATTGATAATTTTGAAAATTTGAATCATTTGGTATCAAATGTTATAATATTACCAATCATTTCTTTTGATTCACCTTTAAGCTATTTGCTCAATAAAAGAACAATTTCTCAAAGCATTAAAAAAATATTTTCAAAAACATACCCCTGATGCAGTTATTATTAGAGGGGCAGGCTCATTAGGCTATCATGTAGCAAAATTTTGTATAAAAAGAAAAATGGCTTACGGTATAGAAATAATTGGTGATCCTTATGATGTTTTCGCAAAAGGAGTTATTAAGCACCCCCTTCGACCTATACTCAGATACTTATTTACAAAATTTCAAAAGGAAGCGGTATACAATGCACAATCGGTGATATATGTTACAAAACATACACTACAGAAAAGATATCCGGCAAATGATAAAGCATTCAGCACATTTGCTTCAGATGTATTTATAGAAAATCGTATTAATTCAGTAAAAAAATATCCTCAAAATAAAACCATTAAATTACTTTGTATAGGATCTTTAGAGCAAATGTATAAAGCTCCTGACATTGTATTAAAAGCCGTCAGCAAATTAATAAAAGAAGGAAAGGATGTTCAATTAACGTGGTTGGGACATGGGAAGTTCAGAGAAGAAATGATCTCTTTGGCAGAAAGTTTTCAAATTGATTCAAATGTAAATTTTCTCGGTTCTGTTTCAGGTAAAGAAGTAATAGATTATTTAGATAAGTCGGATGTTTTTTTATTGGTTTCCCGTACAGAAGGATTACCAAGAGCAATTGTTGAAGCAATGGCTCGTGCTGTGCCTTGTATTGGCAGTAATGTCGGTGGAATACCGGAACTAATACATGCTGATTTATTAGTTCAAGTTGAAAATGAAGATGATTTGTCAGACAAAATAGAGCTCGTAATGAGTTCAGAAGCAGCCTATTCAAAATATTCAGAATACAGCATACAGCGAGCTTCGGAATTCGATTTTTCAACATTAGAAAACAGAAGGAAATTATTTTTTAAATCGGTAAAAAAATGAGTAATAAACTTTTTTATTTATTAATACTGATCATCAATTTTCCTGTGATGCTATGTTGTAAAGGACAGAACTCAAAAAATGAAGAATATGTTGATGTCAGAAATTATGGCGCAGTAGGTGATGGCAAAACAGACGATACACAAGCTTTTCAAAAAGCGGCTGATTTAAAAAAACCTTTATTAGTAAAAAATACAGGTAAAGAGTATCTTATTTCTGCAAGAATTCGTTTATATAACTCTATAAAAGGAGAAGGTAATCCTGTTATTAAAATGACTGATTGTGTAAATGAGTTTGTCATACCTGATAAATATACATATGGAAAATATTCCTTATTTCATATTGGAAATTATCAGTCAGATACACCTTTAGTCATTGAAGGCCTGACATTAGACGGAGGCTGGAACAATATGAGTAAGGGTTCAGAATTTGAAGCTGGAATTTATATTGCTGGTTCAAAAAATATAACAATAAGAAAGAATATTATAAAAAATAATTTAGGAGATAATATTCTTGTATATTGGTATAATTCCGGTTTTGAAAAGAGCGTTTCATTAGTAAATGAGAATATTCTTATAGAAGACAATATATTGTCTCATCCTTATCGATGTAATATTGCCTTGATATCAGGTAGAAACGTTAAAATAATGAACAATACCATTTACAAATTCAATGATCATGTGGCTCCTGTAGATTTAGAAATGGATCTTTGGGAGGAGGATGGACAAGTAATACGAGATGTTGAAATTACAGGAAATACAATTAAATCTACGAAAACCTTATATTCAATTTCTATGTTAGGAATGCTTGATGGTGTAAATGGTATAAAGGTCAGCAATAACATTATCCAATGTGGTTTCGAAAAAGATTCCTTTGGTATTAATTTAGAGGCGGCATATGGCCCTATAAAAAATGTAGAAATAAAAAACAACAAAATAGATGCTGTAGGTTTTGTAAGAATTTCTGGAACAAAAGGAAATAAGAAGATAACCATCGAATCAAATCAGGTATATACCAAAGGTACCGAAAGTGTTGTTGTTAATGGAAGTTATATCGATGGGCTAAAAGTACTGAAAAATAAAAGTCTTGTATCTAAAAATTTTTATTCGAATATAATACTTGGTAGAGAAGTAAAAAATGTTTCTATTTTTTCTAATGATTTTGAATCCTTGAAATGGAGTTCTTTATTTTTTGTATCAGATATTGATGGCTTGGACATTGATGATAATATTTTAAAGAGTAAAAATACGCCAATCTATTTTGAACCTGAAAGGGATTATTCTATTAGAAATGTTCGTATCTCAAACAATACTATAAATACTAATTTTTTAGAAATTTATAAGAGCACCAAGAAAATTAAAAACATTTCTACGAAATAAATGAAACCTAAATTCTTTATAATTACAACTGTTTCAGACTCACTGCCTTTTTTTAAAGGACAGTTAAATGTTCTGAAAAAAGATTTTACCGTTAGCTTGGTATCAAGCCCTGGAGTTCACCTCGAAGAAATGGGCCAGGAATATGATGTGAGTAAATTTCCGATAAAAATGGAGAGAGAAATTTCTCTTTTAAAAGATTTAAAAAGTTTCTTTAAGCTCCTTGTTTTATTTCTCAAAGAAAAACCTAAATTGGTCCATGCAAATACTCCCAAGGCTTCATTATTAGCAATAATGGCAGCTTGGTTTTCGCGTGTCCCTGCAAGAGTATACTATGTGCATGGCTTAAGGTATCAGAGTATTCTTGGAAAAAAGAAAATCTTATTGATGCTTATGGAGCGGATGACATGTTGGTTTGCAACAGAAGTTATAGCTGTCAGTAATGGTATAAAAGAAACCTTAATATCTGATAATATAACATCAAAAAATATTATTATTATTGGAAATGGAAGTATTAACGGAATTGATACTTCTTATTTTAATCCGGATAAAGTAATAGAGATTAAGGACGATAAATTAAAACCAAGCGATTTTGTATTTGGATTTGTAGGCAGATTGGTAAAAGATAAAGGATTAGAGGAACTGATTTTAGCTTTTCAAAAACTTTCAAAAACTTCTAAAAATATAAAATTGCTTATAGTGGGAGCTTTTGAAGAAAATATGACATTATCGAAAGAAATCATAGATACCCTTTATAAAAATCCGAATATTCTGTATGTAGGACCTCAAAAAGATGTTCGTCCTTTCTTTAAAGCGATGGATGTTTTTGTATTACCGAGTTATAGAGAAGGATTCGGAATTGTACTTATCGAAGCAGGAGCAATGAAAATACCATCTATTACAACAGATATTGCAGGATGTAATGAGGTAATAATTGATAATAAAACCGGATTTTTGATAAAAAGGAAGGATGTAAAAGATTTATTTGAAAAGATGAAATATGTAGTTGAGAATAAACAGCAAATAAAAATGATGAAAGAGAATGCCAGAGATAGAGTTCATGATAGATATAGTCAGGATACTGTATGGAAAAATGCAAAAGAAACTTATTTAAAAATAATAAAGAACCATGTATAAACATTTTTTTAAAAGAGTATTGGATATTATCGTTTCAGCAGGTGTTTTACTATTAGCTTCTCCTGTTTTCTTCCTTGTTTTGATATCTTTATTTATTGCAAATCAGGGAAAACCGTTTTTTTTTCAGGACAGACCCGGTAAACATGAAAAATTGTTTCGAATAATAAAATTCAAAACGATGAATGATAAAAAGGATGAAAAAGGAAACCTATTGCCAGACGCTAAACGTTTAACCAAGGTTGGTAGTTTTGTAAGAAAAACATCCTTAGATGAGTTGCCTCAGTTAATCAATGTTGTATTGGGAGATATGAGTCTGATTGGTCCAAGACCATTATTGATAAGATATCTGCCTTTTTACAGAGAAGATGAACGTATTAGACATTCTGTTCGACCCGGAATTACAGGATGGGCTCAGGTAAACGGCAGAAATACAGCAAAATGGGATGATCGGTTGGCTTTAGATGTCGTATATGTCAAAAACATTAGTTTTGCTTTAGATATGAAAATTGTATATAAGACAATTTTAAAAGTTATAAAATCAGAAAATATAGTTATTGATCCTGAATCGATAATGCAAAATTTAGATGATGAAAGAAGAAATTAAAATAGATGTTGCAGTTGTTGATGATATCGGTTGCATAATTGATCTGGTAAGGAGTTCTTTTGATAAAGCATACTTAACAAGCTCTATATATAGATGTAAAGGCATAGCAAATTTTATCTATACAGAATTAAATAATCCATATTCACCATATAAATATTTTGCTGCAAAAAAGGACAACAAAATAGTCGGTTTTGCAGAATTTAAAATGTTTCCGCAAACCTCCACTGCTTTTCTTAATATGATCGCTACAGATAATACTTATAAAGGACTCGGTATTGCCAAAAAAATATTCAGTTATTCTGAGAAGTATTTCCGAGAACAAGTGTATAGCAATATACAATTGGATGTATTCCAGTCTAATGAAGTTGCCCGAAAATGGTATGAAAATATGGGATTTGTAAAAGAGGAATCAAGCTGTTTTTATGAGCGAAATATGGAAGAAACATCAAAATATAATCCAGATATAATGATTCTCAATTTATCACAATTCAATTGTCTATATGCGAAATTTGGTTTTTCCTTTCTTCAAATATCTGCTGGTGAACAGTCTTTTACACTTGGAATTATAGATGAAAATATAATCATAAGAGAAGATAAAATTTCAGAAGAAATACTGGTGGCGGTCAAATCTTTTTTTAAGGATTACAATTTAAAAAGATATATTACAAAGGGCAGGAGAACAACCTTGAGAAATATAAGTATATAGATGAAATTCAAAGAATGAAATTAACACTACAATAAAATGGGAATAACAAAAATTGCTACAAAAAAAAATATTGCTCAAAGAGAGTGGAAGTACACCAATTCAGCTCGTGAGGCCTGGAGTACTATATTGGATATCCTTAAAAAAGAAAATCCTCAATATAAAGTATTGTTGCCAGCTTATATCGGTTGGTCTCCAAACGAAGGGAGTGGTATATTCGATTCTGTTAAAAACTCTTCCTTGGATTTCGACTTTTATAATTTAGATAGAAATTTAAAAATTGATTTTAACCATTTTAAGAATAAAATAAAGGATACAAAAGACTGTATTGTTTTATTAGTGCATTATTTTGGATTTCCAGATGTTCAGTATCAGGAAATTATAAATTGGTTAGATCAAAATAACATTTTATATATAGAGGATTGTGCCCATTCATGGTTAACAGATCTCATTGGCGGTATATGTGGTAGAAACGGACGATTTGCTTTCTATTCTCTACACAAGATGTTGCCTGTTAGCGGGGGGGGGATTATGGTTGATAATGTGCCAAATAAAGATAATAAATCAGAAATACTTCAGCCCCATTTTAATTTGGGATATGATTTATTCACTATCTATAATAAACGAAGAGAAAATTATGATTACCTAGTTGAGGAATTAAAAAAAATCACGGATATTGAGATTATATATCCAAATATAGAAAATGGTATTTGTCCTCAAACATTACCTGTCATACTTCATAATTTTGATAGAAATAAACTATACAAAGAAATGAATGATTTAGAAATCGGTATGGTTAGTTTGTATCATACAATGATAGAAGAACTAAAAGATTCAACATCTGAGGCGGCAATTTTTACTTCCAAACATATAATCAATTTTCCTGTACACCAGGATATTGATATCAAGGATTTAGATAATCTTATTGTTAAATTAAAGATCGTTTTAAATGCTTAAAATATTAAACTTTAATTCTAAAGAAGATCAGGATTTTTATAAGTCAGTCATAGCTCATAATACTTTTCAAAGTGCGTATAACCGCTTAGAATATTTTAATGTTTTTTGTGGAGGTTTAGATAATTTGATTTGTTTTTACTTTCAATCCGAAACGAAGATTATTTTAATGCCGGGATACCTTAAAAAAATTAAAATTTATGATTCTTTAAAAGTGAACTTCGATTTTAGTACACCTTATGGTTATACAGGTCCTTTTTATTCAAATAATGTAAATCAAGACACTTTATTAATCTTTTGGAATGAAGTTCAAAAGTGGCAACTCAATAATAATGTGGTTTCAGAATTTATACGTTTTAATCTTTTTAATAATTCAAAAGGTTATGATGGTATTTTACATAAAACAATGCTGAATATAAAAGGACAAATTCAGCCAGAAGAACAACAATGGAATGATTTCGATGCAAAAGTTCGTAAAAACGTTAAAAGAGCACAACGGGAAAATTTAATAGCAAAAATTCATTATGGTATTATAGAACAGATATACATTAATGAATTCTATGATATTTATATAGATACAATGGAAAGAACAAATGCAAAAGAATTTTTCTTTTATAGTTTGAACTCATTTAATGAATTTATAATAAATAACTTAGACGTGTGTGCAATCTGTACAATATATGACAATAATAAACCGGTATCTACAGAGTTATTATTGATTTCAGATAATTCAGTGTTTTCATTTTTAGGAGGAACATTAAGTGAATATTTTGATAAACGACCGAATGATTTTCTTAAATTTGAAGTAATTAATTGGGCAAGAAAGATGCAGTTTAAAAATTACGTTTTAGGCGGAGGATACGGTTATGAAGACGGAATATTTAAATATAAAAAAGCTTTTTTTCCTAATGATGTTGTTGAATATGTGACAGGTAGAAAAATTATTAATAAAGATTTATATTTAAGCTTTGTTGAAGAAGTAAATAATAAAAAAGAAAATGAAGATCAGTTAAGTTTAGATGATACTTCTTTTTTTCCGTTATACAATAAACAATAATTATGGACGACAAAATATGGTTATCCTCTCCGCATATGGGAGGGAATGAATTAAAATATATACATGAAGCATTTGATGCCAATTGGGTTGCACCGTTAGGACCGAATGTTAATGGGTTTGAATCAGATCTGGAAAAATATTTAAAACAAAACATTAAAGTAGCTGCGCTTTCCTCAGGTACTGCAGCTTTACATTTAGCTCTAATTGAATGTGGTGTTGTAGCGGGAGACGAAGTAATTTGTCAGTCAATGACCTTTTCTGCATCTGCAAATCCGATAACTTATCAGGGAGCAATACCCGTATTTGTAGATTCTGAATCAGATACCTGGAATATATGCCCGATAGCACTTGAAGAAGCAATCACGGATAGAATGACAAATGGTAAAAAGCCTAAAGCAATTATTGTTGTCCACTTATATGGTATGCCTGCAAAAATGGATGAAATTATTGCAATTGCTAAAAAATATGACATCGCTATAATAGAAGATGCCGCAGAAGCATTAGGATCTACTTATAAAGGTAAAAATTGTGGTACTTTTGGGAAATTTGGAATACTTTCATTCAATGGAAACAAAATTATCACCACTTCCGGAGGAGGAGCTCTGGTTTGTCATACAGAGGAAGATAAACAAAAAGCGGTCTTTTTATCTACTCAGGCAAGAGATAATGCACCTCATTACCAACATACACATATAGGTTACAATTATCGCATGAGTAATATTGTAGCGGGAATAGGACGCGGACAGATGGAAGTTTTGGATAGTAGAATTCAATCCAGACGCGCAATGAATAGTTTTTATCAGCACATTTTTGCAGACATTGAAGGGGTTACAGTTTTTAAAGAACCTTCTGATGACTATTTTTCCAACCATTGGTTAAGTGCTATACTTATAGACGAAAAAATAACAGGCAAAAACAGAGAAGATTTACGTTTGGCACTATTGGATCATAATATTGAATCTCGTCCGTTATGGAAACCGATGCATTTGCAACCCGTTTTTAAAGACAGTCCTTATTATGGAAATAAAGTGGCTGAAAATCTTTTTGATAAAGGATTGTGTTTACCTTCGGGG
>NZ_JAUFQU010000022.1:0-12187 GCF_030409925.1 Paenimyroides ceti
TTTCTATTACTTTACTGCACATAAGGGCTGCATTGGTACCCATGCTTACAATATCCTGATTGTCGTTGTTATTCGGTATGCTGTGTACATACATGGAAGTGGATAATGCCTGATTTTTCTGCTGTAGTAGAAGTAGCAGTAAACTGTACTCCCTGCATTCCAAAATTAAATCCGAGTTTTCCTAAATTAACAAACGGAGGTAATAGTTCATTTATTTGGCATTGAGCAAATAATTGAGCTGACGCTCTGCCAGCATGCTCAGTTTTGTAATCACCAGTTTCAGTTTATCCATTTCCAGTGCAACATAATCTCCGTGAAAATTACCACCATGGTATACCTGCTGTGTTGCAACATCAATGATTGGGTTGTCATTGGCAGAGTTGATTTCATTTTCAAGAATGGTACCAACATTTTCTATGGTATCGGAAATAGGTCCCAATATCTGAGGAATACAGCGAATGGAATAATATTCCTGTACTTTTTCTTAAAATACCTCTTCTTTATTGGTACCGCTGTATAAGTGATCGGCTCATTTGCGCACCAGTTGACTATCTGCTCTGAAGTCACATCATTGGGCAGCATCACCATATACATGCCGTACCTATTGACAACTCCGACAAAGGCTTCTGCCGGTTGGCGAAAAGGATCTTCTACGGATTTATTCGTAAATTTAAATACGCCTCCAAGATCCGCAGGAGAGAACAAAGGTGTTGCTATTTCAGTAGCAGTAACTCCGAGATTATCGTATGAACGTGTACTGTTCCACTAAACCTCCCCGAAACATTGCCTAATTCTATTTTGCGGTTGGTATAGTTAGGACTTGTAAGTATTAACCTTCCACCCAATACATTATAAGTATAACTTCCGTTTATAATATCAAATTGATAGGCAAAACCCGATTCTCTGGTATCGTTCATTCTGCCATACAGCGTTTGTATGTCTTGTTTTAAAAATGAAGATACGGCTTTTAATACTTTTGCATTGGTATTACCGGAGCCCATATTTACCTGTCCGATAAGGATTTTTGATTTTACCAGACCTCCGATGTTTTTGATGGGTTTTTACCACCGAAATAGGCGGATTGCCCCCTCCTGCAGCCGGTGGTCCGCCGGGACTGCCCGGACCCGGTGTGGAACCGCCTCCGCCTCCGCCACCCGGATAACCTCCACCTCCGGAACCACCACCGAATTCTTACCACAATCTGAAAAATCCATATACGTATAACCCGGTGTGGCGCGTTTGTTACCTGTCATACTACAGGAGTTGTCTCCATATTCGTGTTTTGGATTTCCAGAACCTTTACAAGGTGTACCCGCTACGCTTACTTCTTTCATACAATCGCCGGGTGGTATTATTTCATAAACGAAAATAGGACTTACTGACGATATCGCATATTGAATATTCTTGTCTGTATCTCTGTCTTCTTCCAACGGATACAGGTACAGAACCTCAGCCGTCGGTTTTTTGAGATACTGCTCTATTGAAATTCTTGAAAAATCATATTTCAACAGGGTTACATAATACTCCTTACGGTCGGTGGAATAATACACCAGATTATAAACGGCTTTTGACTCGGGTTCTTTTTCATCGGTTACCTGTACCCGATACGTAATCACATGCACTTTATCTGCTTCCAGTACCTGAATATGTTCCAGGTCAAGTGTAGCCGTTCGGTTGCTTCCGCCTTTAGCCGCGCTAAGGGAAGATACTGCTTTTTTAAAATCTTTTTCAAACAAATGTTCTAAACTTGTATTGCCTGCATATCTTTCTTCAAGAGTTGTCTGATCCATTATCAGGGTTTGGGCGTTTAAAGGATCTTCTTGTGTGGCTTCGCGCACTACCGGAGTACGCAGATCGTCCTGCAGACAAGACTGTAACAAAATCAGAACACATAGTAGTGATAAATAATGTAGTATTCTCATAAACAATTAATTATAAGGTTATTTTTTTTCTCAATGATAAGCATAAAAAAACATATCTACCAACTATTTTACAGATAAATCGCAAAAAAAAGAATGGTTTTGTTATTTTATGTCACAAAATTGTTGTTTTTTACATCGACCACAGAAGATAAGATGGGTAAGAAATTTAAGATCAGACAAATAAAACGTAATTATCAAATATTTCAAGTATAAATAATAAAAAAGGACTTTCTATAGAAAGTCCTTTTTTATGCACAGTTTAGTATCAATTGTTAGATGATACTGAATATCATTTCAGTGACAGAAAATCAATTCTGTATTGATACCCTTATTTTAATTTTACCATAGGATGGTTTAATCCATTAACTTCATTTTTGATGACCTCGTATTTTTTAAGGCTCTCAAATAATTGGGTAAGATTTTTGAAACCATAGGTTCTCGCATCAAAACTCGGATCCATTTTCCGCAGCGATAATCCCACTTTGGCAATGTAGGTTGTTTCATCTTCATCATTGGTAGCAATATCAAACGCTTTATCAATAAGTGTAATATCTATCTTAGGAAATTTCTTTGGCAATGAGGCGTCTTTTTCTTTCTGCACAACCATATTTTTTCTGATTTCTCTATCCGATTTATCAGCTGTATTCTCTTTTTCTTTACCGAAGAGTCCCGAAATATCATTGTCATCGTCTTCATTATCAGAAACGAGGTTTTCTGTAAAAGTGAATATTTCACAGGAATTTACAAATGCTATAGGAGTGGTACTTCTGCCAATACCCATTACAAACAAACCTTCTTCTCTTATTCTTTTGGCGAGTCCCGTATAATCACTATCACTGGAAACAATACAAAAACCATCTACACTTTTGCCATGTAGAATATCCATTGCATCAATAATCAAAGAACTATCGGTTGAATTTTTGCCTGAAGTATAAGAAAATTTCTGAATAGGGTTGATGGAATATTGTTGACAATTTCTTTCCAACTGTTCATGTGCTGGTTTGTCCAGTCACCATAAACCTGCGTACTGTTGCTTTTCCATATTAAGAAACTTCCGCTATAATATCTTTTATGAGTTTTGCCTGTGCATTATCACCATCTATAAGAATTGCAATATTAAATTTTCCTTCATTCATATTTCGTAACGACTTTATTGATTAGTTACTATTCCATCATACAACACACAGTTGATGAGTTGTTTAAATTTACTCATTTTTTCAGTCAGATCTACTTTACAATAGTTATTTTTTAATCAATTCTATGTGAAATCAATGATAACTAATATCTACACCTGAATATTCCAGATTGTTTAAACGGTTTATTTAAAGAACAGAACCAGTTACTTTATCTTTCCATTTCGCTACCGTGTTTCTGCTTACACCAAACAATTCTGATATTTCTTTTATCGTAAGGAAATTTTCTTGCTGATACCCTACTATTCTAATGATACTCGGTATATCATACGAACGCAGTTTTTGATTATAATTCTGCGTGTCTTTCGATTTTTATTGAACAACTTATTATTGACCTGTATCACATCAAGACTGGTTGTAATATCTACTGAAATCAAAGACACTAATTCTTCTTTTTGTTCAGGAAACCATGATTCAACAAGGTCTTTATATATTCTGTTATAATCGGGTTTACTTTTGATCGGCATTAGTACTGGTATGCTTATGTAACCATCGGTATAAAGTATTCTTTGGAATTTTATAATCTTCCATTACTTCTTTTTTGTCTTTTTTCCTTTGGAGATCTGTTCAATAATAAAGTAAATAATCTCTTTTGTATAAATATTTTTTCTGAAATGTGGTAAAGCGCTTTTTATTGTTTTTAGACTGGCTATTTGCTCCTCGATTTGGAGCATATAATACTAAATGCCCACTATACAGCCGGAAAAAATCATATTCCAATAATTTTGACCATCGCAACAACAGGTGTGTAGGGAGTGATTCCTGCTGATACATTTCATAAATCTCTTCTTCTGAACAATTAAGAAAATGAGATATCCTTGCAGGTTCGATCTTTAACTCCTCTACCCGCTTTTTCAATAGTTTACCAATATGTATATCTTTTAAAAACATATTCATTCTGAATTTAAGGCAGCAGCATCTATCTTTATATAAAAATGATTGGATTTTTACTGCTCAATTAATAAATTTTCTTAAATGAACTCACCTTTGAGTTCTTCTGAACTATTTTTTTTAAAGAATGTGAATATGTTATTGTCTTATCTAATACGTTTTTTGAACTTCTAACAATTTTTCTTTTTCTTTAAATAAATGTTATATATGTGTAGTTAGCTTTATATTCTCTATTCATAGAAAGATGCGCCATTATCTTTCTATACCTGCATAAGCAGTTATCTTATATATTTCATTAATCATTTTTGATCTTTGATAAAATATATGTATACAAATATAACTTCAATACGTTTTTGAATATCACTATTAAAAGACATAAAAACAGCACTAAAAGACATAATCAAGTTTAGAGAAATTATTTTCTTCCTTGGGATCCATAATTAACTGTATAATTATTCTCTAAGACTGTTCTATTTTTACTTTAAGTAAAAACTGAAAGCAAATTGTCATGAAGTTAAAAGTAATGGAGACCTTCATAGAGAACATTTCCATTGCTGTGGCAAGGTTTTTAAGCTACAAGAATTGTATACTTAAATTGACAAGAGGTTTATTACAGTTTCCCATTTATCATTTTATGTTCACCACGTAGTGTCAGAAAAACAGTTTGTAAACGCACATCAATTTTCATCTGAGGATATTCTTTCATTACTTCCACAATCTTGGCAAGTTCTGTGGCTGCATCCGGACGGATATCGTGTTTATCCAGATCAAAATAGATCGGGTTAAATTTGAAATTTTAAACAAATCATCCTCTTTTTCTACTTTTACTTTCTCTTTTGACAAGGCAATGGTGTGTACCGTCTCAGATGAAGTTTGTGGTAATACCACCAACTCTTCTTTGGTAAGATATCCTTTGGCTGCCGCTTTTATACGATACGGCATGCCACATTCAAATTTATGAGTAAATCCATATAATCCATTTTCATATCCCGTGCTGCTGCCATATTCCTTATATGTACTGCTGTATAAGTCCACAAGAGCCGTTGTGATCACTTCTTGTGTAGCTGCATCCATCACCCGTACTCTGAGTTGCTGGGTACAGTCCAATTCCAGTGCTCGTGTCTGTGTAAAGCCATAGATATCATCACTGCCCTTACCTCCGGACGGTTGCTGCTGAAAAAACCTTTCTGACTCTTCTGCTCTATCATATAAGCAAAATCATCGTACGCACTGTTGACCGGGTTTCCTACATTCATCACTTCTCCAAATGCTCCGCCGTCTTTGATTTTTACTCCAAACACATCCAGTCCTCCAAGTCCGGGACGACCGTCACTGCTGAAGTACAGTTCATCGTTCGCTGTTACAAAAGGAAAATTCTCTCTGCCTTCGGTATTGATATGAGCACCTAAGTTTTCAGGACCGCCAAAAGTACCGTTCGGGTGCAGCGCAATACGCCAGATATCAGACGCTCCGAATCCTCCGGGACGATCAGATGCAAAATACATCATGTCTTCTTTATCGTTAAGCACCGGATGTGCCGTGTTGAACGCATCACTGTTAAAAGGCAGTTCTTCTACATCACCCCATTTACCATCTCTAAAGGTAGCTTTATAGATTTTCAGTAAGGTGGTTTTATGCTCATCATATCCGCGTTTACCATTGTAGTTGTTACGGGTAAAATACATCGTTTTCCCGTCTTTGGTAACCACAGGTGTCGCTTCATTGAACTTGCTGCAGATGCCTTTGTCAAAACGAGTGGCATCTGTCACAGATCCGTCAGTATCAACCTCTGCTTTGTAAATACTTGTAAATGTCTTATCCGTCCAACTGTGTACTTTTTTAGACAAACTTCCCGTATCTCTTGCCGTGGTAAAAAGCAGCTTTCCATTGTGAATACTGCTTCCATAATCGGAATAAGGACTGTTGATGGAAAGGTTTTCAATCGTATAGCGGCCGGAGTTTTTCTCAATGCCCTTTTTGTAGTCCCGCTCTTTTTGAATTAAAGCGGCAGACGTTGATTCACTTCCCGCTTTTTGAACAAACTGCTCCAGATACTGCTCTGCTGATGCATCCGCTCCCGTACTCTTTAAACTCTGCGCATAACGGTAATAGTAAGCACTCTGAGTAACCTGATCCGGATACTGAGAAAACAGTTCGCCATACCAGCGGGCTGCTTCATTATAGTTACCATTGAAATAGTTCGCATCTCCCAGTTCACTATAGATTTGAGCACTGCTGTGACCGCGTTTGACTACTTTTTCATAGATTTTGATCGCATCAATATACGCATACTGATCAAAGTCCTTCGCTGCTCTCTTTACTCCGGGCTGAGCCAGAACAACCGGACTCAGAAGACCAAAGAGACAAAGCGATAACGTTTTATAGATATTTTTCATAGAAGATCGCTTTAGAAGAATCGAGGTGATACGATTCGTTTGTATTTGTTAAACAGTTCAAAACGCAGAAAAATCTCATGGGAACCTGAATTGTAATTGGCCAGTTTGGTCGTTTCTCCATCATAGGAATACCCCACCATAAGACCATCGGTAACCTGAAAACCTATGAGGCCACTAAAGGCAGCATCCCAACGGTAGGCGGCTCCAAGGGTCAGCTTGTCCTGAATCAGGAAATTCGCAGTAAGGTCTACCTGTACAGGAGCTCCTTCAACTGCTTTTACCAGAAAGGCTGGTTTGAATTTCAAGCCCGGATTAAGGTCAAATACATAACCTCCCATCAGATAATAGTGCATTTTGGTACGCATGGTAGATTGCACATTGTCATTATAGCGTTTGGTTTCCAAAAAGTTCGGTACCGAGAATCCCAGATAACTTTTGTCGTTGTGGTAATAGATACCCGCTCCGATGTTGGGAGTAAACTCATTGGCGATGTCTTCTGAAAACTGCGGATCGGTAGGATTGTGAAGGTTCAGTTTGCTGTAGCTTACATCCAACAGATTGGCTGATCCTTTGATACCGAAAGACAATTTGTTGTTGTTGCGACCGGCCAAATCAAGGGTGTAAGACAAATCTACTGCAAGAGTGTTTTCACTCATCACTCCGATTTTATCGTTGATAAAAGAGACTCCAAGTCCCAGTTTAGAGTTCTGTAAAGGGGTGTTTACAGAAAAAGCATTGGTGTAGGAGCTCCGTCAAGGCCTACCCATTGGCTGCGGTGCAGACCAAACATACTCAAAGAACCACGGCTGCCGGCATAGGCAGGGTTGATGTTGGTGGTATTGTACATATAATGGGTAAACTGTGGGTCTTGTTGCGCGAATCCGCTCAGGGAAAGCAAGCCTAACAAGAGCGAAAGATGTAGGTTGATTGTTACTTTTTTCATGATGTTTATTTCGGTTTAATTAGTTTGTAAATGAATAAAACCAGATTGTTCAACAGGAGTTATATTTCCGTTACCGGAATTAAATTCATAACGAATAATGTAATAATAGGTACCCGATACCAGTTTATTTTCTTTTTTATTTGAATAGCCGGAAAAAACATTTCCTTTTGAATTATAGTTTTTAGTTGCATATACCAATTCTCCCCAACGATTGAAAATTTCTACCGAATTGTCAGGGTAGCACTCTATTCCTTGTATCTCTAAGACATCATTAATACCATCCCCGTCTGCTGAAACAGCATTAAAAACTTCTACCTTACATGCGATCTCTATCCGTTGGGTATAAGATGTACTATTTCCACATGTGTCAGTAGCAGTCCAGGTTCTCAGAAGTGTATAATGAGCAGAACAATCACCGGAAATTTCTTCTTCGGTATATACAATACTGACAGTACCACAACCATCTGTAGCATCAATGTTTGTTGGTAAATCCTGTAACTGATCACAGGTCATATAAGCATCTTCAGGAAGATTTCCTATGAACTCAGGATTTATCGTATCCCTGATAGTAATTGTTTGCTGATGTATGGTTTCATTACCACAGTTGTCCGTAGCGGTCCAGTTCGTATAAGAACATAGTTTCCCGGACACGATCCATCGATGCGCTTTTCTTAAAAACAACATCAGCTGATTTTATTTTATCCTTTGTTGTTAATACTAACGGTTCAGGGATAGTATCTCCGCATTCCAGTACCATATCTGTTGGTAATTCTTCTATAAATTCAGGCCCTTTAGTATCTTCTACTATTATAACCTGAACATGCTCTGTACTGTTGCCGCAATCATCTGTAGCAGTCCAGGTTCGCGTAAGGATATAATTTCCGGAACAGGAACCATCGGTACGTTCTTCTTTGAACATGACAGTTGCCGAACCACAATCATCTGTAGCAATCAATACAGCCGGAGCAGGTATGCTCTCTTCCACATCAAGAACTATATCTGTCGGTAATTCACCTGTAAATTCAGGTGCTGTGGTATCTTCAACGGTGATGATCTGAACATGTTGTGTGCTGTTGCCGCAATCATCTGTGGCGGTCCAGGTTCGCGTAAGGATGTAATTTCCGGAACAGGAACCATCGGTACGTTCTTCTTGAACATGACAGTTGTCAAACCACAATCATCTGTAGCCGTTAATACAGCTGCTGGTGAATCGCATCACAACTAACCGTAATATCTGCAGGAAGTAATTCTGCAAAGAAAGGTGCTGTGGTATCTTGTACTGTTATGATCTGAATATGCTGTGTGCTGTTGCTGCAATCATCTGTAGCGGTCCAAGTTCGTGTAAGGATGTAATTTCCGGAACAGGAACCATCGGTACGTTCTTCTTTAAACATAACAGTTGCCAAACCGCAATCATCTGTAGCAGTCAATACAGCTGCTGAAGGAACGGAATCACAACTAACCGTAATATCTGCGGGAAGTGATTCTGCAAAAACAGGTGCTGTAGTGTCTTCAACACTAATTATTTGAACGTGCTGTGTGCTGTTGCCACACTCATCTGTTGCGGTCCAGGTTCGTGTAAGGATGTAATTTCCGGAACAGGAACCATCGGTACGTTCTTCTTTGAACATGACAGTTGCCGAACCACAATCATCTGTAGCTGTCAATACAGCTGCTGAAGGAATGGAATCACAACTAACCGTAATATCTGCAGGAAGTAATTCTGCAAAGAAAGGTGCTGTGGTATCTTGTACTGTTATGATCTGAATATGCTGTGTGCTGTTGCTGCAATCATCTGTAGCGGTCCAGGTTCGTGTAAGGGTATAATTTCCGGAACAGGAACCATCGGTACGTTCTTCTTTGAACATAACAGTTGCCGAACCGCAATCATCTGTAGCAGTCAATACAGCTGCTGAAGGAATCGCATCACAACTAACCCTAATATCTGCAGGAAGTAATTCTGCAAAGAAAGGTGCTGTGGTGTCTTCAAAACTAATTATTTGAACATGCTGTGTGCTGTTGCCACACTCATCTGTGGCGATCCAGGTTCGCGTAAGGATATAAGTTCCGGAACAGGAACCATCGGTACGTTCTTCTTTAAACATGACAGTTGCCGAACCACAATCGTCTGTAGCTGTCAATACAGCTACTGGTGGAATCGCATCACAACTAACCGTAATATCTGCGGGAAGTAATTCTGCAAAAACAGGTGCTGTGGTGTCTTCAACAGTAATTATTTGAACATGCTGTGTGCTGTTGCCACACTCATCCGTTGCGGTCCAGGTTCGTGTAAGGATGTAATTTCCGGAACAGGAACCATCGTACGTTCTTCTTTAAACATGACAGTTGCCGAACCACACTCATCTGTAGCAGTCAATACAGCTGCTGATGGAATCGCATCACAACTAACCCTAATATCTGCAGGAAGTAATTCTGCAAAAACAGGTGCTATGGTGTCTTCAACGTTATTTGCTGAAAACAAACAGCTATATTACCATTAGCATCTTCAACTGTAAACTGTCTTTTAAATGTTCCTGTATACGAAGAACAACCTCCGACAAAACCTTCATCAATATAACTGATGGTTGTACCGCCGCATGAGGAGTCAATAGTCGGATATCCCGTTACTACAGGAGAATAATCCGTTCCACAGCTTACCGTTACCGAAGGAAGACAGCTGATACTAAGTTCACAACAATCGGGAGCATTTCCTTTTATGAATATAGGATCACATCCATTAGTCTCAGTAAGTTGAAAATCATACTCCGTTCCATTGTTAATTGGTGATGAAGTCCATTTATTTCCTGACCATGAACCCGGAGAGCCAGTACCTGATATTATGAAAGGGGGTATTCCATTTACTTCAAACGCTACTGTGTACGTATTAGTTACTGTTGAACAAGCTGTCGTAATATTGGTTACTGTTGGTTTTTCACGAACGGTAACCGTAATTTCCTTAGCATTATTTGGGCTATTTTCACAAAAATCATTATTGCTGACTGTAACGTAATATTAGTGGTTACTGCAGGCATTACCTGATAAGAGACCCCAACAAATAATTCTGTTGTAAGGTCGGGATCACTATACCATTTAAATACCGGATTTTGTAAATTAGACAGCGCATTAAGGATGACATCTTCTCCTTTACATATTGTTTCATCGTTTACTATTATATCAGTGGTGACTGCTTTAGGTTTTACTGTTATGGTGAAACTATAAGAAGCCCCACCACAACCTTCACCGATTACATAGGGTTGTATGGTAAGTACAGCTGTTTTTACAGTATTGGTATCATTTAAAGCGACAAAAGAGGCTATTTTATCATCTGTAACCTGAAAATAATCACTCAATCCGATAGAGGGATTGCTATTTGAAACAAAGTACCCTGTACCATCCGGTGCATTGGAAGGCTTTAAAAGTATTTCCGGAACAGTATCTCCATCACATACAATCATATCTTGAATGGTGCTACATCACCTCGGGCAAAAATTTTCACCTGTATGTCTACAGCCATTCCTTCACATCCGTTTAAAACAGGAACAACCTCTTATATTCGAAATTATTGTTGACGAAGTATGGTTTATTGCTTGTGGAACAAAAATAGAACCACTGCCCGAAGCAGCTATACCTCCGGCTGTGTTATCATTCGTCCATAAAATAGGTGGTTGCAGGATCACTGCAATTGAAATTGATCTGGATTGCTTCATCTACACAAAAAACATATGAATTGCTATCCGTTATCACATCAGGTTCGTATACAGTCACATTTACAGTTTGCGTAAAGACACATCCCGAAAGCGTTTCCATTTTTATTGAGTAGGTACCGTTGTCTGCTGCTGTCATATTATTACGCAATAAATTATAATCCGTAGTAGTAGTTCCGTCTGGAAATTTCCATTCAATACTTTTCAGAGGACCTACGGGTAAAGGGCTTAGATCTAATGTATCACCTTTACACAGTTCTCTTTCACCAACAATAATATTGTTTGCAGATTGGTTTGCCATTACAAATGGCTGGATTATCTGGTAACACCTTGTAACGATCTTGACCTGATAGCTTCCTTCAGAAAGCCCTGTGAAAACTGGACTACTCTGTCCAGTAGCAGGAAAATGGGCATCAGTACTTTTTTTAAAGAAAATAGGTAACAGGCCCTGTTGCATTGTCTACCTTGATATATAAATCGCCTGTTGTCGATCCACCACAAACAGCACCACCTGATTTAGATAGATCAACTATTGGAAAGTCAGAAGAAACGGTAATAGGAACCGTAAGGGTATTTTCCATAATATCTTCAGATGTGACAAATGTATTGAACCCTTCTTTCGGACTTATAGCCAACACATAATCACCTGAAATATTTGCTGTGAAAGTAAACGGAAGAATATCTTGCCCCCAGATATTAAACCATTTTCCAGAAACACCATTTGCATAAAAATAACCTAATCCCTGAGGACCTGATACTAATCTGGGATAAGCCGCACCAGAACCATAAGCTTCAAGTATAGCATCCGAATTAAACCCAACCTTCTTCCCACAGCACTGATTTTGATTTCACCGCTGATTACGTAACGGTCACAAATTTGTGTATCTGGTGTATAAGTCACATTCTGCAGAGCAATATCAGAAATATAACTAACTAACGAGATTGTAAAGTCCTCTTCAAAACAGCCCGAATCTTTTACTTTGATCGTATAATTTCCTTGTAACAAATCATCTCCTAATCCTAAAAAGTAAGTAGAAAAGAGACTGCCTGTCCCGTCAATAGTCTTATAGATGGATGAAGGTCCGCTAACCGATGTAATTGTAACCGAAACGTCAGTCCTATCTCATTTGTAATTCCT
>NZ_JAUFQU010000023.1:0-12808 GCF_030409925.1 Paenimyroides ceti
AGAAGGTTTTAATAAGATAAAAAAGAAGTTTTTATAAAACCTCTTATTTATTTTCAAAGAATTTACTTTATTTTTTTTAAGACCAAAATACAATTGACGGATTGTGAAGTAAGCGATATTTCTACTTTACAGCTCAATTGTCGCTGTCTTCAATATAAAAACAAATGGATCAATAATATTGAAATCTGGCGTACCGGAATGCAGGAAAATTTCATTGGAAGCATACTATGAGAATGTTAAACTTTATGTTTCCAAAAAGTAAATAAATCGTCGGGATATCTACTGTTTTTTAAGGACTTAACGCCATCTTTATACGCTTTGAAACACGTTTTAAAAACCGTTAAAAAAGCTAAAATGTTGAATTTTAATATTTTATTAAAAATAATAGTCGTAAATTTGCGTCGCTAATATCAGTTTGTGACAGGGGCTGAGAAAACAAATTTAATGATTAAAAAATGTTCTTATCTTATTGGTTTAACAGTACTTGTTTTAATTACTGCTTCTGCTTTTAAGTCGTACGAAACAGAATTAATGTTCAATGAGCATTACAAAGTTTCTGAAAATTTAGCGTATCATGTGGCTACGGCTGATGAACATGAACAACAGACAGAAATGGTTCTTGATGAAGTTGTTTTACCAATGACAGGTAAATCTTTTATTGGATTTAAAGAGGCTTTAGCCGTTCGTGAATCTGCCGGAAATTATAAAGCGATTAACGATTACGGATATTTAGGCAAATTTCAATTCGGAAAAGAAACCTTAAAAATTATGGGAATTAAAAACACTAAAGAGTTTTTAGCCAATCCGGAGCTACAAGAAAAAGCGTTTGTTCTATTACTACAAAAAAACAAATGGATTTTACGAAAAGAGATTAAAAAGTACGAAGGAAAGGTTATTGGAGGTGTTTTAATTACAGAATCTGGTTTATTAGCTGCAGCACACTTAGGTGGGGCAGGAGCTGTTCAAAAATTTTTGAAGACCAAAGGTTCAGAAAGTTTTAGCGATGGATTTGGTACTAATATTAAAACGTATCTGAAAAAATTCGCTGGTTATGATATGTCATTCGTTACCCCGGAAAAAAATCCAAAAGTGATTTAGTAACGAAAAGGTAAAAAGAAAAAGTCGACCCGAAGGTCGACTTTTCTTTTTCATAGGAATTTTTTTTTACGTATTCTGCAGTACCTGCAATAAAATAAAGTCATCCGTTGTAGGAATTTGAACTTCACATTATTTAGACAGCCTTTTTAAAAAAAGTCACATCTTTTTGACACATAAATTTTATTATATTCTTTTTGAAATAACAAAAGATGCTTTACTACGTATTTGGTGTCAAATGCAAAATGGAAAAATCTGCTGAAAAGTTCCTTATTATAAATTTATCTTTCCAACCATGTCTTCTGGTTTCACCCATGCATCAAAATCTTCAGCAGTCACATATCCCAAACGAACGGCTTCTTCTTTTAAGGTTGTTCCATTTTTGTGTGCTGTTTGTGCGATTTCAGCTGCCTTATAATAACCAATCTTTGTATTTAGGGCTGTAACCAGCATTAACGAATTAGAAACTAATTCTTCAATACGTTGGTAATTTGGTTCAATTCCCTGAGCACAATGCTCATCAAATGATACACAGGCATCACCGAGTAAAATAGCTGATTGAAGAAAATTAGCGGCCATCAGCGGTTTAAATACATTCAGTTCATAATGCCCCTGAGTACCACCGATAGTGATGGCTACATCGTTCCCCATTACCTGTGCCGCTACCATGGTAAGAGCTTCACATTGAGTAGGATTTACTTTTCGGGCATAATAGAGGATCCCGGTTCATTTTCAGGGATCAGAATTTCTCCGATACCGGAACGTGGTCCGGAAGCAAGCATGCGTATATCATTGGCAATTTTGTTCAGAGAAACAGCAAGTTGTTTAAGTGCGCCATGTGTTTCTACAATAGCATCATGAGCTGCTAATGCCTCAAATTTGTTTTCGGCTGTTACAAAAGGATGCCCGGTAAATTGGGCAATATATTTTGCTACGGTTACATCATAATGTTCTGGTGTATTCAACCCTGTTCCTACAGCTGTACCGCCCAGCGCCAGTTCAGAAAGATGGTCAAGCGTATTGTTCAGTGCTTTTAATCCGTGTTTAAGCTGCGCTACATAACCTGAAAGTTCTTGTCCGAGTGTGAGAGGCGTTGCGTCCATTAGATGAGTACGACCGATCTTGACTACATTTTTAAATTCCTTAGCTTTTCTCTCCAAAGTGCTTTTGAGTTGTTCAACGCCGGAAATCGTTTTTTCAACAACAGCTTTATAAGCGGCTATATGCATTCCGGTTGGGTAAGTATCATTCGATGACTGTGATTTGTTTACATCATCATTTGCTTTTAATACCGGCTCACCCTGACCGATTTCGAATCCTGCCAATACATGCGCCCGGTTGGCGATAACTTCATTGAGGTTCATATTCGATTGTGTTCCTGAACCTGTCTGCCAAATAACCAAAGGAAACTGATCTGCCAGTTTGCCTGCCAGAATCTCATCACATACCTGTGCGATGGCATCTCTTTTTTCAATCGATAAAACACCCAATTCATGATTGGCATATGCGGCTGCTTTTTTCAGATAAGCAAATCCGTCAATAATCTCTACAGGCATTGATGCTGCCGGACCGATTTTGAAGTTGTTTCTTGAACGTTCTGTCTGAGCTCCCCAATATTTATCTGCGGGAACTTTTACTTCCCCCATTGTATCTTTTTCAATTCTGAATTCCATTATTATATTATTTAAAATAAGTTTAAATAAAGTTATAGCTTTTAAAGAGAAACTGCAACGAATTTTTTAGTTATTTTTTAACTTATTGTTGTAATATTGTGAGTAATGTCATACCTTTGAAACGTATACAAAAAAATTCGGAAAACATGTTTGAGTTTCAACAGTACATAGCTTTTTTAATAGGATTAACCATTATGACAATGGGATTTTGGTTAATGATTTTCTTGATTAATTTTGTTTTCTACTGGGTAACTGGTGCGGTGAAAGAGCTAGTCAAGGAGAAAAAGGCTAAAAAAGAATCATAAGCAATCGTTTTGTTTATCATAAAAGGGAATCAATAATTGGTTTCCTTTTTTTTGTACATTTTGGTAACGGTATACTTTTGAACCCAGTGAAGCAGAAAAAAAGTTTATTCTATATAAAAAAGGATCTGTTTCTATTAAGAAAAAGACCCCTTTTAAAAATAAAGTAAACATTTAATACATTAGAATAAACTCATTATCAGATTTATAATGTAATCAATTATAAATTTCATTAAGGAAATAAGAATTGCCATGCGTATTAGTTTTTTTTAGTTAATTACAGGTTGTACATTTTAGTTTCCCATTAGTATATACATAATAATGTGTGCCGTCGTAAATTTTTTCGTTTTCAAAGTAATCTTCGTCTAAATAACGACCTACTTCACTATTCAGCTTAATTTTATAATTATCAGGTAAATATAGTGAAATTTTTATTTGGTTATCAAGTGCATAGTCTTTATTTGTCGTCAAAACTGCATTTGCCAGCAATATTTCATTTCCTTTTATTTCAGAATAATAATCTACCCAGTTTGAACGATCGTTTTTATTCGTAGAAATACGTACTCCATTTTTAGTGATATTGATATCTGATCTAAAATTGTGGGAATATTCACTGTCTATTTCAAGATACCCTTCTTTTTGATTGGTAGAGCGAATCACCATTTCCACATTGTCATTTTCATGATATACAACTGAATCATTTGTATTAAAAATTCTTGGATCTCTTATAAACTCTAAAGACAATGTATCATTTTTGATATGATCCAGTGATTTTTTTACTACATGATGTTCTTCCTGTTCTCGGATGAGTTTTCTAAAAGCATCCTGTTTATAGTCAACCTGAATCATCAGATAGGAGAAAAAGAAGATTGCTGCTGCCCAGAAAAAAGCAAGAATAATAGAAACGATACCAACGTATTTGATGTTTTTATAGTAAATTTTTAATCCTACAAAAAGCAATATGATAAACGGAATTGCACACATCAGGAATAAAGATACTGAAAACCACCATATAGGAACGTTTAGGTCTGCCTGAAGAATCTGTGTGATATGTCTTGCTTCTGTAAAGTTACTGGATTGAAAAGCAAAAGGTACTATCAGCGTTCCCATAATACTGAGTATGGAAAAGATGATAAGAAACATTCCGATAATCTTTTTTACGATTTCTGCAGAATTACCCGATCTGTTTCTGTAGGCGTCATAAGCGTTGATTCGTTCTCCTGATTCATTGTAGTTTTCTTTATTTTTTTTTTCAATATTCTCTACTGTTACCGGTTCTCCATACATTTCAAGAATTTCTGATGTCGTTTTCGCTTTTGGAATGATGATCCATAAAATAGGGTAGATCAGAAAACTCAATCCATACAGAAAAAGCAATAAAATGAAAATAATTCTGAACCAAACCGGATCAACATTAAAATAATGCCCTAATCCTGATAAAACACCCCCTAATACTCTTTTATTACCATCGCGGTATAATTTTTTGGAACGGTTGCCAGAATAATTCGTATGGGTATAAGATTCCTTTTTTTCTGCCTGTGTATTGTTTTCTGAATTCTCATCGTCTAAACGGTAATCTTCAGGTTTCCCCATCAAGCGTTCTACATAATCAACATCATTTAAACCTACAACGCCTGCAGAGCCATTAATACGCTCATTGAATATTTCTGCAATCCGGCTTTCGATATCGCTTAGAATTTCTTCTTTACCTTCTGTATTCAGCGAGTTTTTAATCGCATCAAGATAGAGACTCAATTTATTGAAAGCGTCTTCATCAATATGGAAGACAAGTCCTGAGATATTTATAGTTACTGTTTTGTTCATGGTTTAATTTTTTTGAGTGATTTGTTCCACTGCTAATGCTAATTCGCTCCAGTTTTGGCGAGCTCATCTAAAAAATCTTCGCCCTTTTCTGTTAATTTATAATATTTTCTCGGTGGTCCGGAAGTTGATTCTTCCCAACGATAGCTCAAAAAATCATCGTTTTTTAAGCGGTCAATAAAGGATAAACTGTACCCTCTACCACTAATAATTTTGCTTCTTTCAACATTTCGAGAATTTCAGATGTATAATAATCTTTGTCTCTTAATAAAGAAAGAATACAAAATTCTAAAATGCCTTTTCGCATTTGTGCTTTTGTGTTTTCGATATTCATAGAACGTGTGTTGTGTTAATAATCTCTCTTATTTACATGACAAAGATATGGATAAAAGATTGTACTATGCATTGCAAAGTAGTAATAATTAACAATAAATTAACATTTTTTATCTTTTTGATTCTTGAATAAAAAGTGGTAGATTTACTATAAAACAAGCAATACATGGAGTTTAACAGCCAAAATATCAACAGATTTCTATTTTTCAAATTGCCATCGGCCTATTGGTCCGGTGTACGTGTAAAAACAATAGACGAAAAAAGTTGTCAAGTCACAGTAAGATTTAAATGGTTTAATCAAAATCCTTTTAAGTCTATGTATTTTGCAGTGCAGGCAATGGCAGCAGAATTATCTACCGGCGCATTAGTGATGAGAGAAATCCAGAGGAGCGGCAAAAAAGTTTCCATGCTTGTAGCAAACAATAATGGTACTTATACGAAAAAAGCGGTAGGTACAATCACTTTTACATGTGAGGAAGCCCACAAGGTAAAAGAAGCCATAGAAAAAACCATCCATACAGGCGAAAGTCAACAATTCTGGTTGAAATCAACAGGTATTGATGAACATGGAGATCAGGTTTCTGTAATGAATTTTGAATGGACTGTAAAAGCGAAATAACATGAAAATATTGATAACAGGTGCAACAGGTTTTGTAGGATCAGCTTTGACAAAAAAACTTTTAGAAAAAGGCCATCAGATTCATTATTTAACTACTTCTGAAAAGAAAATAGAAAATCATTCTAACTACAAAGGTTTTTTATGGAATGTGGCAAAACAGGAGATTGACAACAACTGTTTTGAAGGGTGGATATTATAGTGAATCTGGCCGGAAAATCAATCAACTCAAGGTGGAATGCAAAGAATAAGAAAGAAATCATGGAGAGCAGGGTTCAGGCTTCTCATTTGTTGTTTCGTTCCCTTTCGGTAATTGATCATACTGTAGTTCAGGTCATAAGTGCTTCTGCAATTGGATTTTATCCATCTGATTATGAGGTTTGCTATACCGAGAAGCAACAACAGGCCAATCCTGAATTTTTAGGTCAGGTATGTAAATTATGGGAAGCACATAATCTCAAATTTTCAGAATTAGGTATTCAGTCTACCATTTTCAGATTTGGTCTTATATTGTCTGCGGATGAAGGCGCCTTGCCCCAGTTTACAAAATTAATACGACTGAATCTGGGCAGTTGCCTCGGTTCGGGTAAACAGTGGTATTCATGGATTCACTATGAAGATGTGATCGGTATGCTTATCTACGGAATCGAACAGCAGTTGTCAGGAATCTATAATTGTGTAGCTCCGCATCCGTTACGGCAAAAAGAGTTTTTAAATACCATAGCAAAACAGCTTCATAAAGTGAACTGGTTACCGAGAGTTCCGGAACTATTTCTTAAAATTGTTTTAGGAGAAAAGCACCAGCTTGTGACGGACAGTCAGCAGGTATCCAGCGAAAAAATAGTGAATAAAGGATTTGAATTTAAATTTCCTGTACTTAAAAAAGCATTAGCGGATATCTATAAAGAAGATTAATTGGCCAATTTTCTAAGCTCATTATGATGCACTATTTTGATGCGCTTTCCTGTCAGTTCAATAAGATCTGCCTTTTTTAACTCTGCCAGAAGTCGGATGCAACTTTCTGTTGCCGTACCTACTGTACTTGCAATCTCCTCTCTGCTCAACTGAATATTTAAAAACCCGTCTGTATCAGCTCCGGCTAACTCATACAGATGTAAAAGGGTAAATGCGAGACGCTCTTTGACTGTTCTGTGGGTATGATTGGAAGAAAACTCGTTTGCTTCTTTTAGCTGGTGACAGATGTCTTTCGTTACCTCTAAGGAAAACTTATTATTTTCATTGAAAAATGTCATCAATTCCTTTTTGGTATAAAGCATACTTTCATATCTTCAACAGCAACGGCACTCAGATTTGAAACTTCTTCACTCAATACAGAGCGCTGTCCGAGTAATTCTCCTTTTTTTATGAATTTTAAAATAGTGCTTTTTCCTTTAGAATTCATCTTTACGATTTTACAGGTTCCTTCTTTAATACAGTAAACACCGTTCATCGTATCTCCTTCACTGAAAATTGTCTCTCCTTTTTTTACTTCATAAGAATCTTTACAATTAGATAGGTGAATAATTTCGTCTTTATTCAAAGCCTTAAGCGAACTTAATTCTCTTACAATACATTGTTCACATTTTGCACTCATACCTAACAATTTTAATTCTACTGCAAAGATACGCATAATATGATAATTATCATTTTTTAAGGAATTCTTTACACGGAAATTTGTAGCAGGTAAAGCAAATAAATAAGAAGTATGTTAAATTGTTTTCATTGCGGAAATGAAATCATTGAGAAAGAACGTATTTTTTTTGATGATAAGGATTTTTGTTGTAATGGATGCAAAACGGTATATGAGATTTTCTCAGAAAACGATTTGCAGGCCTATTACGATTTCGAGAAAATGCCCGAGCAACACCTTCTCAGGTTTCCGGTAAGTTCGATTTTTTAAACAATACAGATATTGTTACAAGGTTGTTAGACTTTGAAGAAGACAATCTTCATATTGTCCGTCTGTATATTCCACAGATTCATTGCAGTTCGTGTATCTGGATTTTAGAGAATCTGAATAAGCTTAATAAAGGCGTACTGACATCTCAGGTTAATTTCTCACAAAAAAAGGTAAGCATTTCTTTTCTGCCTGAAACCGTTTCTTTAAAAGAAATCGTTTTATTGTTAACCCGGATAGGATACGAACCCTATATCAGCCTTGAAAATTATAATGAAAAGCCTAAAATGGTTGATCGGAGCCTTATCTATAAAATAGGTGTTGCTTTTTTCGGTTTTGGAAATATCATGTTGCTGTCTTTTCCGGAGTATTTCAACGTTGATGATTATTGGATGCAGGAATATAAAAACTTCTTCAGATACCTGATTTTAGGTTTGTCTCTGCCGGTTTTTTTATACTCAGCCACTCCATATTATAAATCTGCCTGGAACAGTATTAAAACGAGAACATACAATATAGATATTCCAATGGCCTTAGGAATTATTGTAATGTTTGTAAGAAGTGTGGTAGATATTTTCTTTCAGGACGGGCAAGGCTTTTTAGATAGTATGTGTGCATTGGTGTTTTTTATGCTCTCCGGTAAATTAATCCAGCAGACTACTTTTAATTTCCTGTCTTTTGAACGGGATTATAAATCTTATTTTCCAATAGCCGTTACAAAAATTATTGATCGTAAAGAAGTACCGGTTCAGGTATATGAAGTAGAAAAAGGAGATGAGCTGTTGATAAGAAATCAGGAACTAATACCGGTTGACAGTGTTCTTTTATCTGAAACTGCTTTTATTGATTATAGTTTTGTGACGGGTGAAGCCATCCCGTTGAAAAAAAATCAGGAGATAAGATTTTCGCAGGCGGAAAACAAGTGGGGAATGTAATTCGTATTCAATCCATAAGTACGGTTTCTCAAAGTTATCTGACACAGTTATGGAGCAATGAAGTGTTTCAGAAAAAAACCGATCAGAAATATAAAACGATTACGGACAGAGCCAGCCGTATTTTTACTCCAGTATTGCTCAGCATTTCCATCGCAGGTTTTATTTTCTGGAGTTTTATAAATCTCAACACCGCTTTTAATGTTTTTACGGCTGTACTCATTATCGCCTGTCCGTGTGCTCTGGCACTTACAGCACCTTATACATGGGGAAATGTAATACGTATAATGGGACGTAAAAAACTATACCTCAAAAATACCGTGGTAATTGAGCAGCTTTCAAAAGCCAATACTATTGTTTTTGATAAAACAGGTACTCTGACTTCTCATACTTCTGAGCAGATATTTTATGAAGGAGTAACACTTTCTTCAGAAGAGACGGCACACATAAGAAGTATTGTCAGAGGATCTAATCATCCGTTGAGTAGAAGACTCTATAATTTTTTACCACAAAATCTGATTGTTAAACCTGATTCATTTGAAGAAATGACAGGAAATGGTATGATCGGAATTATAGATGGAAAAGTATACAAAATCGGTTCTCAAAGTTTTATAAATGTTCATAAAAAACAATCTGATCAGAAGACACGGGTATTTATTCAGATTGATAATGTTTACAAAGGTTGTTTCGTATTTAATAATCACTATAGAGAAGGTGTGGCAGATTTGTTCAGGATATTGGAAGCCCGTCATTATGATCTGCATGTGTTGTCTGGAGATAATGAGGGAGAAAAAAGACATTTAGTGAGAATTCTGCCTCCATCCACCCATTTGGTGTTTAACCAGAAGCCCGAAGAAAAACTGTTGTATATAGCCAATCTGCAGCAACAGGGTAAAAACGTATTGATGGTAGGAGACGGACTTAATGATGCCGGAGCACTCGCACAAAGTAATATCGGTATTTCTATTTCTGAAAATGTCAATGTATTTACCCCTGCGAGCGATGCTATTCTCGATGCCACACAATTCAAAAACATCCCCGTTTTTTTACAGTATGCGAAGAATGCAATGAAAACAATACGCATGAGCTATTGTCTTGCTATTGCGTATAATGTCGTAGGTATTTCATTTGCTTTGACCAATCATTTATCTCCTTTGGTTGCGGCAGTAATCATGCCGTTGAGTACCGCTTCCATCATCAGTTTTGTAACGATAATGAGTAATTATTTCGGAAAGAAAAAAAGTTAATAAAATCTAAAAAGTATTTAGCCAAAGCTGATAATTATCATTTTTTAGAGGGTGCGGTAGTGGTACTTTTGATAAAAGTTTTAAGGTATGAGTGTCATGTATGTATTAATCAGTATCAGCATTTTTGTCGCCATTATTTTCCTGATTCTTTTTGTGAAATCAGTAAAAAACGGACAATTTGATGATGGCTATACCCCATCAATAAGAATGCTCTTTGAAGATGAGGTTAAAAAACAATCAAAAACAAATAAAAACAACAATTCAAATTAAGTAACTATGGAAATGCAACAATTTTACTACGATAACAAAATAGTAAAAAATTCCTCTACGCTTCTCTCTTGTATGGAGTTATAGGTATGTTGGTTGGCTTGCTATTGGCTCTGATGTTTATTTTTCCGAATATAACGGATAATATTCCGTGGCTGAGTTTCGGACGTCTGAGACCTTTGCACACCAACGCCGTAATTTTTGCCTTTGTAGGGAACGCTATTTTTGGAGGTGTATATTATTCCCTGCAACGACTTTTAAAAACAAGAATGTATAGCAATGTCTTGAGCAGTATCAACTTTTGGGGCTGGCAGCTGGTCATTATTTCAGCGGTATTGACATTACCGTTAGGCTATACTTCATCAAAAGAATATGCTGAACTGGAGTGGCCTATTGATATTCTGATTGCCATTGTATGGGTTGTTTTCGGGATTAATATGATTATGACCATTCTTCGCAGACGGGAACGCCATTTGTATGTAGCCATATGGTTTTATCTTGCCACTTTTGTAACAGTTGCCGTATTGCATATTTTTAACAGTCTTGAATTACCGGTAAGTGCTTTTAAATCCTATTCAGTATATGCAGGTGTACAGGATGCTTTAGTACAATGGTGGTACGGACATAATGCGGTAGCTTTCTTTTTGACAACACCTTTCCTTGGGTTGATGTATTACTACTTGCCTAAAATAGCGAACCGTCCTGTATATTCATACCGACTTTCGATTGTTCACTTTTGGTCTTTGATTTTCCTGTATATATGGGCAGGACCTCACCATCTGCTGTATTCTGCATTACCGGAATGGGCACAAAATTTAGGAGTTGTCTTTTCAATAATGCTTATCGCTCCGTCTTGGGAGGTATGATCAACGGATTACTGACCTTGCGTGGAGCATGGGATAAAGTACGTACTGAACCTATTTTGAAATTTTTTGTAGTAGCGATTACAGGTTATGGTATGGCCACGTTTGAAGGACCTATGCTTTCCTTAAAAAATGTAAATGCTATTGCGCACTATACGGATTGGATTGTAGCACACGTACACGTTGGAGCGTTGGCATGGAATGGATTTATGACCTTTGCAATCATTTACTGGTTACTGCCAAAAATGACCAAAACACAGCTTTATTCTAAAGGCCTGGCAAATTTCCACTTCTGGATCGGTACTCTGGGATTATTCTTTATACCATTCCTTTATATGTAGCCGGATTCAACCAGCATTTAATGTGGAAAGACTTTAATCCGGATGGAACTCTGAAATATGGTAACTTTCTGGAAACTGTAACTGCAATCATGCCGATGTATTATATGCGTGCTATTGGTGGAGCCTTATATGTAACAGGTGTTTTAATTATGGTGTACAACATCTATAAAACAGTAAAAGCGGGACAGAAAGTAGAAGACGAACTGGCAGAAGCACCGGCTTTAATAAAAATGGCTTCAAACCGGGTACGTGGTGAAAAATTCCACTCATGGCTTGAGCGCAAACCTATTCAGCTAACAGTATTGGCTACAGTAGCAATTTTAATAGGAGGTATCGTGCAGATTGTACCTACAATTGTAGTTAAATCAAACATTCCAACCATCACAAGTGTAAAACCTTATACACCATTAGAGCTTGAAGGAAGAGATTTGTATATACGCGAAGGCTGTGTAGGGTGTCACTCTCAAATGATACGTCCGTTCCGCTCAGAAGTAGAACGATATGGTGAGTACTCCAAATCAGGTGAATATGTATATGACCACCCGTTTTTATGGGATCCAAAAGAACAGGTCCTGATTTAATGAGGGTAGGAGGTAAATATTCTGACAATTGGCATTTTAACCATATGTACGACCCTCAGAGTACTTCTCCGGGATCTATTATGCCGGTTATAAATGGCTGTTCGAGAACAAACGTTTAGACATCTCCCATATAGAAGATAAGATGCGTGTGATGGCAAAACTGGGAGTTCCATATACTGACGAAGAGATTGCAGACGCTAAGAAAAATATGGAAGCACAGGCAAAACAGATTGAAGAAAACCTTAAAAACGATCCTGATTTTGTAAAATCTTATGAAGAAAGTAAGAAAAATGCTGCTGTAAGAGGAGAGGAGTTTGTACCGATGAGCGACAGAGAAATCACAGCATTGATTGCTTATCTTCAACGTCTCGGGACTGATATTAAAGTAAAAGAAACCGTTCAAAAATAATCGATTATGTTGAAGTTTATTAAACACAATATGGAAACCATTATGGCATCGAAATTTATCCGATCATCTCATTACTGATTTTCTTCATCTTTTTTTTAGGCTTATACATTTGGGTTTTTACTTATAAAAAAGAAGCTATAAAAGAATTGAGTAACCTTCCTTTTGAGGAAGGTACTCTATCCACTGAAAAAACAGATCATACGTTATGAAAAAATATTTTCCTGTATATGTAAGAGTTCCATTGCTGTTTGGATTGTTTTATGGAGCGATAGAATTTTTTGTTGATTCCGGAGATAAACCGGCGTTTATTGAATATCCTTCTTTAGCATTTTGCTGATGCTGTTTTTGTTTGTCATCATCGCTTTGAGATTGTAGGCAATGCAGCAACCCAGATTGTTGACAGATTGATGTCTCCTGAAGAGAGAGAAGAG
>NZ_JAUFQU010000024.1:0-28256 GCF_030409925.1 Paenimyroides ceti
TTCCATTGAAATTTATTGATAAGCGGAACTTATTCAGTATAAATCCTTTAAAAATTGTGTTCAAAATGGCTTTCTAAAAAGGTGTTGTTTGTACTGTGACTGTAATAGGGTAGTAAAATAAAGTTTTGAAGGTAATCTTTAGTTGTACCTACAAAGGTTTCATTTCATAAAAATGCTTGTAATCCATAAAAGCGATGTTGCTGGCATTAATGAAAAAACCTCCGTTAATAAATCCGCCAAAATTACCGATATAGCCCAGAGAGGTATTGTAATTTAAGTGAGGCTCCCAACAATTCATAATTATAGCTTTTTTCTGACGAAGCAAAGCCTTTTTTCATAATTCAGATTAAGTAAAGGATATTTAGTATTCTTGTAGTTTTCTTTTATAAGGATACATAATGTATTTCTGGTCAAACTGATGGTATGCATTCAATTTCAATTTTACAATATGGTTTTCGATAAATCCTGCATCGGAAAGATTATCCGGATCGACAGGTTTATTGGATGAAAAGGATTTGTTCTTTACAAACGGAGAGTTTTTTACCTGATTAAACAAAGGTGTACGATTTGCAATATTCTATGTCAGCCCTGGTAAAAATACCATTATAAACTTCCTGTTCATACTGTACACGGATAAAAATCTTTGTGGTAAAATTTTGCATAGTTTTTTCCAAACCAGGAAGAGCTGATGGAGTTGATGATTTTTTTTTATGGGATAATCTTCTCCAAACCTGATGTACAGTTGAACCTCCGGTAATATCAAGTTTTGAGTAATACACACGATCAAATAACTGTGAGTAAAATCCGGAAAACGAGGCTTGTTTTCTGCGATACCCATAATTTATAAGTCCGCCTACTTCATAAAATGTTTTCTTGGTAGGGTTTTCTTTGAGATAAGACAGTCCGGTAGTGACATTAAAACCTTGAACGGCATTAAAGGCAAAAAAGATAAAAGTCCGTTGTATTTATAGGTGCGGTTGTTGTAGCTGTTTCGGTATTTATAGCCCTGTACCAACTTAAACAGATTGAATTTATTATGGACCTTGTCTAAAGAATCCTGATAAGCCCTTGTACTGCTTTCCGCAAGTTTTTTATCATTTTCGTTATAATCTCTATATTCAATAGTTTTGTCAACGGTATGGGTCTGTTTTCTTGCCAAAATTCTTAGAGCGATTGTTAGAACCCGGTTGAAAAGTAATGATTTCATTTGAAAATGTCTTAGCCAGGAAAGAAGGAATTTCTTCTAAATTATTATAGATATAATAAAGTTTCCTTTGAATTTAAATACAAGTATCTTACCGTTGAAATCAATAATCTGGCTATTTTTAATCCATGCATTATGGTCTTTTATATAAGAGAACGTCTGCCTGATAAAGAAATCATCAATCTGGGGTACTTCTACTTGTTTCCTTTCACAGTTGCATCGATAGCATATATTTCCCATGAACCATCAACGATGTATATATATCCATCAAGTACAGGTTCGCTGGTACGTTTTGGCTTTACTTCAATTTTGTATATAAGCTGTTCGGTCTGGTCGTCTGTAAAGGCTTCCATAAGCTTAAATTATAATAACTCGGAGCAATCGGAGCTAATGGTGAAACAAGTTTCCATGAATAATAAGCAATATTCTGATAAAAATCAAAATTAGCACTAAGGCCGGAATTAAAGCTAAATCCGTTATCGTTACCGCTGATTTTTGAAGCTTTTATCTCTTCTTTATAATGATTCGGTTTTTCTACAGCTATTTTAGAGAAAAGTTTCAGACAAGTAAATGAATTCTATTCTTGAGCGAATCAATTTTGAGGTTAGGATCGAGTTCTTCAATATTATAGCCTAAAAACTTTTTGGGATAATCTATAACCTGAATGGACCCTTTTGAATAAAAATCAGAGGTAATACTTTTTTATACGAGCATCATTCTTTTTTCGATGTTCACTGGCTTTTTTTTATGATCCATGTTGCTTTATCTTTTCCCTCGGAGTTTCGATCAGCATTTCATCCAAGACAGAAGCTTACTTCTTCCATTGATACATTAATTTCAAAAGGAAATTTGTCTGCTGTTACTTTTTTATCAGTGTTTTATAACCTAATTGTTGAAAAACAAGCTGGTATTTCCCTTTTTTAGGAACATCAAGGTCAAATAAACCATTTTCATTGGCAATTGTAGAAAAAAAGGTGTTTTTCAACCGAAACATTTACATACGATATTGGAGTACCATCTTTGGTAGTTACTTTTCCTGTTATTTGAGCATGAGACAATATGGAAAAAAGAAGAGCACTATAAGAACCAATATTTTCATTCTATAAAAAAAGATTGAATGGCCAATTTATAGGAATTTAACCCAATCCGATAATGATTCCCTGGCAGACCGGTGCGATGAATGATGATGTCTGTATATTTCTCTACTATACGTATTGGATATATGTACTTCTATCACAGGTGTGGTAATTGCCTTTACAGCATCTGCAATAGCAATGGATGTATGGGTATAGGCAGCAGCATTTAATACAATTCCGTCATATAATCATAACCTGCTTCCTGAATTTTATAAATGAGTTCACCCTCTACATTACTTTGAAAATAATCGATTGCAACCTGAGGAAATTCTTCTTGTAAATGAGACAGGAACTCGTCAAAGGAATCCGAACCATAAATGGCTGGTTCTCTTTTCCAAGAAGGTTGAGATTAGGACCGTTATAATCAAAATTTTTTTCATCAAACAAATTTAAAGGTAAAAAAATAGTTTTAAATGTATATAGAACTCTTAAAAAATTATGAAAATTTTAATAATAAGAGTTTTGTTAATGAAAATTACTTTAGTTGTTGCTTATTGTTTGATATTGATTATAATAATGTTGTTTTTTTTGAATATATTATTTTATAAATTTAAAATAGTTGACATTTTAATAAAAAAAACTGTTTTAAACAAATGTTATTTTGTATTAAATTTGCGGCAACAAAAAAATAATTGAAATGAAAAAATTGTATTAAGTTTAGCAGTTGTTGCATTAGGTTATAGTGCACAGGCTCAGGATCAAGAATTTGGATTTAAAGAAGGAGATGTTATTTTTAGAAGGAAATGTATCTTTTAACTCAACTAACGACAAGAATACAGATGTAAAAGAAAATTCTTTCAACTTCGCACCTAAAGCAGGATTATTTGTTTCTGATAAATTTGCAGTTGGAGTTCAACTTGGTATCGGTACTGATAAGACTAAAGCAGGATCTACAGTTACTTTAAGCAAAACGATATGTTCATCGGAGCATTTGGTCGTTTACTATTTCTTGGAATTAGGTAGAGATTTAAAACGTATACAGAAGTTGGTTTAGGATATGCTTCTACTAAACTGAACTGCAGGGTTAAAAATCCAGATGTAACTGGTTTTTCTGCTGGAGCTGGTTTTTAGGGATCAACTATTTTGTAACTCCAAAATCCCTATTAACTTCGATATTGTCTGACGTATTGTCTTACAGATCAGGAAAAGTTAAAGGTGGTGAAAATGTATCTGAATTTAATGGAAACATCAATGTTTTCAATAATTTCTTTGATGCAGCTACATTTGGTTTGACTTACAAATTCTAATTATTATAGAAGAATCTTTAAGCCTTTCGGAATTCCGAAAGGCTTTTTTTGTTTATATATTTATGTAGATTTCTAATTTTTTTGTATAATTGTTATATTATTCTATAAAATAAATCATTGTTTACATGAAAAAATTTATACTGTCACTCGGAGCCATAGCATTTCTGTCATTGACTGCAACAGCTCAGCGTAATCCCAATAACCCGTTTGAAACGGGAATGAAAATAGGAGGAAACATGTCAACGTTATCCGGTGAAAAACGGACAGGATTATAAGCCTGGTGTTCATGTAGGTGCTTTTGTTGAGTATCCGTTATCCTACTACAAAAAGTTCGCATTACAGTTGGAATTAATGTACTCAATGCAAGGGTATAAAGGAATTGAATATGATCAGTATGATCTGACAACTTATAAAATCAATGGTACTGAGAGGCTGGAGGATGTAACACATCATTATCTGTATCTGCCATTACAGGTAAAATATTATGTGAGTGATAATTTTTCTGTAGAATTGGGAGGTCAGGTTGGTTTTTATATGGTAGCAGCAAGTGGTCAATATGATATGAACAGATATAATCCTGTGCGTAATTTGGTAAATCTTCAAGCGGTTTGGAAGAGGCATTATTTGAAGCCGGATACCGAAGCAATAAGCCAAAAGATTTTTATGAAATGTTGGATTATGGTGTTACTGCGGGTTTTTCCGTTTATCTTAACAATGGTTTTTTTATCACGGAAGGTACTATTACGGACTTCAGGATGTTTACAAACTTGATAATGACGATAAGAAAGTGCCAATTCCGGCAAAAACTCCCGGTATGACAGACGAGATGTATCAACAGCTTATAGGTCAGGTAATTTCATCAACAAACATATCAAAACAGATCCGTTAAATAATTCTGTTATTCAGGTTTCTGTAGGATACCGTTTTTAAAAAAAAATAAAAATCGTAAAATGAACCATCTTTTATAGATGGTTTTTTTTATGAGACAAAATTCGATTTCCTGGAAAAATTACAGAAAACTTTTTAATGATTATCTAAAACTTGAAAGAGGTCTTTCTAAATACCATTTTGAGTTTATGATTTTGACCTGACAAAATTTCAACAGTATATTAATAAATCCTATCCTGCAAATAAAAATAGAAGATATAGATGAGGAAATCGTAAGGAGCTTTATTATGAGATTCAGAATTTATAGCTCCCAGTACCAATCACGTATACTTTCTTCCTTAAAAAGTTTTTTTGACTTTTTACTACTGGAAAAATATATAGTGAAGCATCCGGTTATTTTTATCGAATTACCACGTCAGGGAAGAAAGCTTTCCTGATGTATTGTCGATGGAATAAATAGACGCTATGATTGCGTGTATTGATATGTCTAAGGACGAAGGAATGCGGAATAAAGCAATGCTGGAAACGCTATATAGCTGTGGCCTTCGGTTTTCAGAATTAATCAATCTTAAAATTTCTGATTTGTATTTTGAAGAAGGTTTTATTGTAATAACAGGTAAAGGAAACAAAACAACGATTTGTACCAATATCAGAATCAGCGGTTAAATGGATTATCCTGTATAAAGATGAAATAAAAAACATTTAAAAATAGTTTCTTCTTATGAGGATGTTCTTTTTTACAGAAGAGGTACGCAGCTTTCAAGAGCTATGGTTTTTACATAGTAAAAGAGCTGAGTATCTGGCTGGAGTTCGCAAAAAGGTAGTCCGCATACTTTCAGGCATTCCTTTGCTACTCATTTGTTGGAGAACGGACTACTGGTATATAAATATCCTGTGCCATCATCAATAACCCCCAACAGGTAGGCAAGCTGGGATTTGTCGTTGAACCTACCGCTGATTGTCAAAGTTTTCATAGAATGCTCCAAAATCATCACACAGCATAGTAAAAGAATAAGGTCCCGTCCAAACTCCCTGATCTGTTGCACCACAATTGGAGCGTATGTAAAAATTGAGAGTTTGAGAAGCCGGCAAACCTGTTAAATCAGCCACCGTGCTATTGGAAGAAACGGTTCCTGATGTTACCAACCCATCAGATCCTGATCCGCCAGCTCCTGTAGTTCTGACTTCATAATCGTATCCTGTGGATGGAATAAGCGCAGGAGGTGTGAGAGTAGCAGTAGCTGTATTGGTAGTGATAGCGTTGATGAGAACTGCATCAGGACTCGGACATGTGCCTAAAATTTCTGCAGATACAGCAAAATATTGATCACACCAGAAGAAGTTGTTCCTCTGGTAAATTTAATTGACTTGATTTCTTTTGCCTGATTTGCTATTGCTATATTTAATGTTATCTGATATAGTCTTGGATTGGTAGTTGAATTTTCTACTCCATTATTATTTCGGTTAATTCTTCCAAAACCGCTATAAGCAACAGGAGGGTTAGTACCGTTGAACCAGTCTGCAACCGGATTGGTAAGAAAAGATTCCGTTGTATCATCCTGAAATGTTACTACACATTCTAAATTTGAAGCTCCGCTTCCTGAAGTTGCCAGAACAAATAGTTTTTTAGCCTTAACAGTACCTGTTACTACAGAAGTAATGTTTGTTGCTGTACTGACCAATCGGATTGCATTATTGGATGAATAATTCTGTAACTGGTACGTTAATCCTGTAGTTGCTGCCGAATTGATAATTCCGCTTTGAGGAAATCCCGAAGTCTGAGGTGTTGAAGTAGCTGTTAGCTGCCAATCAATAGACTTAAAGCAATAGCTTACACCGTCTACATCTGTTGTCGTTGAACTGGCAGCAGTTCCGACGCCGTTTGCAATCACATCATGATTGAATCCGTTGATATTCAAAGTCTGATAGGTTTGGGCATTTACAGCCATAGTCCCCGCTATCAATTTAAATAATAACAGAAAAAAAATAGTTTTATTCATATCAATATAGTTTAATGGTTGCCAAATATATCTTTTTTATGTGTTTATAAAAAAGATATGCAGAAAAAACTACAAAAAAAGTGTTGTTTTTAACAAAAATAATAATAATTTTAAAAAAAAGAGACCTGCTTGTTATAGCAGGTCTCTTCTTTATATAATCGCAGATAAAATTTATTTTCTAACTACTTTTATTATCTGTATTTGATTATCTGAATGTAACTCTATCAGGTAATTCCCTGAAGCCAGAGCGCTCATATCCAATTGTATTTCATTGTTATCAAAACGCTGCATCATTACCTTTTGTCCTAAAAGGTTATACACTACTAATTGATCAATGTTATTTTTGTAACGGATGTTTAAAATATCTGACGTAGGATTTGGATAGAATACTAAATTCGTTTTATCGAAATCATCCATTCCTAATGTGATTACTACTGTAACCGCCGTTGGCAAACTTGGACATCCATTGGTTCCGATAATAACAGCATAGTAGGTTTGACCACTTACTAAAGGTGCCTCAGCAGGAAGTGCATTGTTTCCGTTCTTAGCATCTGCTTCAGTGATATACCATACAATATTGGTCTGATCCATTACCAAATCAGCGATGGTAGCTTCTCCAATAGTGTTTACTGTAAAGTTTTGACTGGTTTCTCCTGTCGGTGATGAAGGAAGATCTGCTATCGTAACCGTAACAGCTGTTCTCTGAGACACACAACCATGCTCTACTCTTGCTACATAATACGTTCCTGTAGTTAAGGCAACATTTTGCGCTAATTCTACTGTACTCGTCGCTGTTGCATACCATCTGTAAGTTACATACGTAGCAGTCGGTAAATATAAATCTGCAACAGTTCCGCTACCACATAGTACAAATGCATTTACTACAGGCGCTGTTTGATTGATGATCTTAACGGTTACAGAGCGTCTTGGAGACTCACAGCCTTCAATAGACTGGGATACATAATACACTCCACTTGTTAATGCAGCAGTTAATGCCAATGGTGTTGTAGAAGTTGCTGAGTTATACCAGTTATATACAGCTCCAGCAACAGCTCCTGTAGCTGTTAAATCTGCTACCGTTCCGCTACCACAAATATTATGTGTGTTCGCAGCAGGTCTTTCTAATCCGGCATATACCGCAATCTGAATTTGAGAACGAACCGATTCACAGCTATTAATTATCTGAGACACATAATACGTACCAGTGGTTACTATTAGTGAAGAAGAAATCGGCTGAGTAGCTGTCATGGAAACATACCATTTTAAAGTAGCATTTGGCATAGCACTCAATTGCAATCCTCCGAATTGAGTTGACTGACATAAACTGATTGCCTGAGCAGGTATAGCTGACGGAGTAGGTGTTATAACTGCTGTTACCGGTATTCGAGGCGACTCACAACCTGAATCTGCATGATAAGTAGCTGCATAATAAACTACACCGTTTACTAAATCTGTTGTTTCACTTAATGGTGTTGTAGAAGCTACAGCATCATACCAGCGGATCGTAAATCCTGTTCCCACTGTTGCAGACAAATCTGCTACGGTTCCGGCATCACAGAAATATTGTGTTTCTATAACAGTTGGAAGCTGTGCATCAACAATAGTTATCTGAACAGCCACTCTTTCAGAATTACAAGCAATTCCCACGGCCTCTACATAATATGTTCCTGATTGACTGATCTGCGTTAATTCAGTAGTTGACGCCAAGGAAGCATACCATTTGATGATATTATCTTCATTATTAGTGTTTATTGTAATATCCTCGACATTCGTTGCATCACAGAATGATATTGGATTGGTTACAGGATCAATAACCGGTTTTTCTAAGGTTGTTATTTCTACCGTATTTTCTACACTACAATTCGCAGGATTTGTAATAGTAAGTGTGTACTGTGTAGGTACCTCAACCGTATTAGCTTTATAATATACTTTTGCTAAAGGAATAGTTCCGCTATAAGGAACAGTAGCTTCAGCATCTTCATATAAATTATCAGACGGCGACCATTCAAGTTGATATTCCTGATCTGCTGTCAATAATACATCATCAATATTCCAGTTATGCATTCCAAAATCAACCCCTTCGACAGTAAACGAAACGTAGAATGTAGAAGAACCTACATCAGCAGTATTGATAACAGTAGAAACAATTCCTGCTGCCTGTGTTGCCGTTACAGGATTTGTTACCCATGAAGTATTATTCCATGTAGTTCCGTCAGAACTTGTCTGTACTTTTACGGAATAATTATAATTTCCACTATAATGGTTTAAAAAATTTCTCCATTGCAGGGTTAATTCCTGAAGACCACTTGTATCAATAGGACCGTAATATGCTCTTCTTATTACATTACTAAAACTACTTCCTGTAATTTTTAGTTCATTAGCAGTTCCTCCTGCTGTATTTGCATTTACAACCGAAACACCCCCACCTTGTGTCTGCCAGTTAGCAGGTAATGTAGTCCCATTAGAAAAGGTTTCATTAAGCAGTTCCTGTTCACCAAGTACCACTCCTCCATCTAACTCCTGTATTTCTCCTACACATACATTTATTTCTTCAGGAAGACTTTGAAACTCCGGCAATTCTTTTACATTTATCTGGAGCTCCTTTATTATTCTACACATAGTTCCCGTACTTTGCGATGCCGTTAGAGTGTAGACAGTTGATACTGAAGGATTGAAAATCCATCCGTTTTGAGCATCTCCCGAGATGCCTGTTGATGGCTCCCAGGTATAAACATCATACTCAGACGCTCCTGTTATAATCGTAACAGCAGTTGAATCACTTCCCTCACATATTTCTAAAACAGCAGTTGACAATTCAAGCGAAGGTGCCGGATTTACAGTTGCAAGTACTTCTACTCTCGGTGAAATACAAGTAGAATTAAAAACCATATTTGCTCTGTTGGCATACGTAGCCGTATTACCACTTGAATCTACAGATCCGGACATTGTAGCTAAAATCTGTGCCGCTGTTTTATTATCAGCATATGTTGCTGTAAGAGAATTAAAAGGTGTTACATGATAGCGTATTTGTGTTGATTGGCCACTTACACCTGAATTATTATTACTCCAGCAAAACTGAACCACTACATTACTAACTCCATCCCATTGAAATGGTGTTGCAAAAATATATTGATTAGAACCCGCTGTAACCGGTTGATTGGCATTGGAATATACCAATGTTGTACCGGACACATGAGTTGTTGTAGCGGCAGTCTGAGTGGTATGTCCTAAATAAATAGTAAAATCATTTCTGTTCGCACCTGCTGTAAGCACATCCAAAGCTAAGGAAGTGATGGGTCCCGCAGTAAGACCTGCTGCAATTAGTTCTTCTGCCTTATAAGTGTATTGATATTTATAACCTCCCCAACCATAAGTAAACGGAGAATATCCTAAATCACTTGAAGCAGTTGTAGCTGTACCCAAATAAATATTATCATTTACAGTACCTGCAGAAGCAGCTACATAATAACTGGTAGTCTCGCTTATCTCTGGTGTTTGAAAAGATGCTCCCGTAAACACAGGAAACCTACTTGTTGGACTTGTGTACCATCTCAGAGTACCTGTTGCATCAGTAGTAGCACTCAAAACAGTTGTCCCTATACCACACAATGTCCCCGGAGTCGTAGTTAAAACATCCGGATAGTCACATAAAGTCGTAAAAGTCTTCATGATTGTCCATTCGCTGAATACGGTTGTCTGACATTGAGTTCTTATATAAACATTATACGTTGTAGCTGGTAATAATCCCGTAGCTGTATAAGTAAGAATATCATTTAAGGTTCCACTGGAAGCCAATCCCTGAGCACCACTCCCCGGAGCACCGGTGGTTCTAACTTCATACGTATATCCTAAAAGAGATGACGAAGATGACGCTTCCCAAGTGATTACGGCTGAATTCTTTGTCACTCCCGAAATTACTACATTGGTAGGCAATTCACAATTAGGAATATTTTCTACAACTATATTGGTAATATGAAAATCATAGTCCGGTAGGTCATCAACAGGGCCATCTGAAGCAAAAAATGCTACCATTACATCCTGTCCTATATATTGTACAGGTATATTTACAGTATAATCCGTTAATACGTTGACAAGAGAAGAAGTATTGGCTGCATTGAAGGTAAATAATGGAGACCAGTTATCTCCACACCCATCAACAGAGATCATTACCTGTACTTTATCATCTGTACCTTGCATTCCATCTTCATGCGCGGTTCCCAGATTATATTTAGTAATAGCCGCTTTGAAATTAATTCTTGAAGCCGCATTAACAGTTATTTTATTAGATACAATCCATTCCTTTCTGTTATTGTTATATAAGTTTATTTTGGCAGTAGGCACTCCCAAAATCGTACTTTCTGCCCATAAAGAAGTAGTTCCAACAGGTTTATCAGCACCACTACCTTCTCTCCAGTTAGGAAAAACTGTTGTTAAATTAGATCCAGTAAATCCTGTAAAATTTACAGACTGAGGCATTGAAACAACTGGATAGTTTGATAACTGAGAAGCAGGATTTGTCGTAGAATTCGTTATATTGTAATAATATGTAAACGGAGCAGTAGTCCCACATCTGTTATATTCGTACACTCTTACATAATAAGTTGTATTACATACTAAATTGGTTACGGTAACAGCACTCCCTGTTCCGTCGTAAACAATTTGTTGTCCAGCTCCTGAATAAGAAGTATTAACTCCTGAGATTGCCGGACCAGTTCCGCTTACCGGATCTGTAAACGTATTTGTTGTATTGATCACAACATACCTTCTGTTGCCATTACCATTTGTCCAATTGATCTTCATAGTGGTTGGTGTCACTTCTGTGAAGGTAATTGTATGAGCTGCGGTTGCAGGAAGAGTCATATTATTGACAACCGATACGTCTGAATATGCTGACTGATTTGTTGCAGTACAAGTAACTTTTAGCCTGTAATATTTTGTGTTTCCGCCAAAAGCAGGTGGGGTATAGCTTGTTGTAGTTGCTCCTGAACCTCCTACAGCATTTGCCCATTCATCTGCAACTCCATTATCATCAGACTCTTCCCATTGATAAGTAATATTTGAAGCAGTTGCAACAGGTGTATATCCTGTTACATTAATAATTGCTGGAGTAGACCCCGGACAAATCATCTGACTTTGAACATTTACCGTACCCCCTACAGGCATACCATTACAAGGCGGAGGTGGTGTAAATCTAAACACTTGGTTATTGGCAGGTTTAGCAGAGATATTCGTTACATGAGAAGTACTTGAAACTGCAGGTGCAGTTACACTGGTTACATTTAAATATCCGTTAGCTACAGTTGCTCCACCAATACCTATTGAGGCAGATGCTGAAGAAGTTACATTTCCTGATTCCTGTCTGTATATAAACTCTATAACATTTGTAGTTTCATAAAGCTTTATTTGAAAACTAATTACAGGATTAGTACTATCATAGAACCATTCCCAGTTTTTCCATTCAATCGTCATTACTCGATTGGGCACTGTACCTGTCAGTTCATAAGAAGCTCTGGAACCTCCTGTTGCTCTACCATCGAGATCATCCCACAAAGGAGCAATTATTGGTCTTGACGTGAGATTTGCTTCTACAAAAGAATTGGTAGTCAAAGTACTGGCTCCCATATTAAAACTGATAAATCCATTTGAGGACATTTTAAACTGGGTATAATTTACACCTTCATAATTAAAAGTAAATCCTAAAGAAACGGCATCAGAAATTGCCGAATCTGCATGTACAGATGTCAGTGTAGTTGCCGAAGCACTGTTTTCCTGAAATAAACCAATCTCATGAGAAAACCCATACCCAACCTGCGCATCCATTCTCCAAAAGGACATTAGTAAAAGTAGTAGTAGTAAGTAGATTTTTTTCATTATTAAATCATTTATGAAATTAAACAACTTCTTTAATTCATTATACACTTCTATATCCTCATAATTTGATATAATTTTGCATGAAAAATTAAAGAGGTTTCGAAATTACCTCTTTTTTATTTAGAAAAAAATAATTTAAAAAAAATCCAATTAAATTAACTTTTATGCTATAATCACAAAAAAACAAGAACAAAAATCTACTTATCCTTATTTTTTTAGAATTTATATAAATAATATAAAATAGAATATTTTGTTATATAGATTTCTTCAATTTCTGTTTATCAAAGAAAGTTATTTATAACATCTTTTTTCTTTTTTATAATCTATTGATAATTAGTTACTATAAATTTTCTCACCTGTTATATCAAATAATTATAAAGAAAAGAGTCTGATTACCAAAAGAAAAAGCCTGTCATTACTGACAGGCTTAGACTTTAAAGAAACATTCTTATTTCTTAACGATTTTAATTATTTGAATCTGACCTTCTGAATGCAATTCCAACAGATAATTACCGGAAGCCAATCCGCTCATATCTAATTGTACTTCGTTGTTATCATAACGCTGCATCATCACTTTTTGTCCTAATAAATTATAAACAATCACCTCATCAATAGTATTTTTATAACGGATGTTTAAAACATCAGCCGTCGGATTCGGATAATATACCAGATTCGTTTTATCGAAATCATCTACTCCTAATGTGATATCTACTGTAACTGCTGTTGGTAAGCTTGGACATCCGTTAGTACCAATAATTACAGCATAATAGGTCTGACCGCTCACCAATGGTGCTACCGGAGGTAACGGATTGGTGCCGTTTTTAGCATCCAGCGCCGTGATGTACCATACTACATTAGTTTGATCCATCACCAAATCAGCTATGGTAGCTTCTCCAATAGTGTTTACTGTAAAACTCTGATTTGCAGCTCCTGTTGGTGCTGACGGAAGATCCAGAATTGTCACTGACACAGCTGTTCTTTGGGAAGGACATCCGTATTCTATTCTTGACACATAATAGGTTCCTGTCGTTAAAGCTACATTTTGTGCTAATTCTACGGTACTGGTCGCTGTTGCATACCATTTATAACTTACAAAAGTAGCTGTTGGTAAATATAAATCGGAAACTGTACCACTACCACATAAAGCAAAGGAGTTAACTACCGGTGCTGTCTGGGTGATTACGCGTACTGTAACGGAACGTCTTGGAGATTCACAACCGGAAATAGACTGTGATACATAATAAACACCACTAACCAAAGCTGTATTTAATGCTAAAGGTGTAGTAGAAGTTGCTGAGTTATACCAGTTATACACAGCTCCTGCAACGGCTCCTGTAGCTGTTAAATCTGCTACTGTACCACTCCCACAGATATTATGAGTTCCTGCAGCAGGTCGTTCCAGTCCGGCATAAACCGTTATCTGAATCTGAGAACGAGCTGACTCACACTGGTTGACTGTCTGAGACACGTAATAAGTTCCATTAGTCACATTGGCAGTAGAAGCAATTGGCTGGACTGCTGTCGCAGATGCATACCATTTTAGAGTCGCATTTTGCACACTGCTCAATTGTAATCCTCCAAAATTAGTTGTCTGACAAAGACTGATGGACTGTGCAGGTATAGCAGATGGTGTCGGTGTTACAACTGCCGTTACAGGAATACGAGGTGACTCACAAGCTGAACCAGCATGATAGGTTGCTGCATAATAAACCGCTCCGTTTACCAAACCTGCTGTTGTACTTAGTGGCGTTGTAGAAGCGACCGCATCATACCAACGAACCGTAAATCCGGTTGCGACTGTTGCAGACAAATCTGCTACCGTTCCGGCATCACAGAAATATTGTGTTTCTGCAGCGGTTGGAAGTTGCGCTCCCACAATAGTAATTTGAACAGCCATTCTTTCTGAACTACATGCAATGTTACTTGCCTGTACATAATATGTACCTGATTGACTGATTTGTGTTAATTCTGCAGTAGCAGTCAATGAAGCATACCATTTAATGATATTATCTTCATTATTAGTATTCACTGTAATATCTACTACATTCGTTGCTTCACAGAATAGTAATGGATTGGCAATAGGATCAATAACCGGTTTTTCTAATGCTGTTATTTCTACTGTATTTTCTACACTACAATTCGCTGGATTTGTAATAGTAAGCGTATATGGTGTCGCCGCCTGAGCTGTATCAGCCTTGTAATATACTTTTACTAAAGGAGTAGCCCCGTTATACGGAATAGTAGCTTCTGCATCTTCATACAAATTGTCTAATGGTGACCATTCAAGTTCATATTCCTGATCTGCTGTCAATAGTACATCATCAATATTCCAGTCATACATTCCAAAATCAACTCCTTCAACAGTGAATGATACATAGAATGTAGAGGAACCTACATCGGCTGTATTGATAACTGTAGAAACAATTCCTGCTGCCTGTGTTGCCGTTACCGGATTGGTAATCCATGAAGTGTTATTCCATGTTGTTCCATTTGAACTTGTCTGTACTTTTACGGAATAATTATAAGCTGAGCTGTAATGACTCAAATAATTTCTCCATTGAAGGGTTAATTCCTGAAGACCACTCGTATCAATTGGTCCGTAATATGCTCTTCTTGTTACACTGCTAAAACTACTTCCTGTAATTCTTAACTGATTTGCAGTTCCTCCTGCTGTATTTGCATTGGCAACTGAAACGCCACCGCCTTGTGACTGCCAGTTAGCAGGCAATGTAGTTCCGTTTGAAAATGTTTCATTGATCAGCTCCTGTAAACCGAGGACTACTCCTCCGTCTAATTCCTGTATCTCTCCTACACAAATATTTATTTCTTCTGGAAGACTTTCGAACTCCGGAATTGCATTTACATTAATCTGAAGTTCTTTTATTACAGCACACAGATCTCCTGCACTTTGTGATGCCGTTAGAGTGTAGGCAGTTGATACTGAAGGATTGAAGACCCATCCGTTTTGAGCATCTCCTGACACACCTGTTGCCGGTGACCATGTATATACGTCATAATCAGATGCGCCCGCTGTAACAGTCACAGCATCTGATGATGAACCATTACAAATTGCAATTTCAGTTTCTGATAAAGTTAATACCGGTGGAGTTGTAACAGTAGCAACAACTTCTGTACGAGGAGAAGAACATCCGCCTATATATTGTATATCATAAAAATAATAATAGCTTGCTGATGTTCCTAAAAAGTAACCATTAGTTACGACAAGGTTTCCATCAGTACCTGTGTAAGGAAAGCCTCCAATAGCTGATTCTCTTACCAAATTAGCTCCTGAGTGACTTTTTATTACCATTCTGTAACCAGTACCGGTTGGTACTGTAAAGTTTAAAGGAATAATATTCGGAGTCGTAATTCCTCCGTTAGTCACATTGACATTTCCAGTAGCATATAATTCTGTTCCGGCACTATTTACAATTTTAATATTTATAGTTCCTGCCGCTGTAGAATATACGGCTACTGATTGTAACTCTACACTTTCTACAACATTAAATACTAATCCTGTATCGGTATCCATATAGGTACTGTTTGTCAATGGTGCCGTTCTACCTGCTGTATTAGCTCCACCAGAAATATTAGAACTCACCCAATACGAAGTGGTAGCACTAATTTCCGGAGTTGTAAATGTATTTCCGGTTGCCAATGCTGCTCCTCCGGTTGCTGCCGCATACCATTTTACGGTTCCGGCTGTATAAGTCGCTGCCAACTCGGCTTGCCCTACACCACAGATAGTATCTGGTGTTGTAGTTACCAGATCCGGGTAGTCGCATAAAGTTTTAAAGGCTTTAACCGGTGTCCATACGCTACTATCAAGCGATGAACACACTGATCTAACATATACCTGATAATCTGTAGAAGACAGTAACTGTGTAATAGTAGCAGTAGTCACTCCAGCCGCAGTAACGCCTTGTTGTACTAAGCCTGCTGTTTCTCCAGGATTTCCGGATGTACGTATCTCGTATTCATATCCGTTTGCAGGTGCTGGTGTTGGCGCTGTCCAAGAAATTACGGAAGCATTTTTTGTAATGCCGTTAACTACAACGTTTGCAGGTACGAAACAGGTTGGTGACACATCAACGGATATATCTCCTACGTAAAGTATGTTTTTATTGGCATCTGAATATGCTTGAAAACCAATATAATAAACCCCTGTTGTTGTAGGAATAAAATCAATTACCTTTTCAATTGTAGCACTTGCTGTGCCGGTAGTTACAGTAAATAACTCATTGGTCATTGCTGTATTTACTACAGAAGTTCCATAACTTACTCTTAGTTTTTCTACGTAACCAGTATCTCTGTATTTAAATTTCAAACGATAACTCTGTCCGGCTGTTAGATTTAAACCTTGTGTATAAAACCAGTCGTTTGCGGCATTAGTACCATGATAAGGATATCCCATTACCTTTCCGGTAAATCCAGTCTGCACGGCATAACTTATCCACGTTTTGTTATCATTGTTTACATTTTGCACCGTTACACAAGAAGGAATGGCAGGTACAGTTACTGCATCAATTGGTACTGTATAAGGTACATCTACAGAAACACATGACGTTGTTATAGGGGTACCATTAGTCCATAAGCTAAAATTACTGTTACCACAATTAGCTCTTACATAAATAACATAAGATGTATTTGGAGTTAATTGGGTAATATCTGCTGTAACAATACCCGCTCCGACTGTACCTGTTGTAACTAAACCTGTTGCACCACTACCAGGTGCTCCTGTTGTTCTAACTTCGTATTCGTAGCCACTATCTGGAGCCGGAACAGAAGCAGTCCATGAAATGGTTGCTGTTGAACTACCCACAGCAGATACACTTACTGTTGCTGGTGCAAAACAAGTAATTAGAGGTCCGAAATTAAGTTTTAAATTTGGTCTGTTTCCAGTCACAGTACCCGATATTGTAGGTGGTGAATTATCAGCTCTAACATACATATGCGTATTTGCTGATGTAGAATAACGAATACCGTTACCGGATGTACCTCCTCCATTACCAGTGCCCCCATAGTTAGCTTCTACTAAAACTAATAAATTATTGAGACTTCCAGAATAATTAAATGTAGCTGTCAGGATAAATAAATTCCAACCTACAATAGGAGTCATTGACCCATCATAGACTAAAGTTGCCCCTGCTGTCATACTTGCCCAATTTGATGCAGTAATGGTATTTGCAGTTGTCTCTTTTAAGTAGATCTTTATTGGACGAGCCCCTGATCCCCCCGTATTAGCATACCATGAGAGTGCAGCGATATTGCCGGTATTTACAAGCTCAGAAGCTTTGTATAAAGAAGCTGATCTTTCATAACCATAATAGTTACCCAGCGGGTAAACCTGAGTGGAGGTTCCGGTACCAATAGTAACCTCCTGAGAAAGAACCGGCACAGTAAGTAATAATGCCAGTAGTAATAAGTAGATTTTTTTCATATGTTAAACATTTTAATTAATGGATTAATCGAGTATATTATTCAAATAAAAAATACCAATCCCATCTTGTGAATTTTATATTCAAAACGATTAGGTTTTAAAAAACTTAATTTAAAGATAATATATAAATTCTAAATTAACTGTTTTTTAACATTAATATTAAACACGTAATAAGTCTTTAATAATTATAACACAAAAAAACAAACAACATTTGTATTATAAAAACAGGAACAATCTCAGCAATAAGTAATGACATTATTATTATCGTAATTCAAATTAAAGATTGGTTTAATTGCTGTTTGAAATGGATCAATTTACCTCAACTTATAAAGTTCATTGATCCTACCTCCTATATCGATGTGAAATTTTTTGTAAAAATTCCTTTTGAGTAATGGATTTGTAATGAGTAGTTTTCTTCATGTGATAAAATATTAAATTAACTAACTAAACAGCACAAAAACAGGAAGATTATTTATAATAATAACCTAAAAACATATCTCTGTAAAAGTTAGGAAAATCTAATTTATACTTTTTTTTAGAATATAAATGTTAAATTATGAAATGATAATAATTTATTTTAAAACATGATAATATGAATATAATAAAATGCTAACTAAAAAAATAAAAAGAGATTCAAATAATTTAACTTTTAAAAAAGAATAAACACATTCATCACTCTTATATAATCATAGCTATAAAAAAAAGCCTGTTCATTGAGTGAACAGGCTTTTAAGCATAAGATAATTAAGTCACTCTACTTTTTAACTACCTTAATAATCTGAACTTGATTTTCTGAACGCAGTTTAAGCAGATAACTACCGGAAGCCAAAGAATCCATATTAAGCTGGATACTCATATCTTTATATTCATGTATCAATACTTTCTGTCCAAGTAAATTATATACCTCAACCATTTCAATAACATTTTTGTAACGTATATTTAGTATATCTTTAACCGGATTCGGATAGTATACAAGTGCTGTTTTATCAAATCCGTCTATACCCAGGGTGATATCTACTGTTACTGCTGTCGGTAAGCTGGGACAACCATTGCTTCCGATGATGACTGCATAATACGTCTGACCACTTATCAACGGCATCACAGCAGATAATGGATTGTTTCCGGTTTTTGCATCTTGTATGCTTATATACCATTGAATATTTGTTTGATCCATCTCCAGATCAGCAATTGTAACTTCATTAATTTCATTTACTGTAAAACTTTGGTTTGCCGATCCTGTTGGGGGGGCAGGGAGAGGGAGTATCGTTACAGGTACTGCCGCTCTCTCAGAAATACAACCATGCTCCACCCTTGCTACATAATAAGTACCTGTTGTCAATGCTACATTCTGACTCAGTTCTGTAATACTGGTAGCCGTTGTATACCATCGATAGCTGATATTTGTTGTCGTTGGCAGTGATAAATCACCTACTCTTGCATTACCACAGAATGAGAATGCATTTACAACCGGCGCTTGTTTCGAAAGAACTCTAACGCTCACCGAACGTCTTGGAGATTCACATCCGGTTAAAGACTGAGACACATAATAGACACCGCTGGTTAAGGAAGTCGTCAATGGCAAAGGCGTCGTGGAAGTTGCTGAGTCATACCAGTTATATACAGCTCCCGGAACAGCTCCTGTAGCAACCAAATCTGCAACAGTTCCAATGCCACAAATATTCTGTGTAGTTGCTGCCGGTTTGTCTAAGGCAGTTTGCATCATAATCTGAATCTGGGATCTTGCTGACTCACATCCGTTCATTGTCTGAGAAACATAATAGACACCACTCGTTATATTTTGTGTAGAAACAATAGGATTCACAGCAGTAGCTGAAACATACCATTTCAACTGGGCATTTGGCAAGGTAGTGATTTGCAATCCTGAAAAAGAAGTTGCCTGACACAAATGGATTGACTGAGCAGGCAATGCTGCAGGTGTTGGTGTTATAACTGCTGTTACCGGAATGCGGGGTGACTCACAACCGGAACCCGAATGATAAGTAGCTGCATAATAAGTCGCTCCGTTTACTAAACTTACTGTTCCAGTTAATGGTGTTGTAGAAGCAACAGCATCATACCACCGAGCTTCAAATCCCTGATGTATTGTTACTGTTAAATCTGAAACTAATGCGCTGTCACAAAAATGCTGTGTTGCAGGTGCTGTTGGAGTCTGAGCTCCTACAATAGTAATCATAGCTGATATTCTTTCTGATTTACAACCCGATCTTTCTGCATCAACATAATAAGTACCTGTGGTATCAATACTGGTTAAAATATCTGTACCCGTCGCAGAAGCGTACCAACGAATAGTTGCATTTGGCTCTGCAGTAACTACAATATCATCCACAGGTATAGCATCACAGAACAATTGATCCTGTACTACTGGTGGCTTCACATCGACTACTTTTACCGCAATATTCTGAGTAGTATTGCATCCGACTGTAGAGGTAAAGGTTGCTGTATAATTAAAATCCTGCTCTTCATCACCATTGCGTTTAAAATATACTTTTGGAGCATGTGATCCGGAAACATAAGGAAGCGTACCTGATGAATCTGTATACAATCTGGTAGGAGGCGACCAGCTAACTTTTCCTGTGTCTATAAAAAACTTTGTATTCAAACGTTTCTTTGTCAAGGTACCTGTAGATGTATCGGATCCTGATTGCTGATACAAACCAACATCTGTGGTTAAAGTAGAATAATACGTTAACGCATTATTGGAAGAATTGATCCCTTTCTGATAAATCTCTATCAATAAATTAGAAGACCCATCCCACTCATAGGTGGTGGTAAACATAATATCCTGCCAGCCGGAATCAGTATGAGTATGGGTTACAGGACCATATACTGTTGTAAAACCATCTGTTTCAAAACTGGTAGAAGAAATAACATTGTTTGTAACGCTTTTTATTTTAATCGTATAGTCCTGATTAGTGGCATTAGAACCTAAAGTGGTAATATTAAAAGAAAGTCCTTTGATTTTTCCGTGATAAAAACCTAAGGCATTTAATTCCTGTTTAGTATAAATATACTGCTGTTTTGAATAAGTCCATCTATTCATAAAAGCTGTAGTTGCATCATAATCCGTACTAAGAGTGGTACTTGTACCCACAGTAATATCAGTCTTGGATAGTTCCTGATAAGCCAACTCCAATACATCATCTTTACATACTACATAATCGGATTGCAGTGGAGTAAATGTAACCAATGGATTTACCTGTACTTTTACATTCTTTACAGTTCTACAGAAAGATCCCTGATTCTGTTTGGCAATTAATCGATAATTGGTGGTTTCAGCAGGATTAAAAATCCATCCGGTAGCAGCACTGCCGGTTACACCTGTAGAAGGTTCCCAAATATATTCATTATAATCTGATGCGCCGCTTGTAATTGTAACAACAGCAGAAGGAGTACCTTTACAAATTGCAATATCCGTTGCTGAGAGTGTAATGTTTGGTGCAGCAGTTACTGTTGCTATAACTTCTGTCCTCGGTGAAGCACAAATCCCTGTATACTTCAGATCATAGAAATAATAATAGTAAGAAGTAGTTGATCCGCCCCATTCAGAAGAAGTTACAACCATGTTTCCATCAGCTCCTGTATAAGGAAATGTGAGATTAGAAGATTCACGAATTAATGATACACCAGAAGCATTTTTTACAAGCATTTTATATCCTGTACCGGCAGGCACTGTGAAATTAAGAGGAATAATATTTGGACTAGTAGTCCCTCCTGCAAGAATATTCACATTACCTGTTTCATATATTTCTACACCGGCACTATTCTGAATTTTGATATTAAGCGTACCTGCTGTAGTTGAATAAACAGAAACTGAATTAAGAGCAGTATCTTCTATTGCATTAAATATAATCCCCCAATTAGTTATGGTAAGAGCAGTTGCGGAACTAGATGGTGTTGAAATTCCTGTATTATTTATACCTCCCGTTACAGCAGAACTCACCCAATAAGAAGTTGTAGTATTTATTTCAGGTGTTGTAAAGGAATTCCCAGTCGCAATAACACTTCCTCCGGTAGGTACCGTATACCATCTCACATCTCCTCCTGTATAAGTAACCTCTAATGGTACTTGACCTGATCCGCAAACAGTGCCTGGTGTTGTTGTTAATATCTCATAATAATCACACAGTGTAGTTATTTTTTTCGCATCGGTCCACGCACTTGAGGTATTACTGTCACACACTGATTTTATATATATATAATAAGTAGTAGAAGGAATAAGGCTTTGGAGAGTGGTCGTAATAGTCCCTACAGCCAATGTACCACTTTGAACCAAACCGACCGCTTCTCCGGGATTACCAGAAGTACGCAATTCATACTCATATCCGCTTTGTGGTGCAATCACAGGTGTCTGCCAGTTTACAACTGCTGAGTTCTTGGTAATGTTTCCCACAGTCACTCCCAAAGCCATTAGGCAGGTTGGTGATAATTCAACCGATATATCTCCCACATATAAATAACTTTTATTTTGATCTGAATAACTTTGAAAACCAATATAGTAAACACCCGATACAGTAGGAACAAAATCGATTACTTTCTCAACAGTAGCTGCTGCATTTGGGGTAGTTACGGTAAAAAGTTCATTAACCATAGCGGTATTTACAGGAGATTGGCCATAACTTACCCGTAGCTTTTCTACACTCCAGCTGTTTCGATATTTAAATCGCAAACGATAGCTTACCCCTGCTGTCATATTTAATCCTCTGGTATAAAACCAATCATTTGCAACATTAGTAGAATGATAGGGATATCCCATAACTTTACCGCTAAAACCTGTCTGAGATGCATAACTTATCCATGTTTTATCATCATTATTGACATTCTCTACAACCACACAAGCCGGTAGTGTCGGAGTAGTCACTGCATTGATCGGCATTGTATATGGGACATTTGTGGCTGTACATAAAGTTGTAAACGGCACACCATTTGACCAGGCACCCATATCTGTACTGCTGCAAATACCTCTTATATAAACAGAATAGGTAGTATCAGGAGTCAACTGTGTAATAGCAACAGTAGTAATACCTGCTGCGGTAGTTCCTGAATTAACAAGACCTACATTTCCACTTCCAGCTGCACCAGAAGTTCGAATCTCATAAGAGTAACCATTTGAAGGTGCAGTTGCAGGAGCTGTCCAGTTGATCGTAGCAGTGGTTTCAGTAATTGAATTTATTTGTACACCTGATAATTCAAAGCAAGTAGGCGATAGCTCAACCGATATATCCCCTACATAAATTCTATATTTATTGGCATCCGAATAAGCTTGGAATCCTATATAATAAACACCAGTAACAGAGGGTACAAAATCAATGCTTTTTTCTACCGTAGCAGCAGTTGTAGTTGTACTTACAGTAAACAAGTCATTTGTCATTGCTGAATTGACTGCAGCATTACCATAACTTACACGTAATTTTTCTGCAGAATAATCATTGCGATATTTAAATTTCAGACGATAACTGGTTCCTGCGGTTAAATTTAAGCCTCGTGTATAAAACCAATCATTAGCTGCATTGCTTGAATGATAGGAATATCCCATAACTTTACCGGTAAAACCTGTCTGTGATGCATAACTGATCCATGTTTTATCATCATTATTGACATTCTCTACAATCACACATTCTGGTATCGCAGGTGTAGTCACTGCATTGATCGGCATTGTATATGGGACATTTGTGGCCACGCATAAAGTTGTAAACATTAGAGCAGTTGACCAACTACTCGTTTCTGTCGTACTACATACGCTTTTTACATAGAAAGAATAAGTGGTATTGGGTGTCAACTGAGAAGTGTTTACTGTAGTAACTCCTGCCGCAGTTGTTCCTGCGGTTACTAAACCTGTAGCTCCGCTGCCTGCAGCTCCTGAGGTACGGATTTCATAAGCATAGCCGTTTGAAGGTGTTATTAAAGGCGCTGTCCAGCTTATAACAGCATCTGTTTGTGTAATATTACTGATATTGAGACTAAAAACCTCCAAACAGGTTGGCGATAACTCAACGGAGATATCCCCTACATACAGATAATTCATATAAGCATCAGAATATGCCTGAAAACCAATATAATATACCCCTGTTGCAGTTGGGATAAAATCGAGAATCTTCTCAACAGTAGAAGTTTGATTCGGAGTTATTACAGTAAATAGTTCATTAACCATAGCTGTATTGACAGATAAAAGCCCATAGCTTACCCGTAATTTTTCTACATATCCGGAGTTTCTATATTTAAACTTCAGTCTATAGCTCACACCCGCAGTCAGATTTAATCCCCGGGTATAAAACCAGTCATTCGCACTATTGGAAGAATAATAATACCCCATAGCTTTTCCGGAAAAACCTGTAGGTGTTGCATAACTCTTCCAAGTACCAGTATCATTATTTACATTCTGGACAATCACACAAGCTGGTAGTGCCGGAGTAGTCACTGCATTGATCGGCATTGTATATGGGACATTTGTGGCCGCACATAAAGTTGTAAACGGTACACCATTTGACCAGGCGCCCGTATCTGTACTGCTGCAAATACCTCTTACATAAACAGAATAGGTAGTATCAGGAGTCAACTGTGTAATAGTAACAGTAGTAATACCTGCCGCAGTTGTTCCTGCGGTTACTAAACCTGTAGCTCCGCTGCCTGCAGCTCCTGAGGTACGGATTTCATACGCATAGCCGTTTGAAGGTGCTGTCACAGGCGCTGTCCAGCTTATAATAGCATCTGTTTGTGTTATATTACTGGTATTGAGACTAAAAATCTCCAAACAGGTTGGTGATAACTCAACCGAGATATCGCCAACATAAAGATAATTCATATAAGCATCAGAATATGCCTGAAAACCAATATAGAAAATACCAGTCGTTGCAGGAATAAAATCAATTATCTTTTCGACCGTAGAACTTACCGTTTCTGTAGTCACTATAAACAATTCGTTTGTCATTGTTGTACTTACCTGAGAAGTACCATAGCTTACCCGTAGCTTTTCAACATAACCCGAATTTCTATATTTAAATTTCAAGCGATAACTCACACCCGCAGTTAAATTTAATCCCTGAGTATAAAACCAGTCATCCGCAGCATTAGAAGAGTAATAATACCCCATAGCTTTTCCGGAAAAACCTGTAGGAGCTGCATAAGTCTTCCAGATACCCGTATCATTGTTTACATTTTGGACCACTACACAAGCTGGTATTGCCGGAATAGTAACTGCATTGATCGGCATTGTATAAGGCACATTTGTGGCCAAGCATAAAGTAGTAAAAGAAGTTGAAGAAGACCAATTACTTTCATCTGTAGCACTACAAATTGCTTTTACATATACATAATAAGCGGTATTAGGGATTAATTGGGAAATATTTGCGGTGGTAACTCCTGCAACAGTAGTTCCTGTTAATACTAAACCGGCAGTTCCGCTTCCTGCAGCACCTGATGTTCGGAGTTCATATTTGTATCCATTTGCCGGTACAGGTACAGGTGCAGTCCATGAAATGACAGAGGAAGTAGTTGCTATAGAGGTAGCATTAATAACAATAGGAGAAAAACAGGTGATTAATGGTCCGAATTTTAATTTCAGATTGGGTCTGTATGCAGTAATAGTGCCCGTAGTTGTAGGTGCAGAATAATCTCCCCTTATATACATATGCGTGCCAGCAACATCAGAGTAGCGGATACTATTCCCTGAAGCCCCGCCACCGTTTCCGGAACCACCATAATTAGCTTCAACGAGTACCAGTAAATTATTAGCATTTCCTGTATAATTGAAAGCAGTATTCAAAATAAAAGTATTCCACTCTTGTTGTGGAGTTACAGAGCCATCATACACCAGAGTAGCTCCGGAGGTCATAGAAGACCAGTCAGAAGAAACTATAGTGTTCGCAGTCGTTTCTTTGAGATAGATTTTTATGGGACGAGCTCCCTTTCCTCCAACATTGGCATACCAGGCAAGCGTAGAGATATTTCCGGTATTCACAAGTTCTGAAGCTTTATATAAAGACGCTGACCGTTCAAAACCATAATTATTCCCTAAAGGATAAACTTGAACAGAAGTTCCTGTTCCAATGGTAATTTCCTGAGAAAAAAAAGGTATTGTAAAGAGTAAAGCTACTAAAAGCAAGTATTTTTTTTTCATGGTAAAAACGAGTATTTATTAAACTATATTTAAACAATTAACATAGATAACACAACACTTTTTCCTCCATTCCAAAAAATGCAATATTTTTCAACTATATTCACTAAGTTAAACTTTTTTATTGTACAAAAAATAAAAAATGTTAATAAAGCAAAATTTAACATATAGAAAACAAAAAATAAGACAAAAACAACAAATAAAGATAGAACAATGAAATCATTTGTTATTAATTCTTAAATTACAATTCATACCTTTAAATGCAAGGATATTTCTTAAAATAATAAACAATATATTTTTGTTTTTGATGGTCAAATCAGTTATTATTTCTTTATAAAAACTTAATCCCTTACTGATAAATAAAAGGCTTTTATATAAAACTGAAAAAGCCTATTCATAATGAACAGGCTTTAATAATATAAAATAATAATAAATCCATTTTACTTTTTGACTATCTTAATGATCTGATGATAGTTTTCTGAACGAAGCTTTACAAAATAATTACCCGAAGCTAAAGCACTCATATCTATCTCAATACTACTGTTCTTGTTTTGTTGGATTAATACTTTTTGTCCAACTACATTATAAACAACAACCTCTTCAATGATGTTCTTATAGCGAATATTCAAAACATCTATAACTGGATTCGGATAATATACAAGTGCTGTTTTATCAAATCCGTCTATACCCAGAGTGATATCTACTGTTACTGCTGTCGGTAAGCTTGGACAGCCATTGTTTCCGATGATGACTGCATAATACGTCTGACCACTTATCAATGGTATTTCCGCAGACAACGGATTGGCACCTGTTTTAGCATCGGTAACATTGATGTACCATACTACATTACTCTGATCCATTACCAAATCAGCAATCGTTGCTTCTCCCATCTCATTTACAGTAAAATTTTGTGTTAGTACTCCTGTTGGAGCTGATGGTAGGTCCAAGACAGTTACCAAAACTGCTGTACGTTCTGAAATACATCCCTGTTCTACCCTTGCCACATAATAAGTACCTGTTGTCAATGCTACATTCTGACTCAGTTCTGTAATACTGGTAGCCGTTGCATACCATCGATAGCTGAGATTTGTTGCCGTTGGCAATGATAAATCACCGACTCTTGCATTACCACAGAATGAGAATGCATTTACAACAGGAGCTTCTTTTGAAATAACCTTAACCGCTACTGACCTTTTCGGTGATTCACATCCGGTTAAAGACTGAGACACATAATAGACACCGCTGGTTAAGGAAGTCGTCAATGGCAAAGGCGTCGTGGAAGCTGCTGAGTCATACCAGTTATATACAGCTCCCGGAACAGCTCCTGTGGCTGTCAAATCCGATACTGTTCCACCACCACACAAGACTTGTGTACCCGCAAAAGGTTTCTCCAATGCAGTTTGCATCATAATCTGAATCTGGGATCTTGCTGACTCACATCCGTTCATTGTCTGAGAAACATAATAGACACCACTCGTTACATTTTGTGTAGAAGCAATAGGATTCACAGCAGTAGCTGAAACATACCATTTCAACTGGGCATTTGGCAAGGTAGTGATTTGCAATCCTGAAAAAGAAGTTGTCTGACACAAATGGATTGACTGAGCAGGCAATGCTGCAGGTGTTTGTGTTATAACTGCTGTTACCGGAATGCGGGGTGATTCACAACCGGAACCCGGATGATAAGTAGCTGCATAATAAATCGCTCCGTTTACTAAAGCTGTTGTTGGAACCAATGGAGCTGTTGCTGTTGCTGTTGAGTACCATCTGCCCTCAAATCCCTGATGTATTGTTACTGTTAAGTCTGAAACTAATGCGCTGTCACAAAAATGCTGTGTTGCAGGTGCTGTTGGAGTCTGAGCTCCTACAATAGTAATCACAGCTGATATTCTTTCTGATTTACAACCCGATCTTTCTGCATCAACATAATAAGTACCTGTGGTATCAATACTGGTTAAAATATCTGTACTCGTCGCAGAAGCGTACCAACGAATAGTTGTATTTGGCTCTGCAGTAACTACAATATTACCCACAGATATAGCATCACAGAACAATTGATCCTGTACTACTGGTGGCTTCACATCGACTACTTTTACCGCAATATTCTGAGTAGTATTGCATCCGACTGTAGAAGTAAAGGTTGCTGTATAATTAAAATCCTGCTCTTCATCACCATTGCGTTTAAAATATACTTTTGGAGCATGCGATCCGGAAACATAAGGAAGCGTACCTGATGAATCTGTATACAATCTGGTAGGAGGCGACCAGCTAACTTTTCCTGTGTCCTATAAAAAACTTTGTATTCAAACGTTTCTTTGTCAAGGTACTGTAGATGTATC